>NZ_JBEYZY010000007.1:283372-348557 GCF_040646295.1 Streptomyces sp. NPDC046197 | reverse complement strand
TCCTCGTACTGGACGTACTTGGGCTTTCGGCCGGTGCGGCGAGAGTGCGTGCCGGGCGTCGCGACGGGGCGAACGTTGCCTGCCGGGGCACTAGCATGTCGCCGACCTACGAGCCGGGCGACCGGGTCGTCTACGAACGGGTCGACGGCAGCGAGGTGCGACGCGGTGAGGTCGCCCTGTTCTCGGCGCCGGAACGCTACGGGTTCGACGCGTACCTCATGCATCGGGTCACCGGTGTGGGCGGCGACCACGTGGTGTGCTGCACGGGGCAGGGCCGGAACGCGCGGATCACCGTGAACGGCAAACCGCTGACGGAGCCGTACGTGAACCACGGCGACGCCGACGGCGCTCACAAGGCCTATGACGTCACGGTCCCGCAGGGGCGGCTGTTCCTGCTGGGTGACAACCGTGGGAACGCGCGGGACTCGCGGTTCTTCGCCGACGACCACGACGGGACGGTGGCCGTCTCCGCCGTCCGCGGCCGGGTGACCGAGGACTACACCGTCCCCGTGCTCCTCGGCGGCGCCATGATCGTCGGGGCGGTGTGCGTGCTGGTGGGCCTCGGACTGGGGATCGCGGCCCTGGCCGTGCGGCGGCGGAGGACGGCGGCGCCGGTTCCGCCGTGGCCCGTGCAGGTGTGAGTGATCGGTCCGCGGCTCAGTGCCCGGTGGGGTGCGGGGTCGGACCCCCCGGGGTGGCCTCCCGGTCCGGTCCCTTCGCCGCCTCGGCCTCGCTGTAGATGTCCGGCTCCAGGTAGATGACCCGGGCGATGGGGACGGCGGCGCGGATGCGGGCCTCGGCGGCGTTGATGGCGGAGGCGACCTCGGCGGCCGTGTCGTCGTGCCGGACGGCGATCTTGGCGGCGACGAGGAGTTCCTCGGGGCCCAGGTGGAGCGTGCGCATGTGGATGATGCCGGTGACGGTTTCGCCGTCGACCATGGCGGCCTCGATCTGCTTCACGACCTCGACGCCGGCCGCCTCGCCCAGCAGCAGGGACTTGGTCTCGGCCGCCAGGACGAGCGCGATGCAGACGAGGAGGACACCGATGCAGACGGTGCCGACGCCGTCCCAGACGCCGTTGCCGGTGAGCAGGGCCAGGCCTACACCGCCGAGGGCGAGGACGAGACCGATCAGCGCACCGAAGTCCTCCAGCAGGACGACCGGCAGCTCGGGTGCCTTGGCGCGGCGGATGAACTGCGCCCAGGACAGCCTGCCGCGCAGTTCGTTGGACTCCTTTATGGCTGTGCGGAAGGAGAAGCCCTCGGCGATGATCGCGAAGACGAGGACGCCCACCGGCCAGTACCAGTGCTCCACTTCGTGCGGGTGCTGGATCTTCTCGTAGCCCTCGTAGATGGCGAACATGCCGCCGACCGAGAACAGCACGATGGAGACCAGGAAGGCGTAGATGTAGCGCTCGCGGCCGTAGCCGAAGGGGTGCTGCGGGGTCGCCTCGCGCTGGGCGCGCTTGCCGCCGATGATCAGCAGGAACTGGTTGCCGGAGTCGGCGAGCGAGTGGACGCCTTCGGCGAGCATGGACGACGAACCGCTGAACGCGAACGCCACGAACTTGGATGCCGCGATCGCGAGGTTGGCGCCGAGTGCCGCCACGATCGCCCTGGTGCCGCCTGACGCGCTCATGAGTCCGCGTTGTCCCTTCGCTTCCGTACCTTCGCCGGTCCCGGCCCTGGCCGGTCCTTTGCGGGTGGGCCATTGTTGCAGCCCGGTGCGGTGGTGCTGCGCGGGAGTTCCGGCGGGCGGCTGCCTCAGACGACGACCGTGGCGCGGAAGACCGTGCCGGGCCCGGACACTTCGGCCTTTTCGCCCGCCGGGACGAACACCGACCGGCCCGGCGTCAGTTCGTGCTCGCCGGCCCGTACGGAGCCAGCCGTGCAGAGCAGGATCTGCGGGGTGCCGAGGGTGAGGTCGTGGGCGGATGCGCCCTCGGGCAGGACGTGGCGGGAGAGGCGGAACTCGTCGATCGGGGTCTCGTAGACCTCCTCACCGTCCGGGGCGGCCTCGGGGCGCAGCACGCCGGGGTCGCCGGCCTCGAAGCGGACGACGCGCAGGAGTTCCGGCACGTCGACGTGCTTGGGGGTCAGGCCGCAGCGCAGCACGTTGTCGGAGTTGGCCATGATCTCGACGCCGAGGCCGCTGAGGTAGGCGTGCGGGATGCCCGCGCCGAGGAAGAGCGCCTCCCCGGGCTGCAGACGCACATGGTTGAGGAGCATCGCGGCAAGGACGCCCGGGTCGCCCGGGTAGTGGTGGGCGATGCCCGCATAGGGGGTGTACTGGCCACCGAGGCGGGCGCAGGCGGCCGCGGCCTCGGCGACCGTGCGCGCCGTCTCCGCGCGGTCGGCGGTGAGGATCGCGGTGAGCACCTCGCGCAGGGCCGCGTCCTCCGGCTGGGCGCGCAGCAGATCGACGTACGGCTTGAGGGAGTCCACGCCGAGGCCGTCGAGCAGGTCGGCGGCGCGGGCCGGGGTGCGGAAGCCGCACAGGCCGTCGAACTCGGTGAGCGCGCAGATGAGTTCGGGCTTGTGGTTGGCGTCCTTGTAGTTGCGGTGCGGGGCGCCGGCCGGGATGCCGCGGCGCTCCTCCTCGGCGTAGCCCTCCTTGGCCTGGTCGAGGTCGGGGTGGACCTGGAGGGACAGCGGTGCGTCGGCGGCGAGGATCTTGAGCAGGAAGGGCAGCTGCGGGCCGAACCGCGCGACGGTCTTGGCGCCCAGCTCCCGCTTCGGGTCCGCCTCGATGACCTCCGCCAGCGTGCCGCGCCCGGTGCGCGAGGGTGCGCCCGGGTGGGCGCCCATCCACATCTCCGCCTGCGGCCGGCCGTTCGGCTCGACGCCGAGCAGGTGCGGGATGGCGGTGGCGGAACCCCAGGCGTAGGGGCGGACGGTGTTGTCGAGGCGGTCCATGCGCTTCTTCCTGCCGGTTCTCTTCGCGTACGACGCCGGTTCGCCGTACGTACGACGGTCGGGGCGTCGTGGGTACGGCGGTCAGCGCGCCGGGGACAAGGTCAGGCCCTCGAAGCGAGCGCCAGGTAAACGGCGGCGAAATCCGTGACGGCGATCAGTTCCGCGAGGGCCTCGATTTCGTCTCCGGGGTCCGGCTCCAGCTCACTGATCGGCGTGTCGTGGCTCAGCGCCAGGTCACGGGCGGCGGGGGCGGCGGTCAGGCCGCCGATGGGGCGGTCGCGGAGCAGCACCACGCGCGCGTGCAGGGCGGGCCGCTCCTCGACGCGGTCCCGGAAGAAGTCGTCCGGGTCGGCGCTGGCGGCGAGCGGACCGGCGAGCAGGGCGCTGTGCGCGGCGAGCGCCTCGGGGAGTTCGGCGACGACCGCGGGGATGCCGGACAGCTCGGCGAGCCCGGCGGCGAAACGGCGGCCCGCGGGGCCGGCCGAGATGCCCTCGGTCCAGATCACCGGCACCGCGTCGGCGAGTTCGGCGGCCAGGGTCTTGGCCGGGTTGCTGTAGGCGGCGATGGCGGGGCCGCAGCGCTCGGCGATGAGGTCCAGCCGGTCGGCGGCCTTCTCCAGGGCGTCGGGCGGGGCGGTGAGCAGGCCCACCCGGTCCAGCAGCGCGAGCAACGGCGTGAGCAGCGCCCACAGGACCCCGGGCGCGGACGCGGCAAGCGGCTCGTCCTGGTCGTAGGGGGCGGTCGCCATGGGTACGAACAGGCCGTGGGCGCCGGCCACCGCCTCCGCGAGCGGAGTGCCGGCCGGGGCCACGGCGACGACCGTGCAGCCGCGGCGGTAGGCCTGTTCGCAGAGCAGGGACAGGCTCGGCTCGGTGCCGTCCGGGGTGGCGATCAGCAGCAGGTCGACGGAGCTGACCCAGCCCGGCAGCTCCCAGCGCAGGGCGCCCGCGGCCGGGGCGACGCCGGTGGGAGCCAACCGGGTGACGGGGCTGCCGGTGCCGGCCAGCGTGCCGAGGAGGTCGGCGGCGTGGGTGGCGGCGGCGCCCGGGCCGGCGATCAGGACGGCGCGGGGACGGCCGTCGGGCTTGAGGTCGTGGACGCCGGCCTCGACGGCGTGCCGGGCGGCGGTCCGGATGCGGGCACCGGCCTCGGCGGCACCGCGGAGCAGGCCGCGCCGGTCGGCCTCGGCGAGGCCCTCCGGGGAGTCGAGCAGCGATTCGTCGAGCATGGGCGGCAGCCTCCGATCGGGGTCCGATCGCCGGGTCGTCGGTTACGCGGGGCGGCGGGCCTCGTCGACGAGGAGGACAGGGATGCCGTCGCGCACGGGGTAGGCCAGGCCGCAGTCCTGACCGGTGCAGATCAGCTCGGTGTCCTGCTCCTTGAGGGGGGCGTGGCAGGCCGGGCAGGCGAGGATCTCCAGAAGGCCGGCTTCGAGCGGCATGGGCTTTCCCTTCAGGGGCGTGGCTTGGGCGGTGTCCGGTTGTGCCTGGTCAGCGTACCGCCGGGGGCGGGCGCGTGCGGGGTTGCCTGGGCCGGGGGTGCCCCGGTCCGGGTGCCCTGGGCCGGGGGTGTGTCCGGGGGTGTGTCCGGGGGACGCTGCCCCTGGCGCCTCATGCACTGGGACTCTGCCCCCTGGCCCCGGCCCCCGCCCACCCCCACACGTCGCGGTCGGCCGAAAGGCAGGCGGCCGGTCAGCCGCGGATGAGGGTCAGGACCTCGTCGCGGATCTTGGTCATCAGCACCTCGTCACGCGCCTCCGCGTTCAGCCGCAACAGGGGCTCGGTGTTGGAGGGACGGACGTTGAACCACCAGTCGGCGGTGGTGACCGTGAGGCCGTCGAGTTCGTCGAGGGCGACGCCCTCGCGGCCCTCGTAGGCGGCCCTGATGGCGGCGAGGCGGGCCGCCTGGTCGTCGACCGTGGAGTTGATCTCCCCGGAGCCGACGTAGCGGTCGTACTGGGCGACCATGGCCGACAGGGGACCGCCCTGACCGCCGAGGGCCGCGAGGACGTGCAGGGCGGCCAGCATGCCCGTGTCGGCGTTCCAGAAGTCCTTGAAGTAGTAGTGCGCGGAGTGCTCGCCGCCGAAGATCGCGCCCGACCTGGCCATCTCGGCCTTGATGAAGGAGTGGCCCACCCGGGTGCGGACCGGCGTGCCGCCGTTCTCCCGCACGACCTCGGGAACCGACCAGGACGTGATCAGGTTGTGGATGATCACGCCCTTGCCGCCGTGCCTGGCCAGCTCGCGGGCGGCGACCAGCGCGGTGATCGCGGACGGGGAGACCGGCTCGCCGTGCTCGTCGACGACGAAACAGCGGTCGGCGTCTCCGTCGAAGGCGATGCCGAGGTCGGCGCCCTCCTGGTGGACCTTCTTCTGCAGGTCGACGAGGTTGGCCGGATCCAGGGGGTTGGCCTCGTGGTTGGGGAAGGTGCCGTCCAGTTCGAAGTACATCGGGACGAGGTCGACGGGCAGGCCGGTGAAGACCGTCGGGACGGTGTGGCCGCCCATGCCGTTGCCCGCGTCCACGACGACCTTCAGGGGGCGGATGGAGGACACGTCGACGAGGGAGCGCAGGTGCGCCGCATAGTCCTCCAACGTGTCGCGCTGCGTGATCGTTCCCGGCCGGGCGGCCGGCGCGGGGGCGCCCGACTCGCGCCACTGCTCGACCAGTTCGCGGATCTCTGCCAGGCCCGAGTCCTGGCCGACGGGGGCGGCACCCGCCCGGCACATCTTGATGCCGTTGTACTGCGCCGGGTTGTGGGAGGCCGTGAACATCGCGCCCGGCAGGTTCAGCGCGCCCGAGGCGTAGTACAGCTGGTCCGTCGAGCACAGGCCGATCTCGGTGACGTCCACGCCGCGCTGTGCGGCCCCGCGCGCGAAGGCGCGCGCCAGGCCGGGGGACGAGGGCCTCATGTCGTGCCCGATCACGATCGCGCCGGCGCCGGTCACCTGGGCGAAGGCCGCTCCGAAGAGTTCGGCCAGCGACTGGTCCCACTGGTCCGGGACCACCCCGCGTACGTCGTACGCCTTCACGATCTGCGACAGATCAGCAGCCACGCCCAACCCTCCTGAAAGTCCTATGGGGCACCCCGAACGTCCTGTGGGGCACCTCAAACTACCCGCCCCGGCCGTCGGTGCGCTGTTGGCAACCGGGCCGTCCACCCGGCGTTACCCGGAGGTCAGAGGATGGACTTCTGTTCCCGGGCCCAGAGAAACGGTTTCGCAGAGAGAGCGCTGTCGGCCGGGTCAGTTGTCGGGCGAGCGCAGGACGCGGAGATGGCCGCGGCGCGCGACCTCCATCGGGTCCGCGGCACGGGCGCCGCCGCCTGCGGCCTCGGCCGCACGCCGCTGGGGCCGGGCCGCCTCGCGGACCGCGTCGGCAAGCGCTTCCAGATCGTCACCGCTGGGGCGGGCCGGGGCCGAGCCGTCGAGGAGCCGGACGACCTCCCAGCCGCGCGGGGCGGTCAGACGCTCCGAGTGCTCGGCGCACAGGTCGTAGCAGTGGGGTTCGGCGTAGGTGGCGAGCGGGCCGAGGACCGCGGTCGAGTCGGCGTAGACGTACGTCAGCGTCGCGACGGCGGGGCGGCCGCAAGCGGTGCGCGAACAGCGACGTACAGGGCTCACGACGTTGGACGGTACCGCACTCTTGAGCGGGCCGCGACGACTCTCCACCAGGTCACCCCACCGTGTCGTGCTGTGAAACACCCCACACGCCCTTTCTGACCCGACTTGCTGACCTGCGGGTACGGCAACTGGCCGAAATCTCGAACCGCCCTTCGTCCGGTCATCACCCGGTACAAACACAGTCAAATATCTTGATGTCGACAGTCTCGGAGGGATACGGAATCGAGCCCAACATTGGCTTGAATGGTCATCAACAGACATGGGGTTGCGCGGGCTGGCGAAGTGCCCCCGTATGCCGCGCGGAGGCAGGGCGCCGTGGCCCGCCGGGGACTACCCTTCAGCAGTGATGGACAACCGTGTACCGCCCCGTGCCGCCGGCCCCGGGCCCCGACGTCGTGATCGCCATGGCCGTGGCATGCGCGGCCCGATCGCGCCGCCGCAGGTGCCGCTCGCCGCGAGCCGGGCCGAGGCGTTCGCGGACCTGGTGCAGGACTCCGTGGACCGCCTGGAGCGCCGGTGGCCGCAGCTCGCCGACATCGACTTCCTGGTGCTGGAGGTGCCCAGGCTGGACGGGCCCGGGCAGGTCTGGAGCGACGAGGCCGTGCCCCTCGGCGGGACGCTTGCCGCGCAGGACGGCCGCCGGGCGCGGGTGGTGATCTACCGGCGCCCGGTCGAGATCCGCACCAAGGGGCGGGACGAACGGGCGGCACTCGTACACGAGATCGTGGTCGAGCAGGTGGCCGAGCTGCTGGGGCTCACCCCCGAGACGGTGGATCCCCGGTACGGCGAGGACTGATCCGACGGCGGGTCGCCCCTTTCGCCCTACCTCTGCAGCACCGACAGGTCCTGGTCCGCCTGCGGTACCGCCACCGTTCCGCGGTCGTCCGGCAGGGTCTGGACCGTGAAGCCCGGCACGCCCTCCTGCGTCGCCGCGAGGGTCCGTGCCCCGTACACCGGGCCACCGGACAGCCGTTGCACCGTCAGGGCGTACGTGCCCTTCAGACCCGAAGGTGCCGGCGGGACGATGTCCTGGGTCGTGCCCGCCTTGATCGTGTACGTCCTGGACACCGGCGTACCGCCTCCGCTGCCCGCGGACGCGGTGACCTTGACCTGCGCCGTGGCGGTGGGGGCCGTCAGTGACAGCGTCGTGTCCTTGCCGCTGCTGCCCGCTGAGGTCGCCCTGGTGCCGATCGGCCCCGTCGCCGGGATGAACGCCGTCTCCTGCGCCCCGCCGCCCTTGCCCCGCACCACCCGCAGGGCGGCGACCACCCGCACCGACCGGGACGTCGGTGTCAGCACGAGGGACCCCGCCTCCCCGCGGGTGACGTCACCGAGGTCGACGGCGGTCGTCGTGCCGCCCTTCACGTGCACCGTCTCATGCCCGGCGGGCGTGATCAGCCCGGACGGCGAGGCCAGCCGCACCTTCAGGTCGGCGTCCGCGTCGGCGGGCGTGAAGGCGATCAGCCGTACGGAGGTCGCGTCCTTGGGGATGCCCGGGAGCACCAGGCTGCCGGCCGGATCCGTCGCCGCGGCCAGCCAGTCCCCGCCGAGCTTGGCGTCGAGCGCCTGCACCGCCGCCCCGACCCGTCCGCTGCGCACGCTCACGTGCACGGTCAGGTCCTCCTGCGGTGCGTCGGCGAGGGTGGACAGCAGGACCGGCTCGCTGGAGTGCGGCTGGACCGTGATGCCCTCGCCCACCGTGGACTTGACGGCGCCGTTCTTGCCGTAGAGCTCGATGTCGACGACGGCGGCGGAGTCGTCGGGGTTGGTCAGATGGACGTAGTCGGAGCGGCTGGACGCGGTGCTGGCGCCCGGGAACCAGAACTCCGTGTCCGGAGCGGTGCAGTTGACACCCTGCAGCCCCCGCCCGGTGCCCGCGGCCACCTCGGTGGTCTCCTGCATTGTCCAGCCCGGCGCGAACCTGCCCTCGGCGGTGCCGATCAGCGCGGGCGCGTCCGCACCGGAGGTGTCCCCGGTGACGGGGGTGCCGGGCTGCTTGGGCTCCAGTACCGGTTTCCCGGCCTTCTTCTTGGCGTCGCCGTTGCCCTTGGCGTTGCCCTTGCCGCTGCCGTTGTCCTTGCCGGTACCCGTGCTCGAGGTGTCGCCCGTGCCGGTGCCCGACTCCTCGGTGGCGGCCTGGAGTCGGGCCTGGCCGGCGCTGCCGGTGCCGTCGGTCACGGGCGTGAACGACGTGTACGAGGTGTCGGCGATCTCCGAGTTGCTCGGCGTGGGACAGACCAGGGTCGTACGCTCCACGGGCAGCTGGGCGGCCGCCTTGGCGGGACCGTGGCCCGGGGCGGCCGGCGTGTTCAGGGCGGCGAATCCGGTGACGGCGACGAGCGCGGTCGTGCCGGCGATCAGGGACAGGGTGGTGCGGTTCACTGCTGGCTCCCGTCGGGGCGCTCACTGCCGATGCCGTGCGGGTGGTGAGGCTGGGCCGGGTCGTACGACTCGTCGTAGCCCTGGTGGTAGGCCTGGTCGTAGGGCACGGCCGGGGTCTGCCCGCCGTAGGCGTACGGGTCGTACTGGCCGCCCTGGTAGGGGCCGGTCTGGTACGCCGGGTCGTAGGCGCCCGCCGGGTACTGCTGGGCGCCCTGGTACTGCTCGCCGCCGTAGGTGCCGTACTCGGCTCCGGTTCCGGCGTAGGCGGTGGTGTCCCATTCACCGTAGGACTGCTGGTGCGGGACGGCGGCGGGGGCCTCCGGCGCGGGCGGAGGCGCGAAGTCCGGACCCGGCTGCTCGTCCCGGCCGGGCTCGCCGCTCTCTCCGGTCTCCTCGGCCTCCGCCTGGGCACGCAGCCGACGGGCACGGCGCCCCTCTCCGGCAACGGCCTGGGCGGGGACGAGCTGCTCCTCGGGCAGGTCGTCGTCGACGTCGCGGCGCCGGCCGGGCAGGGCGAGCACCACGAGGACGACGGCGAGCGCGCCCTGGGCCCACAGCCAGCCGGTGTGTGCGACCGGGTCGTCGAAGGTGACGTCCAGCCTGCCGCCGGAGGCGGGGAGCTGGAAGCCCTGCGCCCAACCGTCCACCGTGGTCCGTGCCAGCGGCTTGCCGTCCAGGGTGGCGGTCCAGCCGGTGGCGGCGGAGTCGGCGAGGCGCAGCACGCGGCCGCCGGCGCCGGCGCCGGCCGGGATGGTGGTGTGGATCTCGACGGGCCCCGAGGCGACGGACTGTGCGGTGCCGGAGCCGGAGGCGGGCACGATGGCGGCCCGCGAGACCTCCTGGTCCACCCGCCACAGCGCGCTTCCGTCCTGCTGGCTGAGCCGGGACAGGCCGGGGGTGGCGTCCAGGACGCGGCTGACCTCGCGCGGGGCGCCCTTGTGGACGAGGACGTAGCGCACGGCGAAGCCGCCGAGCTGGTTCACCTGGTCGGCGCCGGAGCCGGCGACGAGGTTGGCGACGACCTTGTCGAGCCTGCTGTTCTCGCCGTCCGCGGCGGCCAGTTCCTCGTCGCCCATGCGGGCGCCGGAGCCGCGGACCAGCATGTAGCCGACGTGGGCCGGGGAGTCGCTGTCGAGGACCAGGGTGCGGGCCTGGTCGGCGGTGGTGCTCTCCTCGGCGACGAACGCGGGCACCTGCACCGGGTCGCGCCGCTCCACGGGGCCGTCGGCGCCGCGGATCATCCAGCCGGCCGCGAGGAGCAGCGGACCTGCGGCCGAGGCGAAGGCGATCAGTGCGGCGACCGGCTGGCGCCAGCCGAAACTCTGCTCGGCCACCCGCGCGCGTGCCCCGTCGGCGCCGACCACGGCGGCGGTCAGCAGGGCGAGGCCGTAGACGAGGGTCGCGGGCCCGGCCCATCTCGAGCCGTTGGACAGAACCGCGAAGACGAGCCCCACCAGGGCGATCACCCAGGCCGTCCGGATGCAGGGCTGGCGCTCGGAGCGCATCAGGGCGGCCAGCGCGGCCAGGACGACGCCGATGAGCATCAGCCCGTGCACCGTGCCGGGACCGCCCGGGCTCGCGCCGAGCAGGTCGAGCGCGGAGGCGGCCGAGGAGCCGTACTCCAGGCCGGCCTCCTTGAAGAAGCCGAACGGCAGCAGCGACAGCGACCAGGGCGCGAGGAGCAGCAGCGGGGTGCCCAACTGCACCAGGAAGCGCAGTCCGTAGGCCACGATGTCGCCCCGTCGCACGGCCAGCACACCGAGGCCGAGGACGACCGCGACCGGCAAGACAATGGGGGTGAAGGCGGTGGTGACGGTCAGCAGCAGCGCGTACGCCCAGGTGGCGCGCCAGCTGCCGCGCGCGCCGGAGGGGGCGGCGAGGCCGCTTGCCGCGATGCCCGCGCGCGCGATGAGCGGGAGCAGCACGGCCAGGACGGCGGTGCCGATCCGGCCGCCCGCAAGCGCGCCGGTGGCCGCCGGCAGGAAGGCGTACACGACGGCGGCCCACGCGCGCAGCAGCCGGGAGCCGACGAGCGGGCGCGAGGCGAAGTACGCGGTGAACCCCGCCAGCGGAACCGAGCCGACGAGCAGGACGGTGACCGCGAGGCCGGTCGAACCGAACAGCACGGAGGCCAGCATCGCCACGATCGCCAGGTACGGCGGCGCGGGCGGGGTGCCGCCGGCGGCCACCGGGTGCCAGGAGTCGAGGTAGCGCGACCACAGCTCGGAGGAGTCGGCCGGGGCGGGCAGCAGGGCGCCGCCCGCCAGCGCTCCGCTGCCGAGCAGACCGCGGCAGGCGACCAGGGAGACCACCAGCAGCACCAGGAAGAGCACCGGGCCGGGCTTGCGGGCGATGCGCTTGAGGCGGGCGAACTGCTCGATCTCCAGGTAGTCCGCGTCGTCGCCGCCGGGTCCGGACTCGACCGCGCCGCCGTGCCGTCCGGCCGAGGAGACCTCGGGGTCGGAGCGGCCGACGAGGTTGCTCGCGACCTGCTCGAAGGTGGCGCGGACGGTCGCGCCGGGCGGCGGGAACAGAGCCCGCAGTTCACCCTTGTCGATCTGCGGTTTGCCGCGCCTGCGCCGCGCGGCGAGGATCCGCTCGGGCCGCAGCAGCGTGCCCATCAGGCCGCGGATCTCGTCGACGGCCTGTCCGGGGACCTTGCCGACGAGATGGGCGACGGTTCGCAGCAGCGTGCCGAACACCAGGCGCAGCAGTACCCAGAGCAGCGCGGCGGTGCGGGTGTTGACGAGCAGGGTGTAGACGGCGCCCGCCTTGTCGACCTTGTGCGGGGAGGCGGCGGTGCGGCCCGCGCAGTCGACGGTGCGGCGCTCGCGGGAGGCCGCCTCGGCATGGCGCACGACGGCCTCGGGGGCGATCAGGACACGATGGCCGGCGGCGGTGGCCCGCCAGCACAGGTCGACGTCGTCGCGCATCAGGGGCAGCCGGCGGTCGAACCCGCCGAGCTGCTCGTAGACATCGCGCCGGATCAGCATCCCGGCGGTGGACACCGACAGCACGGACCGGACGTGGTCGTGCTGGCCCTGGTCCTGCTCACGGCGGTCCAGACCGGTCCAGCGGCGGCCGGAGTTGGCGATGGACACGCCCACTTCGAGCAGTTGCCGCCGGTCGTACCAGCCGCGGAGTTTGGGGCCGACGACCGCCACGTCCTCGCGGCCGAGTTCGTACTCGTTCTCCACCACCCGCAACAGCTGGGCCAGAGCGTCGGGTTCGGGGGCGCAGTCGTCGTGCAGCAGCCACAGCCACTGCACCGGCTCCCCGTGCGGAAGCTCGGGCATGTCGTAGGCGTCGTCGCGCCATGAGCGCGTCACGGGGTCCCAGCCGCTGGGTCGCTTCAGGTACGGCAGGTCGTCGGGGGTCAGCACCGGGGCGGTGCGGGTGGCCTCCTCGACGGCCTGGCCGAAGCCGGTGCGCCGGGCGAGGTGCAGCACCTGGTCCGCGCCGAGGACTTCGGTGACCAGCTGGGAGGAGTCGTCGGCGCTGCCGGTGTCGGCCGCCACGGCGTACTGCACCGGGCGCTCCTGGCCGAGCAGGCCGGCCAGCGCGTCGGGCAGCCAGCGGGCGCCGTCGTGGGAGACGAGCACGGCGGTCACCACGTGCCGCGGGAACTCGGGCGGGCGGGTCGGGTCGGACTGCGTCGCGCGCGCGGGTTCGGACGGCGCTGTGGCAGCGACGTCGTAGTGGGCTGCCGTATGGCTGTGCACGGACATCGAGTACGGGCCCCGGTTCGGTGGACTGCGGTGGACGCCTGTGCCCCGTGGGGGCAGCGGCGCGTCTCGGACGAGCGACCACACTATCGGCTGGCCAGCACAGCGGCCCGCCGCCTGTGGATAACCCACGCGCGACGGGCCGTTCGTGACGTCTTGGGGAAGGGTGTGTGCGGTTCCGCAGCAGGCTTTCGTCAGGCGGCCCCCGTCAGACGGCGGCCTTCTTCAGCCGGCGCCGTTCACGCTCGGACAGGCCGCCCCAGATGCCGAAGCGCTCGTCGTTGGCCAGCGCGTACTCGAGGCACTCGGAGCGGACCTCGCAGGCGAGGCAGACCTTCTTGGCCTCGCGGGTCGAGCCGCCCTTCTCGGGGAAGAAGGACTCCGGGTCGGTCTGGGCGCACAGCGCGCGCTCCTGCCAGCCGAGTTCCTCGTCCGCGTCGTCGACCAGCAGTTGCTGCACCAGCTCGGTCATGTGCGCCCCTCGTCTGTCTTTCGCGTCCCCGTGACGCAGCCGTTATCGATTCCGGCTGAACGACACGAGTGAAATTACAAGTGTGCTGCTCCGGGCGAGTCAAGCCGAGATCTGCTATTGAGCCCCTTATTCACTCTGCGGAACCAAGGCCATGCGGAAAGTGTTCAAATCGGCATAAACCTTGACACACGGCCGAGGGCCCGAGGGTCCCCGGCCCCGTGCGGTGCCCGCACAAGGAAGGACGCCCAGGACTTGGATCTCGTTCCGACGCGCGCTCCGCGGCGATCCGGATCACAGTCTGATCACGGGATCGCAACGGCGCTTGCGCGCCCGGCATGTGCGCCATGTGTCCCGGTCCCCCCATGAGCAAACCTTTCACCTGGGTGATGAACCGGATGAGGTGAACCATGTCCCACATACCGGGCGCCGAGTTGACAGTGATGGTGTGAACCGGTGTCCTTGGGGGCATGCTCGCGAACTTGGCACTCCCCACGACCCGCACCGCCGGGTCCCACGGTGCTGCCCGCGCTCGCTGTAGCTGTTGCTGTTCCGGCTGTTGAGCCCAACGCGCTCCGGCTGACCCCGGGTCCATCCCGATCCGGCTGCTGATTCCTTCCTGATCCCTCATCCAGGGCACACCTTTCGTCCGCGACCCGGGCGACGGTCCGCGACACCCGCCAGCCCCACTCCCTCGCCGAGGAACCACCGCATCCGATGAACAGCGACAGCGACCTCCAGATCGCGGGCGACATCCTCGAAGTCCCGCACCTGCTCCAGACCCCGCGTGAGCACCCGGCCACCGTCGCCGAGTTCGCAGGTCTGGCCCGCTCCCTCGCCGCCGACCGCTCCCAGTGGGAGCACCTCGTGCGGTACGACGCGACCACCCGCTGGTACCACCGGCTGCGCACCGGCCCGGGTTACGAGGTGTGGCTGCTGTCCTGGGTGCCCGGACAGGGCAGCGGGCTGCACGACCACGGCCGCTCCTCCGGTGTGCTGACCGTGCTGGACGGTGAGCTGACCGAGCGCACGGAGCGCGGCACGCGCCGGCTGGCGGCGGGCGCCCAGAGAGTGTTCGCGCCGGGATACGTTCACGAAGTCGTCAACGACGCGCTGGAGCCGGCGGTCACTCTGCACGTCTACTTCCCCGGCCTGACCGAGATGCCGATGCACGCGCACTCGGCCCGGTGCACGGGAGCCCCCTACGCCCCGGTGGACCCCGTCGGCGCGTAGGCCTGTCCGCGGATCAGGCCCTGGGACGTGCCGCAACGCCCGGGCGACCGGATGCCGCGTCGCCGAACCTGCCCACAGGCGTGCACCCGTCACCCGCCACCGCCCCCCAACGAGTGGTCCCGGCGGCTGACACACTGTTTCCATGCGGATTGTGGTTCTGGCAGGCGGCATCGGTGGTGCCCGGTTCCTGCGCGGCCTGAAGCGGGCCGTGCCGGACGTGGACGTCACGGTCATCGGCAACACCGGCGACGACATCCACCTCTTCGGGCTGAAGGTCTGCCCGGACCTGGACACGGTGATGTACACGCTCGGCGGCGGCATCAACGAGGAGCAGGGCTGGGGTCGGGCGGACGAGACCTTCCACCTCAAGGAGGAACTCGCGGCCTACGGCGTCGGGCCGGAGTGGTTCGGGCTCGGCGACCGGGACTTCGCCACGCACATCGTGCGCACCCAGATGATCGGCGCCGGTTATCCGCTGAGCGCGGTCACGGAGGCGTTGTGCGACCGGTGGAAGCCGGGCGTCAAGCTCGTCCCGATGACCGACGACCGCGTAGAGACGCACGTGGCCGTGGAGGTCGACGGCGAGCGCAGGGCGATCCACTTCCAGGAGTACTGGGTACGGCTGCGGGCCTCCGTGCCGGCCCAGGCGATCGTGCCGGTCGGGGCCGAGCAGGCCAAGCCGGCGCCGGGCGTGCTGGAGGCGATCGCCCAGGCGGACGTGATCCTCTTCCCGCCGTCCAACCCGGTCGTCTCCATCGGCACGATTCTGGCCGTGCCCGGGATCCGGGAGGCGATCGCCGACGCCGGAGTGCCGGTGATCGGCCTCTCCCCCATCGTCGGGGGCGCACCCGTGCGCGGGATGGCCGACAAGGTGCTCGCGGCGGTCGGCGTGGAGTCCACGGCGGCTGCGGTGGCCGAGCACTACGGCTCGGGCCTGCTCGACGGCTGGCTCGTCGACACGGTCGACGCGGGGTCCGTGACCAAGGTCGAGGCGGCCGGGATCCGCTGCAGGGCGGTGCCCCTGATGATGACCGACGTGGACGCCGCCGCCCGGATGGCACGCGAGGCGCTGGCGCTGGCGGAGGAGGTGCGGGGCGCGTGAGCAGCACGCCTTCGACGGATGTGGCCGGTGACGCGACCACGCCGGGGTACCGGGTGTGGGCCGTCACCGGGATCCCCGAGGTGCGGCCGGGCGACGACCTGGCCAAGCTGATCGCCACCGCCGAGCCCGGACTGGTGGACGGCGACGTGCTGCTCGTGACGTCGAAGATCGTGTCCAAGGCGGAGGGGCGGATCGTCGAGGCGGCCGACCGGGAGTCCGCGATCGACGCCGAGACCGTACGGGTCGTGGCACGGCGCGGACCGCTGCGGATCGTCGAGAACCGTCAGGGGCTGGTCATGGCCGCCGCCGGGGTCGACGCCTCCAACACCCCTTCCGGCACCGTGCTGTTGCTGCCCGAGGACCCCGACGCGTCCGCGCGGGCGATCCGGGAGGGACTGCACAACGCCCTGGGCGTCACCGTCGGAGTGATTGTCACCGACACCTTCGGGCGCCCCTGGCGCGCGGGCCTCACGGACGTCGCCATCGGCGCCGCGGGCGTACGGGTGCTCGACGATCTGCGCGGCGGCACGGACGCGCACGGCAACCCGCTCAGCGCCACCGTCGTCGCCATCGCGGACGAACTCGCCGCCGCGGGCGAACTGGTGAAGGGCAAGGCCGACGGGCTGCCCGTCGCGGTGGCACGCGGGCTGGCCCACGCGCTGGCCGGGGACCGCGAGGACCACGGGGAGGGTGCGCGGGCCATGGTGCGCGACGCGCGCGACGACATGTTCCGGCTCGGCACCTCCGAGGCCGTACGCGAGACGGTGACCCAGCGCCGTACCGTACGGTCCTTCACCGGCGAACCCGTCGACCCCGGAGCCGTCCGGCGTGCGGTGGCCGCCGCCGTGACCGCGCCTGCGCCGCACCACACCACGCCGTGGCGGTTCGTGCTGCTGGAGTCCGAGCAGTCGCGGACCCGGTTGCTCGACGCGATGCGCGACGCCTGGATCGCCGACCTGCGGCGGGACGGAAGGAGCGAGGAGTCGACAGCCCGCCGCATCAGGCGCGGGGACGTGCTGCGCAACGCGCCGTACCTGGTGGTGCCGTGCCTGGTGATGGACGGCTCCCACACCTACGGCGACGCCCGGCGCGACGGTGCCGAGCGGGAGATGTTCGTGGTCGCCGCCGGAGCCGGGGTGCAGAACTTCCTGGTCGCGCTGGCCGGGGAGCGGCTCGGATCGGCGTGGGTGTCCTCGACGATGTTCTGCCGGGACGTGGTGCGCGAGGTGCTCGGACTGCCGCAGGACTGGGACCCGATGGGCGCGGTCGCGATCGGTCATCCGGCGGAGCAGCCGGGGCCGCGGCCCGAGCGGGACGCGGGGGCGTTCATCGAGGTGCGCTGACGTCCGGGACTTCCGTTCACTCCTGCTCCGTCGGGCCCTAGGCTCATAGAGCACTTCCGGCACCTTCGACACCTTCGGCACCTTCGACAATTTCGGCGACTTCGGCGACTTCGGGGACTCATCCGTGGCAGGACGCTTCGTTCCGCGGCCCACGCGCACGACCGTGCGCGGTGGGCATGTCGCCGTGCCCGCGGGTGTGCCTCGGCAGGCCGCCGTGCCGGGGCGGGTGCGGACCTGGGTGCCGGACGGGCCGCTTGATCTGGGGCTGGTTCTGGGCCCGCTCAGGCGCGGTCCCGGTGATCCGACCTTCCGGGCGACGCCGGACGGGTCGGTGTGGCGGGCCTGCCGGACGCCGCTCGGGCCGGGCACCCTGCGGGTGTCGGCGCGGGGCGGCGAGGTGCGCGGGGAGGCGTGGGGCCCGGGAGCCGAGTGGCTGCTGGAGCAGTTGCCGGAGTTGCTCGGCGCCGCCGACGAACCGTCCGCGTTCGCGCCCCGGCACCGGCTGCTGGCGCTGACCCGGCACCTGCGGCCGGGGCTGCGGCTGACCCGGACCGGGCTGGTGCTGGAGTCGTTGATCCCGTCGGTCCTGGAACAGAAGGTCACCACTGCCGAGGCTTATGCGGCGTGGCGGGTGCTGGTACGGAAGTACGGAGAGCCGGCGCCGGGACCCGTGCCCGGGCGGATGTACGTGATGCCGGCGCCGCGCACCTGGGCGCTGATTCCCTCCTGGGAGTGGCACCGGGCCAACGTCGACAACAAGCGGGCGTCGACGATCCTGCGGGCCGTGCGGGTCGCCGCGCGGCTGGAGGAGGCGGTGCGGATGCCTCCGGCGGCGGCGCAGCAGCGGCTGGAGCTGGTGTCCGGGATCGGGCCGTGGACGTCGGCGGAGACCGTGCAGCGCAGTCACGGGGCACCGGACGCGGTGACGGTCGGGGACCTGCATCTGCCGGGGATCGTGGGGTGGGCGCTGGCCGGGGACCGGCATGCGGACGACGCGGTGATGCTGCGGCTGCTGGAGCCGTACGCGGGGCAGCGGCACCGGGCGGCGCGGTTGATTCTGCTGAGTGGGCGCGTGCCGCCGCGGCGGGCGCCGCGGATGCCGAAGGGGGACATCGGACGGTTGTGAGGCGACCGGCCCCGACCGCGAGCCATACAGGGGTCCGGAGGCGTAGCCCCGGGGACGGCGCTCCTGCCCGCCCGCGTCCGCACCCCTACTGGTCGGAAGAGAACCGCACCGCCCCCGCCGGGATCTGTGCGTCGCACCAGACCCGTACGCCGTCCCGGAGTTCGTTGTCGGCGCCGACCACCGCGCCGTCGCCGATCACCGTGCCGGTGAGTACGGAGCGCCGGCCGACGCGGGCCCGGATGCCGATGAGGGAGTCGGTGATGACGGCGCCCGGCTCGATGACGGCGCCGGGCAGGATCGTGCTGCCGCAGACCCGTGCCCCCTCGGCCACGAACGCGCCCTCGCCCACCACCGTGCCACCGGTGAGCTTCGCGTCGGCCGCGACGACGGCCGTCGGCAGGATCAGACGGTCGCCGCAGCGGCCGGGTACGGCCGGGGAGGGAGCGCGGCCGAGCACCAGGTCCGCCGAACCCCGCACGAACGCGGCCGGAGTGCCCAGGTCCAGCCAGTAGGTCGAGTCCACCATGCCCTGCAGATGGGCGCCGGCGGCCAGCAGGTCCGGGAAGGTCTCGCGCTCCACCGAGACCGGGCGGCCCTGGGGGATCGTGTCGATGACCGAACGGCGGAAGACGTACGCTCCCGCGTTGATCTGGTCGGTGACGATCTCCTCCGGGGTCTGCGGCTTCTCCAGGAAGGTCAGGACCCGGCCCGTGTCGTCCGTGGGGACCAGACCGTAGGCCCTCGGGTCGGTCACCTTCGTCAGGTGCAGCGACACGTCCGCACCGGTCGTCTCGTGGGTGCGCACCAGCGCCCTGATGTCCAGGCCGGTCAGGATGTCCCCGTTGAAGATGAGGACCGGGTCGTCCGGACCGGAGTGCAGACGCGAGGCCACGTTGCGGATCGCGCCGCCCGTGCCCAGGGGCTCCTCCTCGGTCACGTACTCGATGTGGAGGCCGAGCGAGGATCCGTCGCCGAAGTACGGTTCGAAGACCTCGGCCAGATAGCTGGTCGCGAGCACGATGTGCTCGACGCCCGCCGCTCTGGCCCGCGCCAGCTGGTGGGTGAGGAAGGGCACGCCGGCCGCGTGGACCATGGGCTTCGGAGTGTGCACCGTGAGCGGGCGCAGCCGGGTGCCCTTGCCGCCGACCAGGAGGATCGCTTCTGTCACCTGTCGTCTCCGCTTCCTGCCGGGACCGGCCGATCTGTGGTTCGGCGGGCCAGTGTATGCAGACCTTGGTAAGACGCCTTCGACAGCCGTGGGGTGTCCCGTCCTCAGCGGCCCTGGTAGCGCGCCGCGGCCGAGCGGGTCGTGCCGAGCTTGCCGTAGAGCAAGCTGCCGGGGCAGTCGGTGTTGAAGCCGTCCCGGTGGCCGGAGATGACGTTCAGGCGAACCTTCTTACCTTTTGCGTAGAGATTCCCACCGCCCGACGTCAGATATGTCTTCCCGCGCGGATTCATCCCGTAGAGACCGAGCTTCCAGGCGGCGAGTTGGGCGACGGCCGTCACCGCGGCCGAGGCGGGCTGGGACTTGCTGTACGTGCCGAGCACGGCGATCCCCATGCTGTCGCTGTTGAACCCGAGAGTATGGGCGCCCAGGACCGCATTCGCCACACCGCCGGCCCGGCCCTCGTAGATGTTCCCGCACTTGTCGACGAGGAAGTTGTAGCCGATGTCGCGCCAGCCCATGCTCTTCACGTGATAGCGGTAGATACTGCGGATGACCGACGGGGCCTGTGAGCAGCTGTAGTTGTTGCCTGTCTCGGTGTGGTGGACGAACGCCGCCTTGACCTTCTTCGTGTAGACGAATCCCCTGGCGCGCAGCGACTCGTCCGCGCCCCAGCCGCGGCGCGTGATGATGCGCGGCCGTGGTCCGATGTAGGGCTGGGCCCGCTGCTGCTCCGTCAGTTCCGGGCCGCGCAGGTCGAGCAGTTCGCGCACGGTCGCCTCGCGGTCGAGCGCCGGGATCTCGGTGGCGCCGAGCGGGGCGAGGCCCGTGTTGACGGCGGACGCGGCGGTCGCCTCCTCGCCCGGTTCGCCCGTGGCGTTGGCTTCCTCGCTCGCTTCGTCCGCGGTGGACGCGGCGGACGCCTCCTCGCCCAGTTCGTCCCTGGCCGGGGCGTTGGCCGGGGGGCCCTGCGGCGGGGGCTCGTCGCCGGGGTCGACGAGTTCGATGCGCATGCCGGAGGGCAGCGGAACGGGCGGGTCGTCCGCACTCCCCCGGTCCCCGCTCCCGGTGTCCGCGCGCACCCGCACGTCGACGCCGTCGCAGTCCCCCACCCACAGCGGTGCCGTGGCGCCGCGCACCTGGCCGGAGGTGCGCTCGGCGGTGCCGGGGTCGGCGCCGTGGTCGGCGTTGTGCGTCTCCACGTCCTGCCATCCGGACCAGGTGCCGGAGGCGGCGGAGCGGGTGCGGACCTGGACGGTTCCGTGCAGCTCGGTGTCCGGGTTGTCCCAGACGACGCCGACCAGTGAGAAGTGCCGTACGTCCGTGCGGTACAGGCCCTGTTCGGGGGCGGCGCCGAGGGCGCGGTCGCGGGTGAGGGGGGCGAGGGGCAGGGACTGGGTGCTGCCGGTGACGGCCGGTTCGGCGGTCCGGGCCGGCCTCCGCCCGGCAGTCACGGCGGCCGCCTTGGCGGTCGGCGCCGGTCTCGTCGTCGCCGCGGCCGCGGGGAGGGTGAGCGCGGCCGCGCAGGTGACGCCGATCGAGGAAGCAAGGAAGGCAGGGAAAGCAGGGAGGGCAAGGAAGACAGGGAAGGCAGGGAAGGCAGGGAATCTGTGTCCACGCATGCCCCTGATCCTGGACATAGTCAGACATATCTGTCTACCGGGGAACTGACGGTCCGTCGGCTGTGCTTGCGCCGAACCGGTGTCCGGGCGACGGGCCCGCCGCGCGGTGTCCGGGCGCGGCGGCGCGTACGCTTGCCCGGGTGAACGCCACCGAACGCACCCCCGCCGACCTGCTGCGTTCCGCGCTCGCCGCGGACCCCGGACGCCCCCTGGTGACCTTCTACGACGACGCCACGGGGGAACGCGTCGAATTGTCCGTGGCCACCTTCGCCAATTGGGTGGCCAAGACCGCGAACCTCCTCCAGGGCGACCTCGCCGCCGGACCGGGTGACCGGGTCGCGCTGCTGCTGCCCGCGCACTGGCAGACGGCCGTGTGGCTGCTGGCGTGTGCGTCGGTGGGTGCGGTCGCGGACATCGGCGGGGACCCGGCGGCGGCGGACGTCGTGGTCAGCGGTCCGGACGCACTGGATGCGGCGCGGGCCTGTGCCGGCGAGCGGGTCGCGCTCGCGCTGCGGCCGCTGGGCGGGCGGTTCCCGCAGCCGCCGCAGGGCTTCCTCGACTACGCCGTCGAGGTCCCGGCGCAGGGAGACCGGTTCGCGCCCTTCGCTCCGGTGGACCCGGAGGAGCCGGCGCTGATCGTGGCCGGGGCCGAGTACACGGCGGCGGAGGTCGTGGAGCGGGCACGGGCGGACGCGCCCGCGCTGGATCTGACGGGGCCCGGTTCGCGGCTGCTGTCGGCACTGCCGTACGACACCTGGGAGGGGCTCAGCGCGGGGCTCTACGCCCCACTGGCCGCGGGCGGGTCGGTGGTCCTGTGCCGCAACCTCGACCGGCTGGACGAGGATGCGCTGGCCAAGCGGATCGAGAGCGAGCGGGTCACCGCCACGGCGAGGTGACGAACGCGGGGGACCCGGACGGCTCCCCCCGGACAGCTCCCGGCACCCCGGACGGCCCCCGCCACCCACCGGGCGGGGTCCCCCATTCGGCCCAGCACCGGCCGCCCCGGGCACCCGCTCCGGGTCATGGTCGTAGGAACAGCACGGCACGTTCGTACGGCATGAGGGGTGGTCTCAGAGGTGACCCGCAGGGCAGGTACACCAGGTGGACCGCCGGAGGACCGTGCCGGGTCTCCGGGGCCCGGCCCCGGGGTGCCCGCCCCGGACACCGGGCTCATACGGCGGCGGTGGGTGCGGGGTGTCGCCCTCGGCGCCGGAGTGCTCGTCGTGGGGGCCGTCGGGGTGGGGTGGGGGCTCTATGCCAAGCTCAGCTCCAACATCACGTCCGACGACGAGGCCGCGGCCGAGCTCCGGCGGTACGAGAAGGAGCGGCCGAGCGCCCTGGTGAAGGACGCGCAGAACATCCTGCTGATCGGCTCGGACACGCGCGCCGGGGACGGCAACGCCCAGTACGGCAAGGACTCGGGGACCGAGCGGTCCGACACCACGATCCTGCTGCACCTGGCCGCCGACCGGCACAGCGCCACCGCCGTGTCCCTGCCCCGCGACCTGATGGTGGACGTACCGAGCTGCCGCCGCCCGGACGGCAGCCGCACCGAGCCGACCTTCGCGATGTTCAACTACGCCTTCGAGGCGGGCGGTTCGGCCTGCACGATCCGCACGGTGGAGAAGCTGACGGACATCCGCGTCGACCATCACGTGGTCGTCGACTTCCGCGGGTTCAAGAAGATGGTCGACGCGGTCGACGGCGTCCAGGTCTGCCTGAAGGAGCCGATCGACGACGAGGCCGCCCGGATCAGGCTGCCCGCGGGCCGGGTGACGCTCGACGGCGAGCAGGCCCTCGGCTACGTCCGCGCCCGCAAGTCCCTCGGCGACGGCAGCGACACCGACCGGATGGAGCGCCAGCAGCGATTCCTGGGCGCCCTCGTGAACAAGGTGCAGAGCAACGACGTCCTGCTGAACCCGGTGAAGCTGTATCCGGTCCTGGACGCGGCCACCTCGTCCCTGACCACCGACCCGGGCCTGGCGAGCCTGCGCGGCCTGTACGACCTCGTGCGCGGCCTGCGCGAGATCCCGATGAAACGGGTGCAGTTCCTGACGGTTCCGCGGGAGTCGTACGTCTACAACAGCAATCGCGATCAACTCGTGGAGCCGGAGGCCGAAAAGCTGTTCGCGCGGCTGCGGGCCGACCTGCCGGTCGAGGTCGCCAGGGAAGTTCCCGGGGATTCCGACGCAAAAAGCCGCAATTCGGCTTCGGCGGATAGGGAATCGACTCCGGAGAGCGGTTCGTTTCCGCAGTCGTACGGCTACACCGGGTACGGAATCGCGGGCGCGCCCGGTCACGGGAAACGGAACCGGGGCCCGGCTCACACACCTTCTCCCACGCCGACGTTCCGCGGCAACACCGCCGCCGAGGACTCCTGCGGGTAAAGCCGCGGCCAAAGGCGAACTTTTGTCCAAGGAAATGGGCGGATTGCCCAGTTGTAGGGACGTGGAATTTGTCACCGGCGTCGCTCGACCGTGAACTGGGCGGATAGTGTGAGCGATCCGGTGCTCCTGCCACGAGGTTCTTCCTCGGGTCGAGCACTGTGTGAACCAGACCTGAGCGCGCCTGAGGGGGGAAGGCGCCGCGTGGCCCCGACGGAGGGTTCGGTACAACCGTGGACGCGCAAGGCCGTGGGCGGGCGGACAACATTGACCCCGCAGATCAGTGGGTGCTCAATCCGAACACCGGCGAATACGAACTGCGACTGAGCCCTTCCGCCCCGCAGTCGGCGGTTCCGGGTCCGCGCAGAGCCGCCTCCCGCGGCACGAGTGGCCAGGCCGCGTCCCGCGGCGCCGACGGCGCGACGCGCAACCGGTCGGCGGCACCGGACCGGCAGACCCCCGACACCCCGAGCCGGGAGGTGCCCGGCCCGCGCCGCAGGCGTTCCGTGCCGGAGGAGCCGCTGCCCGGGCGGCGCGGGCGCCGGCCGGTGAAGAAGAAGTCGAAGGCCAAGAAGGTGCTGCTGTGGACCGGCGGCTCCATGGCCTTCATCCTGCTCGCGGCGACGACCGCCGGGTACCTCTACATCAAGCACCTCAACGACAACATCACCTCCGTCTCCGACGACGGCGCGAGCACCGGTGGCTTCCAGAAGGACAAGGCGATCAACATCCTGCTGATCGGCACCGACAAACGCACCGGCAAGGGCAACGAGGGGTACGGCGACAGGGGCAGCGTCGGACACGCCGACACCAACATCCTGCTGCACGTCTCCAAGGACCGCTCCAACGCGACCGCGCTGAGCATCCCGCGCGACCTGATCGTGAACATCCCGGACTGCCCGACGAAGCAGCCCGACGGCAGCACCAAGGTCATCCCCGGCACGCGCAACGTCCGCTTCAACACGAGCCTCGGTCAGGACGGCCGCACGCCGAGCTGCACCATGCGCACGGTCACGCAGTTGACCGGCATCACCCCGGACGACTTCATGGTGGCCGACTTCAACGCGGTCAAGACGCTGACGTCCGCGGTCGGCGGTGTGGACGTGTGCCTGGGCAAGGACATCCACGACAAGGACTCGCACCTCAACCTGAAGGCCGGCATGCGGCACATCGAGGGCGAGACCGCTCTCGCCTTCGTACGCACCCGGCACGCCGTCGGCCTCGGCGGCGACCTGAGCCGCATCCAGCTCCAGCAGCAGTTCCTGAGCTCGCTGATGCGGAAGCTGAAGTCCAACTCCACACTCACCGACCCCGGGAAGATGCTGGACGTGGCCGACGCGGCCACCAAGGCGCTGACCGTCGACTCGAAGATCGACAGCATCGGCAAGCTGAAGGACCTCGGCCTCGAGCTCGGCAAGCTCAACCCCAAGAACCTGACGTTCGCCACGGTGCCGGTGGTCGACAACCCGGCGGAGAAGATCCACGCCACGGTCGTCCTGAACCCGTCGACGGCCCCTCAGGTCTTCGAGATGATCCAGAACGACATCTCCTTCACCGCGGTCAAGCAGCAGCAGCAGAAGGAGAAGGCCGCCGAGGCCGCCCGGCTCAAGGGGGCCCAGTCGGCCGCCTCGGAGGTCCGGGTACGGATCATGAACGGCGGGGCGCCCGGCGGGGCCGCACAGGAGACGCTCGCCTGGCTGCAGAACGATCAGGGCGTGACCAAGTCCGAGAACGCGGGCAACGCGCCGCAGGAGCTCGGCAGTACCACGCTGGAGTACGCGCCCGACCAGGCTGCCCAGGCCCGTAAACTCGCCGCGATCATGGGACTGTCCGGATCCGCGCTGAAGCCGGGCAAGAGCGTGACCAACTCCCAGGGCCTGCCGACGATGACGCTGACCCTGGGCAAGGACTTCAAGGGGGCGGGCGTCTCACTCACCCCGCCGACGAAGGCGCCGGAGGGTGTCCAGAAGTCCACGGCGGACAAGGTTCAGTGCGCCAAGTGACCTGAAGGGCCTGTTGTGCGTCTAACAGGACGCACAACAGGCCCTTCGACGGCGCAAGGGTGGGGAGGCAGGGGAAATGACGCAGAGCAGTGTGCGCGGGGAGGGGACGCGCCCGGATGTCCGGCACGCTCGGGATCTGGACTGGTCGCACGGCGGCCCACAGGACGACGAGGCGTCCGTGGAGGGTGACGGCCCCGGCAGACACGACGGCACGGGCGGCGGGCGGCAGAACGGCCGGGGACGCCGGGGCGGGCGCAAGCACCGGGTGCTGCGCTGGTCCGCGACGACCCTGGCGGTGCTGATACTCGGGACGGCCGCCGCCGGATACCTGTACTACGAGCACCTCAACGGCAACATCCGCAAGGGCGAGCGCAGCAGCGGCGACTCCAAGGCGGAGAAGTCGCAGCCCAACGCGGCCGGCCAGACACCCCTGAACATCCTGCTCATCGGGTCCGACAGCCGTAACTCCGACGCGGACGTGGCGCTGGGCGGCAGCCGGGACAACCGCGGCAACCCGCCGCTGGGCGACGTCGAGATGCTCATCCACCTGGCCGCGGACCGCAAGAGCGCCGCAGTGGTGAGCATTCCGCGCGACACCCGGGTCGACATCCCCAAGTGCACCGACCCCAAGACGGGGAGGGTCTACCCGCCCGTCAACACGATCATCAACGAGTCGCTGGCCCGCGGCGGCGCCGGCTGCACGCTGGCCACCTGGGAAAACCTCACCAACGTCTACATCGACCACTGGATGACCATCGACTTCGCCGGCGTGGTGAAAATGGCGGACGCCATCGGCGGCGTCGACGTCTGCGTGAGGCAGAACGTCTGGGACCGTCCGCTGCCGGGGGTGCCCGGCGGCTCCGGGATGAAGATGACGGCCGGCACGCACAAGGTCCAGGGCGTGCAGGCACTGCAGTGGCTGCGCACCCGGCACGCGTGGGGCAGTGACCTGCTGCGGGCCCGGGCTCAGCACATGTACATGAACGCGATGATCCGCACCCTGAAGAGCCAGAACGTCTTCACCGACACCGGTCGGCTGATGGACCTGGCGGACGCGGCCACGAAGTCGCTCCAGGTCTCCGAGGAGATCGGCTCGGTCAAGAAGCTCTACGACCTGGCGATGCAGCTCAAGACGGTACCGACGGACCGCATCACCATGACGACGATGCCCAACGTCGAGGACCCGAACAACCGGGACCACGTCCTGCCGGACGGCGCCAACGCCGACAAGGTCTGGCAGATGATCCGCGACGACGTGTCCTTCGACAAGAAGGGCACGGCGTCGGAGACGGACGCGAAGCAGGCGGCGGACAAGGGCGCGGCGACCACGGCGCCCTCGGTCGCGGCCGACCGGCTGGGCGTGGTGGTACAGAACGCCACCAGGAGCTCCACCGAGGCCGCGGTCCACGGCCGGGCGAGCACGATCAGTCAGGCGCTGGTGCAGAAAGGCTTCAGCAGGGCGGCGGCCGACACCTCCGCGGCACAGTCCGCGACCCAGACGGTCGTCCGCTACCCGAGCGCCGACCTGGAGGGCGACGCCCTGGGTGTCGCCAAGGCGCTGGGCATTCCGTCGAGTTCGGTGAAGAGGTCGACCGACGTGTCCGGGGTCACGGTCCTCGTGGGGGCCGACTGGCGTACGGGCACGTCCTACCCGAAGCAGTCCGCGCCGAAGGCCGGGGACATCCCCAGCAACTCCGACGCGATCAACGGCTCGGACACCAACCAGTGCATGGACGTGTACGCGCCCTACCGCTGGTAGACGGGTGCGGGGCCCCTCCCGACGAGAGGGGCCCCGCTCCGTAGGGGCGTCTTGTTCAGTTGGCCGCCATGACGGCGGGCCGCCGCGAGGCGATGACCTTCTTCGCCAGGGAGCGGGGGCTGGTGAGGAAGCCCCAGCCCCAGGACATGTGCATGGCGGCCAGGGCGACGGGGATCCGCAGCCGGGCCCTCGGCGGCAGCCCCCGGCCCGCCGGCACCGACCCGGCGACGATCGCGGCCAGATAGCCGCCGGGGACCACGAAGCCCCACGGGGTCAGGGCCGCGCCGGCCACGGTTCCGGCCACGATGGCGCACAGCGCGGTCGGCGGGGCGAGGTAGCGCAGGTTGATGGAGCCCTCGTGGTAGCGGGCGACGACGTGCCGCCAGCGACCGTAGTCCTTGTACTGCTTGGCGAGGGCCCGCACGTTCGGGCGGGGCCGGTACGACACCTTGAGCTCGGGCGAGAACCAGATCAGGCCGCCCGCCTCCCGGATGCGGAAGTTGAGCTCCCAGTCCTGGGCGCGGATGAACTCCTCGTTGTACCCGCCCTGTTGCTCCAGCGCCTCGCGCCGGAAGACTCCGAGGTAGACCGTCTCCGCGGGACCGGCCTCGCCGCCGGTGTGGAAGGCCGCGTTGCCGACGCCGATCTTCGAGGTCATGGCGGCGGCGACGGCGTGCTCCCAGTCGTTCTCGCCCTCGGCGTGCATGATGCCGCCGACGTTCTGCGCGCCGGTCTCCTCCAGGAGCCGTACGGCGGTGGCGATGTAGTTCGGGGAGAGCATCCCGTGGCCGTCGACGCGGACGACGACGGGATGGCGGGAGGCCTTGATCGCGGCGTTGAGCGCGGCCGGGGTGCGGCCGGTCGGGTTCGGGACCGTGTGCACGCGCGGGTCCTCCCGTACGAGCTCGGCGGCGATCTCGTCCGTGCGGTCCGCGGACGGACCGAGAGCGATCACCACCTCCATCTCGCCGTCGTACTCCTGCGCGAGGATCGCTTCGACGGCTCCGCGCAGATGCCGCTCCTCGTTGAGAACGGGCATGATCACAGAAACGGCGGGGAGCCGCACGTCGGGCTTGGCGTTCATAGGAGGGTCACGTTACCGCGAACGGGGGACACCGGTGCGCGCCACCGGGGCCGCTGCACCGGGCAGCAGATCGTATGGCCCTACGGTGCTCACGGAGCCCACCCACGCCTTTCGCGGAGGTGTCCCCGCATGTCCAGCACGCCGCCCCGGTCCCCTGCGCGGCCGCAGCGCCGGTCGCAGCAGACCGCAGCCCCGCCGCGGTCGGCCCCCATGCCGCCCCCGCCCGTACGGCGCAGGAGACCGCGCTGGGCCATGCGTGCGGTGACCACGCTGTCCGTGGTGGTGCTCGCCTCCGCCGGGATCGGGCACGCGGTGGTCTCCAGCCTGGACGCGGACATCGCCCGGGTCGACCCGTTCAAGGACATGAAGAACCGCCCCCGGGCGGGCCACGGCATGAACGTCCTGCTGGTCGGCACCGACGGCCGGGACAGGATCAGCGAGGACGAGCGGCGCAGATACCGGCTGGGCGGGCAGCCCTGCCACTGCACCGACACCATGATGATCGTGCACCTGTCGGAGGACCGGAAGCGGGCCAGCGTGGTGAGCCTGCCGCGGGACTCCTACGCCGAGGTCCCCGCCCGCGTCGATCCGGTCACGGGCCGGGAGCGCGCGCCGCACCCGGTCAAGCTCAACGCCGCGTACGCGGAGGGCGGCCCCAACCTCACGGTGAGCATGGTCGAGGACCTGACCCAGCTGAAGATCGACCACTACCTGGAAGTGGACTTCACCACATTCATGCGGACGGTGGACGTCCTGGGCGGCGTGCAGATCTGCACCACCGAACCGCTCAAGGACTCCTACACCGGCCTGGACCTGGCCGCCGGCCCGCACATGCTCACCGGGGGGCAGGCCCTGCAGTTCGTCCGCTCCCGGCATGTCGACGGGGCCAGCGACCTGGGCCGGATGAAGCGGCAGCAGCGCTTCCTGGCGGCGTTGATCGAGCGGGCGACGTCCTCACGGGTGCTGCTCAACCCCATGCAGTTCCGTGACGTGGCCCGGACGGTGCTGGGCTCGGTGCGCGCGGACAAGGGCTTCCACACCGACGAACTGCTGGACCTCGGGCGGGCGATGCGGAACTTCTCCCCGTCCTCCTCGGAGTTCACGACCGTCCCGATCGCGCAGATGGCCTACGTCGTCAAGGGCCTCGGCTCGGCCGTGAAGTGGGACCCGGTGAAGGCGGACCAGCTGTTCCGGTCGCTGCGCGACGACCGGCCGCTGACCGTGCACCGGGCCGGGTCGCGGCCCCGGCAGAGCCGTCCCGCGCCGGTCGAGGTCGCCCCGCAGCAGATCCGGGTCCAGGTGGAGAACGGGACCAGCACGATCGGGCTCGCCAGACGGGTGGACACGGCGCTGGCGGCGGCCGGGTTCCGCGCGACGGGGGCGCCGGTGGACGCGAAGGAACACGCCGTGCGGCGCACCCAGGTGCTCTACGACCCCCACTGGGACCGCTCGGCGAGGTCGCTGGCCGCCGCCCTGCCGGGCAGCGAGCTGCGCGCGGTGCCGGGCCAGGGGCCCACCCTCAGGGTGATCGTGGGCTTCGACTACCGGCAGGTGCAGAGGGTCCAGGTCGAGGACCCGGCCCAGGGAGCGGCCGCCGTGGTGACCGGGGACGAGGTGGTGTGCCCGTGAGGGGAGGGCCGGGGTGCCGTGGCGGCCGGGGCGCCATCTGCGGAGGCGCGGCGGCGGCCGAGGTGCCGTTCCGGGGTCCCATCGGGCGGGGTGCCATCGGCCGAGCTGCCGCGGCGGCCGACGGGCCGACGGGCCGACGGGCCGACGGGCCGACGGCCAGGATGCGAGGCGGCCGCCATCAGCCGGGATGCCATCGGCCGGGGTGCCGTCAGCCGGTGAGCCGCGGCAGCCGGGGTGCCCAGGCGGCCGGCGGGCCGTCGGCCGGTGAGCCGCGGAGGCCGAGGTGCCATCGGCCGAGGCGCGGCGGCGGCCGAGGTGCCGTTCCGGGGTCCCATCGGGCGGGGTGCCATCGGCCGGGGTCCCGGCAGCCGGGGTCCCGTCAGCTGGTGAGCCATCGGCCGGGGTGCCGCGGCGGCCGGGGTGCCATCGGGCGAGGCGCGGCGGCCGGGGTGCCGTCGGTCGGCATGCGTCGGTCGAGGTGCCGTAAGCCGGGATGCCGTCGGCCACCACCCGGGCGGTGCCGGGCCCCGGTGAAGGCGCGCTTCCCGACTGTCTGATCCGCCCGACCGCCTGGTCGGGCCTGGGCGGCATGTCCGGCCCAGCCGCCTGCGTGGCTGTCGGGCCTGGCCGCCCTGTCCGGCCTGTCCGCCCTCTCGGGCTGGCTATGCCTGCCCGACAGACCCGGCCGGCAGCCCTGCTGGGCCGGACCGTTCTGTTCGGCTCTGTCCGGCGTCCCCGCCCTGCTGGGCTTGGCCGCCCCGTTCCGGCGTGGCGGGCGTATCCGCCCTCTCCGGCTTGCTGGGGCCTGCCCGGCCTGCTGGACCTGGCCACCCCGTCCCGCCTGGCCGCCCGGCTGGGCCTGCCCGGCCTGCTGGGGTCTGCCGCGCCGGCCGCTCAGTCCAGCCCTCCGCTCAGTCCGGCCCTCCGCTCAGTCCTCGTACCCATCGGCCGCCCGCTGCTCGCGCAGTTCCCTGATCGCGCGGCGGCGGGCCAGGCGGTGGCTGCGGCGGATCTGGGCCTCCTGGTAGCGCCGCTTGTCGCGTTCGGTCTCCGGGAGGACCGGCGGCACGGGGCGGGGCTTGCCGTCGGCGTCCACCGCGGCGAAGACGAGGTAGGCCGAGCCCACCTGGGTGGGCGGGGCGGACTCGTTCCAGCGTTCGGCCAGCACCCGGACACCGACCTCCATCGAGGTCCGACCGGTCCAGTTGACCTGCGCCTTCACATGGACGAGGTCGCCGACGCGGACCGGTTCGAGAAACGCCATCTCGTCCATGGACGCGGTGACCGCGGGGCCGCCGCTGTGCCGGCCGGCCACCGCGCCCGCCGCGTCGTCGACCAGCTTCATGATCACACCCCCGTGCACGGAGCCCAGGAGGTTGGTGTCGTTGTGGGTCATGATGTGGCTGAGAGTGGTCCGGGATGCCGAAGTCGGCTTGCCCGGTATGTCCGAAGTGTCGGATTCCATGGCGGGGGCCTGGTCTGTCATGCCCTCCACCCTATGCCGAGGACACATCGGCAGAATTTGTGTCAGCTTCGCAACAGCACTGACCTTATTTTCCGACGACCCTTGTGAGGCACACCGCCACGCCCTGCACACTGGGGCCCATGAACGATTGGCCCCAGGGATGGTCCGACGACAACCGCGGCACCCGGTACGGACGCGGCAGTGCCGGCGCGCAGCCGGAGAGCGCACGGGTGATGCGCCAGGTGCGACGCGGCCCGGCGGCGCCGCCCGGACAGGGCGCCTACGGTGGCCCCGGCCCCGCCGCGCCGCCCTACGGGGTCCCGCAGCAGCCGTCGTACGTCGACGGCCGCGGATATGACGACGCCGGTGGCGACTACGGATACGACAGCGGCTACAACACAGGCCAGGTCTACGGCCGGCCGGGCGACAGCGGGCCGGGCGCGGGCGGCCCCGGCGGGCCCCGTCCCGCCCCGAACTGGCGCCGCAGATTCAAGTGGACCGCGCTCACTCTGGTCACCTTGCTGGTGGTCACCTCGGTCGCGACCTACTTCTGGGCCGACTCCAAGCTCAACCGCCAGGTCGACCTGTCCCAGGTCATCGACCGGCCGGCCGCGGGTGCGGGCACGAACTACCTGATCGTCGGTTCCGACAGCCGCGCCGGGCTGTCCGACGCGGACAAGCAGAGGCTGCACACCGGGTCCGCCGAGGGCAAGCGCACGGACACGATGATGATCCTGCACGTCGGCAGCAACGGGGACACGCTGATCTCGCTGCCGCGCGACTCGAACGTGGAGATCCCGTCGTACAAGGGGTCGGCGTCCGGCAAGGTCTACCCGGCCCAGGGCCGCCACGAGAAGCTGAACGCCGCGTACGCCGAGGACGGGCCGACCCTGCTGGTGCGCACCATCGAGTACAACACCGGCCTGCACATCGACCACTACGTGGAGATCGGCTTCGCCGGCTTCGCGAACATCGTGGACGCGGTCGGCGGTGTCGAGATCAACATCGACAAGGGCTTCAAGGACAAGTACTCCGGCGCCGACTTCAAGGCGGGCACGCAGACGCTCAACGGCGACCAGGCCCTGGCCTTCGTCCGTACCCGGCACGCCTTCGCGGCCTCCGACCTGCAGCGCACGAAGAACCAGCAGAAGTTCCTCTCCGCCCTGGCCCACCAGGTGGCCACGCCGTCGACGGTGCTGAACCCCTTCAAGCTCTACCCGACGATGTCCGCGGGCCTGGACACCCTGATCGTCGACAAGGACATGGGCCTGTGGGACCTGGGGTCGATGTTCTGGGCGATGAAGGGCGTCAGCGGCGGCGACGGCACCTCCATGAACATGCCGATCTCGGGGTCCACCGGCGGCAATCTCGTCTGGGACAAGGCGAAGGTGAAGACCCTGGTGGACGAGCTCAAGAACGACCAGAAGGTCACCGTCACCGGCAACTGACCGGGCGGCGCACGGTGCACGAGGGAGCCCCGCGGTACCGATCCGCGGGGCTCCTGCCGTTCGGCTGCTCCCGTTCCGTGCGGCTGCTGCCGTTCGACTCCTGTCGTTCGGCTCCCGCCGTGGGGCCGGGCTCGGGTCACATGGTGGCGCCCGCCATCGTGCGGCATGTCTCCGCACAGCGGCGACACACCTCCGCACATCGCATCATCATCTTGTCCTCGGACATGGACATACACGCCTCGGCGCACATGTCGCAGGCCTTGGCGCACATCGCGCACATCTCGCCCGACATGGGCGAGCGGCGCATCATCATGTCCGCGCACATGCGGGTCATCTCGGAGCAGTCCATCAGCGCACGCATGATCTGCATCTGCGCCTGGCCGCCCATCTGCATGCAGGAGCTCATGGCCTCCTCGCAGATGTTGTGGCACGTCATGCACGCCTCGACGCAGTCCTGCATCTGCTTGCTCATGGCGGTCATGGTTCCGGGCTGGGTCATGGCTCCTCCTGGGGGACGAAGGGCCCCGAACGGGTCCCGTGTCCTTCCGTCGTACGCCCGGCCGCAGCCCAGCGCCATCGGACGGAGGTACAGAATCCGCTACGCCCGATCGAGTGACGGCGGGCCGGCCGTTCCGGGGCCGACGACGCACCCTCGCCAGGAACCGAACTCGCCCGACTCGCCGGGCTCACCCGCGTCACGGCCGGCCGGCCCCGGCGACGACAAAGCCCCCGGCGTCGACCGGGGGCTGTGTCACTGTCAATCGCCTGCCGCCTACGGCAGGTTACGGGCCATCACGATCCGCTGAACCTGGTTCGTGCCCTCATAAATCTGGGTGATCTTGGCGTCGCGCATCATGCGCTCGACCGGGTAGTCGCGGGTGTAGCCGTAGCCGCCGAGGAGCTGGACGGCGTCCGTGGTGACCTCCATGGCCACGTCGGAGGCGAAGCACTTGGCCGCGGCGCCCTGGAAGGTCAGGTCGCTGTCGTTGCGCTCCGACTTGGCGGCGGCCGCATACGTCAGCTGGCGGGCGGCCTCGATCTTCATGGCCATGTCGGCGAGCATGAACTGGATGCCCTGGAAGTCGGCGATGGGCTTGCCGAACTGCTTGCGCTCCTGCACGTAGCCCTTGGCGTAGTCGAGCGCGCCCTGGGCGATGCCGAGGGCCTGGGCGGCGATGGTGATGCGGGTGTGGTCCAAGGTCTTCATCGCCGTCGCGAAGCCCGTGCCCTCCGCGCCGATCATGCGGTCGGCGGGGATGCGGACGTTGTCGAGGTAGACCTCGCGGGTCGGCGAGCCCTTGATGCCGAGCTTCTTCTCGGGTGCGCCGAAGGAGACGCCCTCGTCGGACTTCTCGACGACGAAGGCGGAGATGCCCTTGCTGCGCTTGTCGGGGTCGGTGACGGCCATCACCGTGTAGTACTCGGAGACGCCGGCGTTGGTGATCCAGCGCTTGACGCCGTTGAGGATGTAGTGGTCGCCGTCGCGTACCGCGCGGGTCTTCATGCCGGCCGCGTCCGAACCGGCCTCCGGCTCGGAGAGGCAGTAGGAGAACATGCCCTCGCCCTTGGCGAGCGGGGTCATGTACTTCTTCTTCAGGTCCTCGGAGCCGGAGAGGATCACCGGGAGCGAGCCCAGCTTGTTCACGGCGGGAATGAGGGAGGAGCTCGCGCAGACGCGGGCCACCTCCTCGATCACTATCACCGTCGCCAGGGCGTCCGCGCCCGCGCCGCCGTACTCCTCGGGTACGTGGACGGCGTGCAGGTCACCTGCGACCAGGGCGTCGAGCGCCTCCTGCGGGAACCGGGCCTCCTCGTCGACCGCGGCTGCGAACGGCGCGATCTTCGCCTCGGCCAGCGAGCGGACGGCATCGCGGAGCATGTCGTGCTCCTCGGACGGGCGGTACAGGTCGAAGTCAGCCGATCCGGCCAAGGTCTCTCACGCTCCAAGGACATCGCGCCGATGGGTACCGATGACGCTAATTACCGTTAAGTAACTCAAATTTTAGGGGCCGGCCCACGGCAGTGATACGTGAGCTTGGCGACAGCGGGGACCTTGCCCGTCGACGGCCCAGCCCAGGCCCCCGGCTATGCTCGGGCACCGCATTACCATCATCCCTCCTGGAGCACCCATGAGCCTCAAGATCACCGTGATCGGCACCGGCTATCTCGGCGCCACGCACGCCGCGGCCATGGCCGAGCTCGGGTTCGAGGTGCTGGGCCTGGACATCGTTCCCGAGAAGATCGAGATGCTCCAGCGGGGCGAGGTCCCGATGTACGAGCCCGGTCTCGAGGAGCTGCTGCGCAGGCACGTGGCCGGCATCGAGGGCTCCACCGGGCGGCTGCGCTTCACCATGGACTTCGCCGAGGCGGCCGCGTTCGGCGACATCCACTTCATCTGCGTGAACACTCCGCAGAAGCACGGCGAGTACGCCTGTGACATGTCGTACGTCGACTCGGCGGTCACCTCGCTCGCCCCGCACCTGACCGGCCCGGCCCTGGTCGTCGGCAAGTCCACGGTGCCGGTCGGCTCCGCGGACCGCCTGGCCCGGACGATCGCAGCTCTCGCGCCCGCGGGCGAGGACGCGGAGCTGGCCTGGAACCCGGAGTTCCTGCGCGAGGGCTTCGCCGTCGAGGACACCCTGCACCCGGACCGGATCGTGGTCGGGGTGCGCAGCGAGCGGGCCGAGAAGCTGCTGCGTGAGGTGTACGCCACCCCGGTCGCCGAGGGCACCCCCTTCGTGGTCACCGACTTCCCGACCGCGGAGCTGGTGAAGACCTCCGCGAACTCCTTCCTCGCCACCAAGATCTCCTTCATCAACGCGATGGCGGAGGTGTGCGAGGCGGCGGGCGGCGATGTCGCCAGGCTGGCGGAGGCGATCGGGTACGACGACCGGATCGGCAAGAAGTTCCTGCGGGCCGGCATCGGTTTCGGCGGCGGCTGCCTGCCGAAGGACATCAGGGCCTTCATGGCGCGCGCCGGCGAGCTGGGCGCGGACCAGGCGCTGACCTTCCTGCGCGAGATCGACTCCATCAACATGCGCCAGCGCGGCCAGATGGTGGAGCTGGCGCGGGAGGCGCTCGGCGGTGGCCCCTTCCTGGGCAAGCGGGTCGCGGTGCTCGGCGCGACCTTCAAGCCCGACTCGGACGACGTGCGGGACTCGCCCGCGCTGAACGTCGCCGGTCAGATCCATCTGCAGGGCGGTCAGGTGACGGTCTACGACCCCAAGGGCATGGACAACGCCCGCCGGGTCTTCCCGACGCTCGGGTACGCCGACTCCGCGCTGCAGGCGGTCCGGGGCGCCGATGTCGTCCTGCACCTGACCGAGTGGCGGGAGTTCCGCGAGCTGGACCCGGCCGAGCTCGGCGAGGCGGTGGCGGCCCGGGTGGTCCTCGACGGGCGCAACGCCCTGGACCCCGAGGTGTGGCGGCGTGCCGGGTGGACGTACCGGGCGATGGGGCGTCCCACCGCATAGACGGACACGTCCCGATAGACGGACACGTCCCGCCGCACAGACGGACAGGCGGACGGAGGACGCCGCACGGACGGACCGAGGACGCCGGTTCGGCCGAGGCTCAGTCGGCCGAACCGGCGTCTTGTTGCATTCTGCACCACCCGGGCACAACGTGGCCCATGAACTTCCTGTGGATCACGCCTCCTTGGCCCGGTACCGGCGCATCTTCGCGCGCGCCCCGCACACCTGCATCGAGCACCAGCGGCCGCGGCCGGCCGGGCTGCGGTCGTAGTACGCCCAGTGGCATGTGACCGCCTCGCAGGCCTTGAGCCGGGTCCAGGTGCCCGCCACGAGCGCCTCGGCGACGGCCGCCGCGACACGGGAGAGCAGGGGCCGCTCGTCGGCGGCGGCCAGGCGTGCCGAGCCGTCCCGTTCGTCGACCGCGACCAGCAGCGGGGCCCGGGCCAGCAGCTCGCCCAGCGGCGTCACCGCGCGGTGCGGCGGATGCCCGGCGTGGGCGAGGAGGGTGGCGCGCAGGGACTCGCGCAGCTCGCGGGCCTGCGGCAGCTCGGCCTCGGGGATCCCGAGGCGCGCCCGGCCGTCCGCCGTGTCGAGCGAGTCGGCGCCCGTCTCGATGTCCAGCGTGTTCACCAGGGACTCGACCAGAGCCAGGCCCCCCGGCGCGGGCGATCTCTCACTCATGGCAGCGACGGTACCTCGCGAATCCGGTTGCGGCGTTACCTGCTATGCGGCAGCATGCAGTAACTGTTACTGGTTACTCGGCTCTGGGAGTAACCGTCTCTGTCCCTGGGAGGAAAGTCATGGCTCTCGCCAAGCTGGGTGTCGTCGTCCTGGACTGTCCCGACCCGCGCGCGCTCGCCGGTTTCTACGCCGAGGTGCTGGGCGGGACGGTCGAGGACCAGGGCGAGTGGGTGGACCTGAAGGTTCCGGGCGGGCAGGCGCTGGCCTTCCAGGCGGCACCGGGGTTCGTGCCGCCGAAGTGGCCCGCGGCCGACGCCTCGCAGCAGTTCCATCTGGATCTGGTGGTCGAGGACCTGGACGCGGCGGAGAAGGGCGTCCTCGCGCTCGGCGCCAGGCCGCTGGACGCCGACGACCGCTCGCGCACCTGGCGGGTGTACGCCGACCCGGCCGGGCACCCGTTCTGTCTCTGCGCCTGCTGACACCGGGAGGTTCCATGCCTGCTGTGGCCCGTCTGCGTTCCGTGGTGATCGACTGCCCGGAGCCGCGCGCTCTCGCCGGCTTCTACGCCGGGCTGAGCGGCGGCACTCCGCAGGCCGAGGACCACCCGTCGGCGCCCCGCTGCCCGTCAGGACCCAGCGCCCGTCGGGACCCAGCCCGCCGAGGCCCCACCGCCAGTCGACGCCACATCGCCCATCGAGGTCCCACCGCCCATCGAGGTGCCCCACCGCTATCCGCCGGGGCCCCACAACCCGTCGGCATCGCGCCCACCACCCGTCGACGTCCCGCGACCCGTCCAGGCCCCACCACCCGTAGCCGTCCCGCCGTCCGTTCCCGTCCCGCTAGCCGTCCAGGTCGGCGATCCTCGCCGTTGATGCCGTGCGGCGCTGCTGGGCCGCGCGGGCCGTGAAGTCGGCGTCGCGCAGGACGCGCTGGAGGTTGCCCCAGGTGAGCAGCGCCAGGTCGGGCTCGGGCCAGCCGCGGCGGAGCAACTCGGCGATCAGGTGCGGGTAGCCGGAGGCGTCGCGCAGCTCGCGTGGGTGCGTCGTTCCGGCGTCGTAGGTGCCGGAGAGGCCGACGCACTCGGGGCCGGCGAGCGCCCGTACGTGGTCGAGGTGGTCGGCGACCTCCCGGACCGACGGGCCCGTCTGTTCGGCGGTCAGCGGCACCATGCACAGGCCCTTGGCGGCACCCAGCTCGGCGAGCAGGTCGTCGGGGAGGTTGGCCGGGTGCGGGCGCAGGGCGCGGGCGGCCGAGCGGGTGCACACCGTCGGTGCCTTGGACGCGGCGAAGGCACGGCGCATGGTCTCGGCGGAGGTGCCGGAGAGGTCGGCGAGCACGCCGAGCCGGTTCATCTCCCGGATCACCTCCTCGCCGAACCGGGTCAGGCCCGCCTCGCTCGCCCAGGAGGCGCCGGACAGGGTCAGTACGCGCAGACCGAGGGCGTGCAGCGAGCGCAGGGTGCCCAGGGAGTCGCCGAGCGCGGCCGCCCCGGCCGGGCCGAGCAGCACGGCGACCCGGCCGCAGTGCCGCACGTCCGCGACCTCCCCCGCGCTGTACGCCAGCCGCAGCCCCTCGGAGTGGGCGTCGATCACCGTCTTCACCAGGTCCAGCTGCTCCAGCGTGGCGCCCACCGCACGATCGCCGGCCAGTCCCTCGGGAAGGTGCAGCGACCAGAAGACCGCGCCGACGTGTCCCGCGCGCAGCCGGGGGATGTCCGTGTCGAGGTGGCTCTCGCCGAGCTCCAGGTCGTACCAGGGCAGATGGCGCAGCACCCAGGGCAGCCCGCAGTAGCCGTCGGCGACGGGGTGGACGGCGAGGAAGTCGTGGGCCCGCTCGAGGGGTTCGGCACCGGGATCGGTGACGGGGGCGTACGGGTCCGCCGGGAAGGGGCCGTCGATCAGCTCGCCGAGCTCGTCCGCCTCGGTCGACGCGTGCAGTTCGTCCTGAAGGTCGGCCATGGCGTACTCCGTACGTCGGGACCACTTCGTGATCGCGGTCGTGCTCGCAGTACGGTCACGGTCGCACGGCGCCGAGGGGGCTTCCTGGTGGATGGCGCGTTCGGGGGTAACCGCCGGCGAGCCCGGCCGGGTCCGAGAGCCGTGCCGGGCCGCCTGCGGCGGGCGGCGGTGGTCACCCCGCCTGCCCCGCACCGTCCGACGGGGCCGGCCGGCCGTCGAGTGCCTCGATGGTGGCGTTGGACGGTCCGCGCGTGGCCGAGAGGCCACGGGCCACGTCCTCGGCAGCGCCCAGCACCCGTACCGCGTTCTGCCAGGTCAGCTTGGCCAGGTCGGACCTGGACCAGCCGCGGTCCAGGAGCTCGGCGATCAGGTTGGGATAGCCGGAGACGTCGTTCAGGCCGTCCGGGGTGAAGGCCGTGCCGTCGTAGTCGCCGCCGATGCCGAGGTGGTCGACACCGGCGACCTCGCGCATGTGGTCGAGGTGGTCCGCCACCGTGGCGACGGTGGCGACCGGGCGCGGGTTGGTCTCCTCGAAGGCGCGGTGCACCTTCATCGCCTCGGGCGTGGTGGCGAGGTGGTGGAAGCCGTGCGCGCGCATGTTCTCGTCGGCCGCGGCCGTCCAGTCCACGGCGGCCTGGAGGACGAACTTCGGCACGAACGTCACCATCGCCACACCGCCGTTGGCGGGCAGGCGCTCCAGCACGTCGTCCGGGATGTTCCGCGGGTGGTCGCACACGGCCCGCGAGGAGGAGTGGGAGAAGATCACCGGGGCGCCGGTCGCATCCAGCGCGTCCCGCATGGTCGTCGCCGCCACATGGGACAGGTCGACCAGCATGCCGAGGCGGTTCATCTCCCGCACCACCTCGCGGCCGAACTCCGACAGGCCGCCGACCCCGGGCCGGTCCGTCGCCGAGTCCGCCCATGCCACGTTGTCGTTGTGGGTGAGAGTCAGGTACCGGACGCCGAGCGCGTACAGGCCCCGCAGAGTACCGAGGGAGTTGGCGATGGAGTGGCCGCCCTCGGCGCCCATGAGGGAGGCGATGCGGCCCTGGCCGCGCGCCGCCTCCATGTCGGCCGCCGTCAGGGCGGGAGCCAGGTCGGCCGGATGGCGCGCCAGCAACTGCCGTACGCAGTCGATCTGTTCCAGCGTCGCCGGGACCGGGTCGGGCTGGTCCGACCGGACGTAGACCGACCAGTACTGTGCGCCGACGCCGCCCTCGCGCAGGCGCGGGATGTCGGTGTGCAGGTGGGCGTCCTGGCGGGTGCCGATGTCGCGGGCGTCCAGGTCGTAGCGGACCTTCTCGCGCAGCGCCCAGGGCAGGTCGTTGTGACCGTCGACGACCGGGAACTCGCGCAGCAGTTCCCGGGCTTCGTCCAGCGAGGTCATCGGTGTCACTTCCCCGTGCCGAAGCCGAAGCCGCCCCCGGCGCCGTCCACCTTGGCGCGCAGCCGCTTGCCCTTCTCGGTGGCCTGGTCGTTGAGGTCCTGCTGGAACTCCCGCATCCGCCCGAGGAGTTCCTCGTCGTGGGTGGCGAGGATGCGGGCGGCGAGCAGACCGGCGTTGCGGGCCCCGCCGACCGAGACGGTCGCCACGGGGACACCGGCCGGCATCTGCACGATCGACAGCAGCGAGTCCATGCCGTCCAGGTACTTCAGCGGTACCGGTACGCCGATCACCGGCAGCGGGGTGACGGAGGCGAGCATGCCGGGCAGATGTGCGGCACCGCCGGCGCCCGCGATGATCACCTTCAGCCCGCGGTCCGCGGCGTGTTCCCCGTACGCGACCATCTCGCGCGGCATGCGGTGCGCGGAGACGACGTCGACCTCGTACGCGATCTCGAACTCGTCGAGGGCCTTGGCGGCGGCCTCCATGACGGGCCAGTCGGAGTCCGACCCCATGACGATGCCAACAACAGGGCTCATTCGGTGATGGTGCCTCTCAGGTAGCCGGCAGCGTGACGGGCGCGCTCCAGCACGTCGTCCAGGTCGTCGCCGTAGGTGTTGACGTGACCGACCTTGCGGCCGGGCTTCACGTCCTTGCCGTACATGTGGATCTTCAGCTGGGGATCGCGGGCCATGCAGTGCAGGTACGCGGAGTACATGTCGGGGTAGTCGCCGCCGAGGACGTTCACCATGACGGTCCACTTCGCGCGCGGGCGCGGATCGCCGAGCGGCAGGTCGAGGACCGCGCGGACGTGGTTGGCGAACTGGGAGGTGATCGCGCCGTCCTGGGTCCAGTGGCCCGAGTTGTGCGGGCGCATGGCCAGCTCGTTGACGAGGATGCGGCCGTCGCGGGTCTGGAACAGCTCGACGGCGAGATGGCCGACGACGCCGAGTTCCCTGGCGATGGTCAGGGCCATCTCCTCGGCCTTGAGCGCGAGGACCTCGTCCAGGCCGGGGGCCGGTGCGACGACCGTGTCGCAGACGCCGTTGACCTGCTGGGACTCGACGACCGGGTAGGCGACGGCCTGGCCGTGCGGGGAGCGTACGACGTTGGCGGCGAGCTCGCGGACGTAGTCGACCTTCTCCTCGGCGAGTACGGGCACGCCGGCGCGGAACGGGTCGGCGGCCTCCTCGGCGGACTCCACGACCCACACGCCCTTGCCGTCGTAGCCGCCGCGGACGGTCTTGAGGACGACCGGGAAGCCGTCCCCTTCGGCCGCGAAGCGGACCACGTCCTGAGGGTCGCTCACGATCCGGTGCCGCGGGCACGGCACTCCGATCGCGTCGAGCTTCGCGCGCATCACACCCTTGTCCTGGGCGTGCACCAGCGCGTCCGGGCCGGGGCGCACGGGGATGCCGTCCGCCTCCAGCGCGCGCAGGTGCTCGGTGGGGACGTGCTCGTGATCGAAGGTGATCACGTCGCAGCCCCGCGCGAAGGCACGCAGGGTCTCCAGATCGCGGTAGTCGCCGATGACGACATCGCCCACGACCTGCGCCGCTGAGTCCTGAGGGGTATCACTGAGGAGCTTGAACCTGATGCCCAGCGGGATGCCCGCCTCGTGTGTCATACGAGCGAGCTGGCCACCGCCGACCATGCCGACAACCGGAAACGTCACGCCCCCAGGGTATCGGCCGCGCCACCGCGGCCGGATTCCGAGCTTCCGAGCACGCTCCCAGCAGGACTCTTACCGGTGGTTTCAGTGTCTCTTTCCTGCCTTTTCCAGGACTCTTTCCGTCCTGTTCCCCGCCGGACAGCCCGTCCGCAGGCGCGGGCCCAGGGCGCTGGTTAGCATGGCGGGGTTGACGAAACCGACCCGAACGGGGGCCTTCACCGCCATGGGACGTGGTTCCTCGGGGCTTGAACAGGCGCCCCCGGCGCCCACCAGTGCGCTGCGACAGCGCGTGGACCGGCTGTGGCGCGAGATCGCCAAGTTCGGTGCGGTGGGCGGCGCAGGGCTGCTGGTCAACCTGCTCGTGTTCAACCTGGTACGGCATGTGACCGGACTGCAGGTGGTGCGGGCGAGCGTCATCGCGACCGTCGTCGCGATCATCTTCAACTACATCGGCTTCCGCTACTTCACGTACCGGGACCGCGAGAAAAGCGGCCGCACCAAGGAACTCACCCTGTTCCTGCTGTTCAGCGTGGTCGGCCTGGTGATCGAGAACGGCGTGCTGTACCTGGCGACGTACGGCTTCGGCTGGGACAGCCCGCTGCAGAGCAACATCTTCAAGTTCCTCGGCATCGCGGTCGCGACCCTGTTCCGCTTCTGGTCGTACCGCACGTGGGTGTTCCAGGCCCTGCCCGCCCGGGAGACGGTCGCGAACGCCGAGTCGATCCTCGCGGCGGAGTCCAGGAAGCCGCCGAGGTCCAAGCAGCGCGTGAGCTGAGGTCCGGCACCCGGACCGCCGGTCCTACCGCACCGTGGGCTGCTCGTCCGTGAGGTGCCGGGGCGGCGTCCGGGACAGGAACAGGCCGAAGACCGGTGGCTGGGCCTGGAGCAGTTCCAGCCGTCCGCCGTCGGCCTCCGCGAGGTCCCGCGCGACGGCCAGCCCGATGCCCGTGGAGTTGCGTCCGCTGATGGTCCGCTCGAAGATCCGCGCGCCGAGGTCGGCGGGCACCCCGGGCCCCTCGTCCGTGACCTCCACGACCGCCTGGTTGCCGGTCACGCGGGTACGCAGTGCCACGGTGCCGCCGCCGTGCATGAGTGAGTTCTCGATCAGCGCGGCCAGTACCTGCGCCACCGCGCCCGGTGTGCCCACGGCCTGCAGGTGCCGCTTGCCGGAGCTGACGATGGCCCGGCCGGCACTGCGGTAGGCGGGCCGCCACTCGGCGATCTGCTGCTGGAGGACCTCGTCGAGGTCGAAGGAGACGGCGGAGCCGGTGCGGGGGTCGCGGGCGTTCGTCAGCAGCCGCTCGACCACGTCCGTCAGCCGTTCCACCTGGGTGAGCGCGACGTTCGCCTCCTCCTTCACCGTGTCCGGGTCGTCGGTGAGGGTGATCTCCTCGAGCCGCATGGACAGGGCGGTCAACGGGGTGCGCAGCTGGTGGGAGGCGTCGGCGGCCAGGCGCCGCTCGGCGGTCAGCATACGGGCGATCCGCTCGGCAGAACCGTCCAGCACATCGGCGACCCGGTCCAGCTCGGGCACGCCGTAGCGCTTGTGGCGGGGGCGCGGGTCGCCCGAGCCGAGACGTTCGGCGGTCTCGGCGAGGTCGGTCAGCGGGGAGGCCAGCCGGTTGGCCTGGCGGATCGCGAGCAGCACCGCGGCCACCACCGCCAGCAGCGCCACCAGCCCGATGATCAGCAGGGTGCGGCCGACCTCCCGGGTCACCGAGGAGCGCGGCTCCTCCACCCGGACGGTCTCGCCCTGCTCCCCCTTGGCCGTGGAGTGGATCACGTCACCGGTCGGCCGGGTGCCCACCTGGATGGGCTGCTGACCCGGGAGGCCGATCACGGCGTACTGGCCGGCGGCCACCTGATCGCGCAGGACCTGCGCGCTGACGGCCTCCGCGCCGAGAATCCGGCTGTCCACGATGCTGGCCAGCCGCAGCGCCTCGGAGTCGACCCGCTCCTGGGCGCTGTTGCTGATGGTACGGGTCTCCACGATCACCAGGGAGACGCCGAAGACGGCGATCACGACGAGCACCACGGCGAGCGTGGACTGGATCAGTCGACGGCGCATGACCTCTTACCTGCCGGAACCCGGAAAGCCCGGCTCAGCTCTTCTCGAAGCGGAAACCCACGCCTCGCACGGTCGCGATGTAGCGGGGGTTCGCCGCGTCGTCGCCGAGCTTCTTGCGCAGCCAGGAGATGTGCATGTCGAGCGTCTTGGTGGACGACCACCAGGTCGTGTCCCAGACCTCGCGCATCAGCTGGTCGCGGGTGACGACCCGGCCCGCGTCGCGCACGAGCACCCGCAGCAGGTCGAACTCCTTGGCGGTGAGCTGGAGCTCCTCCTCGCCCATCCAGGCGCGATGCGACTCGACGTCGATGCGCACGCCGTGCGTGGCGGGCGGCTGCTGCGGCTCCGCGGCGCCGCGCCGCAGCAGGGCCCGGACCCGGGCCAGCAGCTCGGCGAGACGGAAGGGCTTGGTGACGTAGTCGTCGGCACCCGCGTCCAGGCCGACCACGGTGTCCACCTCGTCGGCGCGCGCGGTCAGGATCAGGATGGGCACGGTGTGGCCGTCGGCGCGCAGCCGGCGGGCGACTTCCAGGCCGTCCATGCCGGGCAGGCCGAGGTCCAGCACGACCAGGTCGACACCGCCCTGCATTCCGGCGTCGAGCGCGGTGGGTCCGTCCTCACGCACCTCGACCTCGTAACCTTCCCGGCGCAGTGCGCGGGCCAGCGGCTCCGAGATGGACGCGTCGTCCTCGGCGAGCAGTACACGGGTCATGAGGTGATGGTAGTCCGCCGGTGCCGCCCGCCGGGGCGGTGCTGCGGTGTGACCACGGCCTGCCTTCTTACCTTCCGGGGCCGCTGGTACGAACCAAGGGTCGCGGGATGCGATCCTTGTGTACACCTTCGAAAAGGCGTCCAAGTTCCCCTGCTCCCTGTGATCCGTGTCTCAAGTCCTTCCATATCCGGCGGTGTCCTGCCGTATCATGAGTTGCACGCCTGTGGCACACAGCGGACCTTCGGCACTCGTCTGACGCTGAGGGTCCCTTTCGTGTGCGGGGCCGGCTCGGGCCGGCCCTGAAGGAATGACCTAGGGCCGGGCCTCGTTCGCGCATCGACGCGGGTGCAGGCGTGGATCCCGGTGGCCGCCGTCCGTCGCTTCGCAACCCGGAGCGGACTCCCCCTGGGCGTGGGGTGGGCGGACGTCCTGCCGGTGCCGGCAGCCCCCCACCGGGCGCGCATTCGTTCTTGAAGCGCGTCCCGACCAGCAAGGAACGACATGGCGTCCAGCCTGACGAAGGACTCGGTCCGCCCGGGCACCCCCGGATCCGAGAAGACCTTCTTCGGCCACCCCCGCGGCCTGGCCACCCTCTTCATGACCGAGATGTGGGAGCGTTTCTCCTACTACGGCATGAAGGCTCTGCTCCCGCTGTACCTGGTGGCACCGGGCGGCCTGCACATGAACGCGGCCACCGCGACCGCGATCTACTCGGTGTACGTGTCGCTCGTGTACCTGCTCGCCCTGCCGGGCGGCTGGTTCGCGGACCGCGTCCTCGGCCCCCGCAAGACGGTCGCCGTCGCCGGCGCGGTCATCATGCTCGGCCACCTGACGCTGGCGCTGCCCAGCGCCGGCACCTTCTTCGCCGGCCTCGGCCTGGTCGCCATCGGCTCCGGTCTGCTGAAGGCCAACATCTCCACGATGGTCGGCCACCTCTACGACGGTCCGGACGACCCGCGCCGCGACGGTGGCTTCACGCTCTTCTACATCGGCATCAACCTGGGCGCCTTCGCCGCTCCGCTGGCCATCGGCACCGTCGGTGAGAACGTCAACTGGCACTTCGGCTTCGCGCTGGCCGCGCTCGGCATGGCGCTGGGTCTGGCCCAGTTCCTGCTCGGCACCCGCCACCTGAGCGACCGCTCCAGCGTCGTGCCGACCCCGCTGTCGGCCCAGGAGAAGAAGGCCACCCTGGTCAAGGCCGCCGTGTGGGCGGGCGTCGCGGTCGTCTTCTACGCGATCATCGGCTTCTCCGGTGTCTACACGCTGAACTGGCTGCTGGTCCCGATCACGATCGCCGGTCTGGCCATCCCCGTGCTGGTCATCGCCCGCATCAAGCGGGACAAGGAGCTCGACCGCGCCGATCAGTCGAAGATGACCGCGTACATCTGGTTCTTCGTCGCCGCGGCCGTGTTCTGGATGATCTACGACCAGGGTGGCTCGACGGTCTCGCTGTTCGCCGATTCCTCCGCGAAGAACACGGTCTTCGGCTGGAACTTCCCGGTCTCCTGGTACCAGTCGGTCAACCCGGTCATGATCATGGCGCTGGCCCCGGTCTTCGCCTGGGCCTGGCTGGCGCTCGCCCGGCGCGGCAAGGAGCCGAGCACCGCGGTGAAGTTCGCGATGGGTCTGGTCCTGATCGGCGCGTCCTTCTTCCTCTTCCTCGCCCCGCTGTCGATCGCCCACGGCGGTCACAAGGCGGCCGCGATGTGGCTGGTGGCGATCTACTTCGTGCAGACCGTCGGCGAGCTGACGCTGTCCCCGGTGGGTCTGTCGGTGACCACGAAGATGGCGCCCGCGAAGTACGCCTCCCAGATGATGGGCGTGTGGTTCCTGGCGGTCACCGCCGGTGACGCCACGACCGGTCTGCTCTCCATCGCCGGCGTCGACCTCAACAAGACGGGCATCGTGACCCTGCAGGCCGCCCTCGCGGTGCTGGCCGGCGCGGCGGTGTGGATGTACCGCCGCAAGGTCAAGGAGCTCATGGGCGACGTGCACTGACGCACGTTCCAGGTGCCACGAAGGGCCACCGCATCCTCGGATGCGGTGGCCCTTCGGCGTTCCCGGGGCCGGCTAGCGGCCCCGCCGTCCCGGCATCAGCGTGAACACCGCGGCGCCCAGCAGGATCGCCGTCCCGGCCACCAGGCCGAGTGCCTTCAGGGCGTCGTGGTTGTCGGCGCCGGTCTGGGCGAGGCCGCCGCCGGACGCCGTACCCGCGCCGGACGTGGTCGCCGAGCCGCCGCCCGGTCCTCCGCCCGAGGCACCGCCCGCCTGCTGCGTGGTGTCCAGGGTGAGGGAGACCTCGGTCCTGGCGGGCGTGCACGTCGTGGTCGTCCCGAGGGCGTTGATCGTCAGGACGCCGGGCGACAGGGTCGCCCGCCCGCTCGCGCCGGGCTTGTACGTGCCCGTCAGGTCCGGGATCTCGATCGGTTCGCCCGACTTGATGGCCTGCGCGTTGGCCGGCCCCTCGACATGCACCGTGCCCTTGTCCGCGCCGCCCAGGACGACCTCCATGGACGGCTTCACGGAGCCCTTGGGGATGTCGGCAGGGCTGTTCATCACCGACTTCTTGAACTGCACGGTGAGATCGAAGCTCCCGCCGTTCTTCCGGGCGTCGATCTGCACGGGCGAGGTCGCGTTCTTGTCACCGATGGGGGTCCTGCACCGGTACGGCACCTGGACCTCCTTGCCGGTGAAGTCCGTCTGGCCGCCGCCTCCGGTACCGGAGGTGCCGCCGGTGCCCGTTGTCCCGCCGCTGCCGCCCGATGTCCCGGTGGGGCTCGGGGACGGCGTGGACGTCTGTGTCGGGGTCGGCGTCCCGGACGGCTGCCCGCCCGTCGTACCGCCCGATCCGCCGCCGTCCGTGACCTTGATCGTCGCGGCGGGCTGCACGGTCTCCTTCGGGGAGCACTTGGTGTCCGTGGAGATCGGCTTGTTGACGTTGACGTCGTACGCGTCCGGCGTCAGGGTCACCTCGCCCGCCGTCGTCAGCTTCAGCTTCCCCGTCATGTCGGACAGTTTCATGTCGCTGTTCTTGGGGATCGGCGGGTTGGACCGCGGGCCCTGCATCGCGACGGCCGTCGTCTGCGCGCCGGCCGCCCTGAGCGTGCCGGTCGGCTTCACGGTGTCCTTGTCGAGGTCGAGGATGTCCGGGTTCTTGGCGGCGGCCTGGACGAACTTCCAGGTGACGGTCACCTCGTCGCCGACCTTCGCCTCGGCGGGCGCGGTGATCTCCACCTTCGTGGTGCCCTCGACCGGCGGCAGCCCCGAGATGGGCGGCGGGATGCACTCGGTCTTGTAGGACACCGCGGCGGCCTGGGCGGGCCCGGCCGCCAGGCCGAGCAGGGCACCCGCCCCGCCGAGCGCGAGCGCGACACCCGCCGCGCCCGCTCTGCGCCCCCGGTGTGCCGTGCCGGCCGGTGTGACTCTCCTTCGCCTTCTCACGTGGGTCCCTTCCTGGTCGGAGTCGTACGGCCCGGGTGACTCGGCGGACTCGGCGGACTCGGCGGACTCGGCCGAGTCGCGGGACTCGCAGCCGTGGGGGCCGTCGGAGCCGTCGGAGCCGTGGGAGCCGCAGGGCTCGTCGGGGTTTCGTCGTGCGGTGCGGAGAGCCGGCCGGCCGCGCCCGGAGCGGAGTCCGGGGTGAACCACGGCAGGGTCGGAGTCGTCGGGGCGGTGCCGTCCGTGGTGCGCGCGGTGCCCGGCCCGGGCAGGCGCAGGGCGAGGCCGGGCAGGCGCAGTCCGCGGTGCCCGAGGCCGCCGGGGCGGCGCGGTCGGACCCGGTCCACCACGGCCATACCGGCGCGGAACACCGCGCCCGGCACGACCACGGCCACCAGGATCCAGAACAGCGTCACGCCCCAGGGGCGGCCCACGCCCCACGGCTGCTCGGCGAGGACCCGGCCGCCGTACTCGAGGGAGACCGTGTAGTCGCCGTGCGCTCCGGCGGACAGCTGGACGGGGAGCTTGATCTGCACCTTCCGGCCCGGTGCGAGCGTGCCGCGCCACTGCTGGTCGTCCCACTGCGGGGCGAAGACGCCGTGCGAGGTGCCGACCCGGAAGACGGGGTCCTTGACGGCCTCGGAGCCGACGTTGCCGACGGTGAACACGAGGGTCCGGTCCGGTGGCGCCCCGAACCAGGTCAGCAGCCCGCTCGAGCCGTCGAGCCGGGTGTCGGTCAGGACGGACAACCGGCCACCGGCCGGTTCGGCGGGCAGCGGTTCGACGGCGTGCCCGGCGACCTGGAAGATCGCGTCGGACTCGGCCTTCGCGCCGGTCGCCGTGGCCACGTGCACCACGCACGGGCACGGCACCGGCGGCTCGGCCACCGGCAGCTTGCGGTCGAAGCGGCCCCGGTCGTCGGTGGTTGCGGCCCGGCCGTCGCCGTTGGCACAGGAGTTGGTGCCGCCGATGACCCCCCGGGACGGCACGGACTGCCCGCAGATCAGCAGCATCAGCAGCGTGTGCGGTCGCCAGCCGCTGCCGGTGACGGTGATCGAACCCCCGGTCCCGGCCTGGGACTTGGACAGTTTCACGCTCGGGCCGTCGGCGCCCGCAGCGGTGCCGGCCAGGAGCAGCACCAGCAGCGCGAGCACCGCCACCAGCGCCGGGATCCGCCGCCTGCCGCTCACCTCACCGCTCCCGTCAACTCGGCCTGCTCCTGGGCCGTCTGGGCCGGCTCGACGCCGTCCGGGGTACGGCGCCCGCGCCGTCGTACGGCGAACAGGGCGCCGCCGGCCGCCGCCGCGGCCAGGCCCGCGCCCGTGGTCACCGGGACCCAGGGCACCAACCGCACCGACGTGCCCGCCGTGGCGTGCGCCCCGCCCGCGGCCGTCACCGTCAGCCGTACGTCGACCGCGTCCGGCGCGGGCCGGTCCGGCCACGGCTCGCTCAGCTTCAGGCGACGGCCCGGGAGCAGCGCCACCGGCAGGGCGCGCGGGGCGCGGTCGAGGACCGTGCCGAGGATCCCTTCCGCGTGCACGGCCAGGTGCGGGGCGAGAACCGTGGTGCCGCGGTTGACCAGCTCGTACGTGATCCGGTCGCCGCGCACGGCGACGTGCTCGACGGTCAGCGCGGCCAGCGCCGGTCCGCCGACGCGCAGCCGGAGCCGTACGCTCGCCTCCCGGCCGTCTCCGTCGCGGGCGGTGATCACGCCGGACCGGTCGCCGGGCGCGGCCGTCGCCGGGACCGTCACCGCGAAGGGGACGTCGGCGCGGGTGCGGGCGGGCACCCGTATCCCGGTCCGGGCGAAGGCGACCGGCACACCGGTGCCCCGCAGCCGTACGGCCACCGCCCGCGTCCCCCGGTTGGTGACGGACACCGTGTCCTGCAGGACCGTGCCGGGGCTGCCCTCGGCGTAGAAGGACGGGCGGCCACCGCCCGCGGGCGCCACGGACCAGTCTCCGCCGGGCTCCTGGAGCAGGGGGGACGCCCAGGCCGGGGCGGCCGTCGCGGCCGGGACGGCGGTGAGCAGAACGGCCAGCAGAACGAGCCGGGACAGGCGGGACGGGCACGGCAGGCGCGGGAGACGGGACCGGCTCGGCGGGCGCGGGAGACGGGACCGGCACGACAGACGCGGCAGACCGAACCGGCACGACAGACGCGGCAGACCGAACCGGCTCGGCGGGCGCGGGAGACGGGACCGGCACGACAGACGCGGCAGACCGAACCGGCTCGGCGGGCGCGGGAGACGGGACCGGCTCGGCGGGCGCGGGAGACGGGCGGTGGACGGCATCGGCGGCTCCGACGGGTGGGTCTACGGCGGTCAGCGGCGGACGCGGGCCGCCTGGTTTCGCCGGGTCAGCCACAGCGCTCCCGCCGCGCCCGCGAGGAGCACGGTGCCGCCGAGCGTGCCGAGGGCGATGGCCGCGTCCTCGGGGCCGGTCTGCGGCAGCTGACCACCGGAGCCGGTGCCGCTCTGCGAGGACCCGGAGGACCCTGAGGACCCCGAGGACCCCGAGGAACCGCCGGAGCCGGCGCCCCCGCCGGCCGCCGTGACGCCGAGGGTGAGGGACGGTCCCGGGCTGTTGGTCGGGGTGCACGTGGTCGTCGTACCGAGGGCCTTGATGGTGAGGACGGCCGCCGTGAAGGTGACCCTGCCGGTCTTCCTCGGTGTGTACGTGCCGCTCAAGTCGCTGATTTTGATGGGGGTGTTGGCGGGGATCGCGGTCTGGTTCGCCGGTCCGGTCACCGTCATGGTGCCGCTGTCGGCGCCGCCCAGCGCGATGGTGGCGCTCGGGTTCATCGCGCCCTTGCCGAGCTCGACCGGGCTGGAGGAGACGCCCTTCTGCCAGGACATGGTGATCCGGTAGCCGCTGCCGCTCCTGACGCCCTTGATGTCGATGGGCGAGACGGCGCTCTTGACGCCGATGGGCGTCTGACAGCGGTAGTTCACGTCGACGACGTCGGCCCGCGCCGCGGGGGCGGCCAGCAGCACGGCCGAGCCGGCCAGGGCCGCGGCGGACGCGAGCGCGGCGGTTCGTTTCTGGTACGGCACGGTCCACCTCGTTCCTGACGGCACATCAGATCGGCCGTCAAGGTACGCCTGGGGCCTTGCCGAGGGAAGACACGATGCGCGCCGGATCTGTGCGGACTCGGCGCGTGAAAAGGAGAGTCCGGGTGGACGGTCGGGGACTGTCCACGGGGGGAGGGCGACCGCGGGTGGTCCCGAACGGTTACGCCGGCGCCCCCAGTTCGGCCCAGACCCTCTTGCCGGCGACGCCCGGAGTGCGTACGACGCCCCAGTCCAGACACAGACGCTGGACGATGAACATGCCGTGGCCGCCGGGACGACCGGCGCGATGCGGGTTGCGCGGGGCCGGCTGACCGGTGCCCCGGTCGGAGACCTCGATGCGGATCACCTTGTTGTCGCAGGCGATCGCCAGCTCGTCCGGCCCCTCGGCGTGCAGACAGGCGTTGGTGACCAGCTCGGACACGACGAGGAGCACGTCCTCGGCGGCCGCCCGCCGGTCGGCGGACGCGGCGGGCAGCCAGCCCCACGCGTACAGCGCCTGGCGGGCGAAGTCACGGGCGAGCGGCACGACGCCGCTCGCGCCGTCGAAACTCAGCCTGCGGGCCTGACGACGACCCCCCGGCGAGACCGCCGTCTCGGCAGTCGCACCGTCGGCGGACGCTCCGGTCACCGAGCCGGCAGCCGGGCCCCCCGCGGACGCTCCGGCCGCTGGCACGCCCCCCTCGGACGCCCCGGAAGCGCCGCTGGGCTCCGGGCCGCGGTCGCCCGGCGAGTAAGGCCGGGTGGTGCTCATCAGCGCTTCACCTCACCGATTCACCAGTTCACGATTCAGCAGTCACTACACACATGCACAGTCGGTTCACACATACACAGTCGGTTCACACATACACAGTCGGTTCGCCCGTACACACGCCAGAACGCCCCTCGTCGGCTCCCGGTCGGGCTGCCGACGTGTCCAGGATGTCTCCTGCCCGACCGATCCGGCGGAACACCCCCGTTTTCGGCACGAACGGTGTGACGCCCCGTACATGCCGGGCCACAGGGAAACGGAGGAGACACGTCGATGGCCCCGGCGGCGGCTCAGCCGGCCTCGTCGGCCAGGGCGTCCTCAAGCGTGTCATGCACGGTGAAGACCGCGTCGGCCCCTGTGATCTCGAACACGCGCGAGACCACCGGAAGCATTCCGGCCAGATGGACGCCACCCCCCGCGGCCTCCGCCCGCAGCCGTGCGCCGAGGAGCACGTTGAGACCCGTGGAGTCGCAGAACTCCAGGCGCGAGCAGTCCACGACCAGGCGCGTGCGCCCCTTGTCGAGACACTCCTCCAGGGGCTCGCGCAGCAGGTCGGCCGTGTGGTGGTCGAGCTCGCCCGCCGGTGTCACGACAGCGCTGGAGCCCTCTTGCCGCACCTCCACCAGAAGCCGGCCCGACTGTGCGCTGCCGACCGTCCCGCGGTCCATGCCGTCACTCTCTCCCGGTGTCTTGGCTGCTGACTGACGCCCTCGAACACTACGCCTTCCCTACGCACTCCGACACCCGAACAATTCACACAGAAACGGACATACCTCAACAGAACCTACTTGCGGTGGGCTCGGGGAAGCGGGTAGGGCTAGTAGGGACACGCACCCGACACGGTCGGCTTTGGAGGCGCCGCACACCGCAGTGCACGCACTGGCTCCGGCAGCCTTATGCCGAGAACGATGGAGGACATCATGTCATCCCGGCTCGACGCCTCGCATACCCGGAGGGGGACGTCGACATCCCCTCCGGACCACCTGGATCACCTCGACCTCGACGACGCACGTCCCGAGCCGGCCGACCAAGTCGGCACGCTCGCCGGGCTTCCCGACATCCCTCCGTACGACGAGGTGGCCCCGGACGACGCCCGAGCGCTGTCCAAGACCCTCTTCGAGCGGCTGGAGTCCCTCGAGGAAGGCACCCACGAGTACTCGTACGTCCGCAACACCCTCGTCGAACTCAACCTCGCCCTCGTCAAGTTCGCCGCCTCCCGCTTCCGCTCCCGCAGCGAGCCGATGGAGGACATCATCCAGGTCGGCACCATCGGCCTGATCAAGGCGATCGACCGCTTCGAACTCTCGCGTGGCGTGGAGTTCCCCACCTTCGCGATGCCAACCATCGTGGGCGAGATCAAGCGCTTCTTCCGCGACACCTCGTGGTCCGTGCGCGTCCCGCGCCGGCTGCAGGAGCTCCGGCTCGACCTGGCCAAGGCCGGTGACGAGCTGGCGCAGCAGCTCGACCGCGCGCCGACGGTCGCGGAGCTGGCGGAGCGTCTGGGCATCTCCAACGACGAGGTCGTGGAGGGCATGGCGGCGTCGAACGCGTACACCGCGTCGTCGCTGGACGCCCAGCCGGAGGAGGACGACTCCGAGGGCGCGCTCGCGGACCGCATCGGCTACGAGGACAACGGGCTCGAAGGCATCGAGTACGTCGAGTCGTTGAAGCCGCTGATCGCCGAACTTCCTCCCCGGGACCGGCAGATCCTCTCCCTGCGGTTCGTCGCCAACATGACCCAGTCGGAGATCGGCGAGGAACTCGGCATCTCGCAGATGCACGTCTCGCGGCTGCTGTCGCGGACGTTGGTGCGGCTGCGCAGGGGGCTGACGGTCGACGAGTGACCGGCGAACGGTGACGGCCTGACGTGTCGCTTCACGTCCGGCGCCGTGCGCGGCGCCGGACGGCCGTCGGCGGGGCAGCCGCGAGGACGGCCTCGCGGGTTCCGCCCGCCTCCGCCCGAGGTCGTTGAACGACGCCTCGGTTACCCGGGGGAAACCTCTTTCCCCCACGAGCCTCGTCCACCACTATGGTCACCCGCAAACTGGCCGGTACGTCAGGGCTCCGCGTGCGCCACGTGCGCCACGTGCTCCACGTGCTCCACGGGCTCCACGTGCTCCACGGCCGGCCGCCGCGAGAACGCGGCAGCGGCACCGGGGACGAGGAGGCGGGTGGATGGCTCGGGCCGACGGGACCGACAACGACGTCGAGGCCGGGGACGCGGGCGGCGGTGCGCACACGGGCGTGTCCGACGCGCGGCTCACCGAGCTGCTGCGCGCCGACACACCGACCGTCTACCCGGCGCTGCAGGAACTGCGCGCCCGGCACCGTGTCCCGGTCCTCGCCCACGCCCGCCGGTGCACGGCGAGCGACTCGGCGGCCCGGCAGCTCGCGGCGCAGGCGTTCACGCTGGCGGCCCGAGAGACGGCCCGCGGCGTGGAGCCGGGTGTCCCGCTGCGCCTGCACCTGCTGCTGCTGACCGGCCGCCTGGCCGCCTCCTGGGCCCGCGACGAGCGGTCCGGCGGACTCGATGCCGGCCTGCTGCTGGTGCTGAACACCGCGGGCCCCGAGGGTCCGGTCCCGCCCCTGCTCACGGCGTTCCAGTCGCTGCCCAGCCGGGTCCAGGGCCTGATCTGGTACGGGATCGTGGAGCAGGAGCCCGCGGAACGCACGGCCGGCTTCCTCGGCATCACCCGCGAGGACGTGGTGTACGGCACCGCGCAGGCGCTCCAGGCCATGGCCCAGGCGTGTCTGAGAACCCGCCTCGCCGCCTCCGACGACCCGCGCTGCGGTGACTTCCGGCGCCTGATCGAGGAATCGGTACGGCCGGACAACCCCCGCTCCAGCGCCGACCTGCACGCCCACATGGCGCAGTGCGCGCACTGCACGGCCGCGTTCGAGGAACAGAGCGCCCTGCGCGACCAGCCGCGCACCGTGCTGGCCGAGGGCCTGCTGCCGTGGGGCGGCACGGCGTACGTCGCGCGCCGCGCCACGGCGCCGCGAGCACCGTCGAGCACGCGGACCGCCGCGTGGCCGCCGCCCCGGCGCTACCTCCTCGCCTCGGTGGCGCTCGGCGTGGCCCTGGCGCCCGTGCTCCTGCTCCTGCTCACCTCGAAGGGCGGCCCGCAAGGCCAGCGCTCGGCGGGCTCGGCGATCAGAACTCCGGCTTCCCCGCGGGTCACGGTGACGGCGACGGTGTCGGCGACCCCACCCTCGCCCTCCCCGTCCGCGACCTCCAGGCCCCCGTCACCGACGCCGACGCCCACGCCCCGGCCCTCGCGGACGGCCCCGCCCAAGCCGGCTCCGGTTCCGGCTCCCTCCCCCACCCGTCCGCCGGGCGGCGCCTTCGCCCAGGTGGTGAACGTCGCCTCGGGCCGCTGCCTGGACGTGGCCGGCGACTTCGGCAACGGTACGGACGTCGTCACGGCGCGCTGCACCTCCTCGCCCACCCAGCGCTGGCGGGTCGACTCCTCACGGGGCGTCGTGCAGTCGGCCGCGGACCCCGGCTTCTGCCTCGACAGCCGCGGCTCCGTCGACCGGGGCGTCGGCATCTGGGACTGCGACTCGGTCTACGGCGACCACGGCCAGAACCTGACGTTCACCGTGGACCCCGACGGCGTGATCCGCCCGGCCATCGCCGTCGAGACCGCGCTCACCCCGAGCGGCTACGGCGACCTGTCCCTGGAGCCGTTGAACGGGGGGACGGCGCAGCGGTGGCGGGCGGGGGACGCCTGATCGGGCCTTTGCCGGAGTGGCGGACGGGGGACGCCTGATCCAGCCTCCGCAGGAGTGGCGGGCCAGGACGCCTGATCCAGCCCCGGCTGGGTTGGCGAGCTGGACGCGGGGCGACGCTCGTGGCCCGAGTGGCGGACGGGGACGCCGACCCGGCGTCGCTGCCGGAGTGGCGTAGGCCCGCTGCCGGGTCAGGCCTCGCGCACGCCCCGGCGCCAGACCTGGCTCACCAGGGGCACGCCCGGGCGGTAGGCCAGGTGGACGTGGCTCGGGGCATCCAGAAGGGCCAGGTCGGCGCGGGCGCCGGGGCTGAGGCGGCCGATGTCGTCGCGGCGCAGGGCCGCCGCTCCGCCGGCGGTGGCCGACCAGACCGCCTCGCCCGGGGTCATGCCCATGTCGCGGACGGCGAGGGCGATGCAGAACGGGACGGAGGAGGTGAACGACGAGCCCGGGTTGCAGTCGGTGGAGAGGGCGACGGTGACGCCGGCGTCGAGCAGGCGCCGGGCGTCGGGCCACTGCGCGCGGGTGGAGAACTCGGCGCCGGGCAGCAGCGTGGCGACCGTACGGCTGTTCGCGAGGGCGTCGACATCCGCGTCCGTCAGGTGCGTGCAGTGGTCCGCGCTGGCCGCGTCCAGCTCGACGGCCAGCTGGACGCCGGGGCCGTAGGAGAGCTGGTTGGCGTGGATGCGCGGCTGCAGACCCCTGGCCCGGCCGGCGGTGAGGATCGCCCGGGCCTGGTCGCCGTCGAAGGCGCCCTTCTCGCAGAACACGTCGATCCAACGGGCGTACGGCGCGCAGGCGTCGAGCATCTCACCGGTCACCAGGGCGACGTAGGCGGCCGGGTCCTCGGCGTGGTCCGGGGAGACGATGTGCGCGCCGAGGTAGGTGACCTCGTCCGTGTGCGCGGCGGCGATGCGCAGGGCGCGGGCCTCGTCCTGGACGGTGAGGCCGTAGCCGGACTTGGTCTCGAAGGTGGTGGTGCCCTGGCGGAGCGCCTCGCTCAGGTAGCGGGTGAGGTTGGCCTCCAGATCCGCGTCGCTCGCCGCCCGGGTGGCCGCGACGGTGGTGCGGATGCCGCCCGCGCTGTAGGCGCGGCCCGACATGCGGGCGTTGAACTCCTCCGTGCGGTCGCCCGCGAAGAGGAGGTGGGAGTGCGAGTCGACGAAGCCCGGCACGACCGCGCGGCCGCCGGCGTCGACCCGGTTGTCAGTGGCGGGTGCTTTGCTGGATTCACCGGCCCACGCGACGCGGTCGCCGTCGATGACGACGGCCGCGTCCCGGACCAGGCCGAGCGGGGATCCGTCACCGAGGGAGGGGTCGTTGGTGACCAGTGTGGCGATGTTGGTGATGACGGTGCTGCTCATGGTGTCCTCAGGGATGACGGTGGGATTCAGCCGCGCAGGGCTTCGACGGCCGCTGCCAGCGCTGACGGCACGTCGGGTACAAGGGCATGGGCGCCGTCCCGTACGACATGACGGCCGGCCACGACCGTGTGGCGCACGTCCGCGGCGGACGCGGCGAATACAGCCGTCTCCGCGCCGAGCCGCGGCAGCGTCCCCGCTGTCCTGACCGAGTCCAGGGCGATCGTCGTGAAGTCGGCGAGGGCACCGGGCTGCAGACTGCCCGCGTCCTCCCAGCCGAGGGCCGCGTGCCCGTCGGCCGAGGCCGCGCGCAGCAGTGCCGCGGCCGTCCAGTGGCCGCGGTTGCGGGTGCGCAGCCGCTCGTCCAGCTCCATGGCGCGTGCCTCTTCGAGCAGGTCGATGACGGCGTGGCTGTCGGAGCCGAGGGAGAGCGGGGAGCCGGCGCGCTGGAGGGCGGGGGCGGGTCCGATGCCGTCGGCCAGGTCCCGTTCGGTCGTCGGGCACATGCAGGTGCCGGTGCCGGAGCCGCCGATCAGTGCGATGTCCTGGTCGGTGAGGTGCGTGTTGTGCACGCCGGTCGTGCGCGGGCCGAGCACGCCGTGGTCGGCCAGGAGTTGGGTCGGGGTGCGGCCGTGGGCCTCCTGGCAGGCCTCGTTCTCCGCGGTCTGCTCCGACAGGTGCACATGCAGCGGGGCCCGCCGCTCCTCGGCCCACCGCGCCACGGTCGCCAGTTCGCGCGCGGGCACGGCCCGCACGGAGTGCACGGCGGCCCCGATCCTCGCGTGATCTTGTTCCTTGAGAAGTGAACAGCGTTCGGCCCAGGACTCGGCGGTCCCGTCCGAGAAGCGGAGCTGGTGGGAGTTGGGCGGCTGCCCGAAGCCGGAGGAGAGGTAGCAGGTGTCGAGGAGGGTGATGCGGATGCCGGCCTCGGCGGCGGCCGCGACGAGGGCCTCGCCCATCGCGTTCGGCTCGGCGTACCGGGTGCCGCCCCGCGCGTGGTGGACGTAGTGGAACTCGCCGACCGCCGTGACCCCGGCCAGCGCCATCTCGGCGTACACCGCCCGGGCCAGTGCGTGGTAGTTCTCGGGGGTGAGCCGGTCGGCCGTGGCGTACATGACCTCACGCCAGGTCCAGAAGGTCCCGGAGCCGACCTGGACGGTGCCGCGCAGGGCCCGGTGGAAGGCGTGGCTGTGGGCGTTGGCGAGCCCGGGCAGGGTGAGTCCGCGCAGCACCTCGGCGCCGGGTGGCGGGGCGGTCACGTCCGTGCGGACGGCGGCGATGCGGCCGTCCCGTACGTCGAGCGCCACACCGGGCTCGACGTGCGTGTCGAGCCAGGCGTGCTCCAGCCAGTACGTCCCTGTGTGCGTCTGCGTCACCTGCAGGCCAGCCCTTCCAGTACGTCGGCGAGTGCGTGCACCCCGGCCACGCAGTCGTCCTCGGCCGCGAACTCGGCCGGGGAGTGCGAGACGCCGGTGGGATTGCGTACGAACAGCATGGCGGTCGGGATGCTCGCGGAGAGGATCCCGGCGTCGTGTCCGGCTCCGGTGCCGAGCACCGGGACCTTCAGTTCGGTGTCCTTGCCCAGGAGGCGGGCGAGCTCGTCGCGCAGGGCGTGGTCGAACTCGACGACGGGCGTGAACGACTCGCGGACCACGTCGAGGTCGACGCCGTGGGTCGTCGCGTACTCGCGGGCCGCGTTCTCGATCCCTGTGACCACCCGGTCCAGGCTCTCCTGGTCGGCGGCGCGGGAGTCGAGCCATCCGCGCACCAGGGAGGGGATCGCGTTGACACCGTTGGGCTCGACGGCGATCTTGCCGAAGGTGGCGACGGCACCGGCGAGCGCGGCCTCGCGGCGGGCGGCCAGCACGGTCTCGGCGTAGGGCAGCATCGGGTCGCGGCGGTCGGCCAGCCGGGTGGTGCCGGCGTGGTTGGCCTCGCCCAGGAAGTCGAACCGCCACCGCCCGTGCGGCCAGATGGCACTGGCGACGCCCACGGCGTCCCCGGTGAGGTCCAGCGCCCGCCCCTGCTCCACGTGCAGCTCGACGAAGGCCCCGATCCGCGCGAGGCGCTCGGGGTCCGGGCCGATGGCCTCGGGGTCGAACCCGGCGGCCGCCATGGCCCGCGGCAGCGTCACCCCGTCCGCGTCGGTCAGCCGGTGCGCCTGCTCGACGGTCAGCTGTCCGGCGGTCAGGCGCGACCCGACACACGCGAGCCCGAACCGGGCCCCCTCCTCGTCGCCGAAGTTGACGACGCCGAGGGGCCTGGTGAACCGGGCTCCCCTGCCGAGCAGTTCGTCCAGCGCGGCGAAGGACGACACCACGCCGAGGGGCCCGTCGAAGGCCCCGCCGTCGGGCACGGAGTCCAGGTGCGACCCGGTGACGACGGCGTCTCCGGCGGCCGGGTCGCCGAGCCAGGCCCACTGGTTGCCGTTGCGGTCCACCTCGTAGGCGAGTCCGCGGGCCTCGGCCTGCTCCTGGAACCAGGCCCGGCACTCGGCGTCGGCGCCGGTCCAGGCGTAGCGCCGGTAGCCTCCGGAGGCCGGGTGACGGCCGATGGGGGCCAGCTCGCGCCACATGGCGTGGAAGCCGTCGCCGGAGCTTTGGGCCGTGGTCGTCGCAGGCTGCGGCTGGGTCACGCCTCGTCACCCTCGCGCATGGGCACCCGCACGCCGCGCTGCACGGCCACCGACTCCGCGATGTCGTACCCGGCGTCGACATGGCGGATGACGCCCATTCCGGGGTCGTTGGTCAGTACGCGCCGGATCTTCTCCCCGGCGAGCGCGGTGCCGTCGGCCACCGTGACCTGACCGGCGTGGATGGACCGGCCCATGCCCACGCCACCGCCGTGGTGCAGGGAGACCCACGAGGCGCCCGAAGCGACGTTCACCATGGCGTTCAGCAGCGGCCAGTCGGCGATCGCGTCGGAGCCGTCGAGCATGGCCTCGGTCTCGCGGTACGGGGAGGCGACGGAACCGCAGTCGAGGTGGTCCCGGCCGATGACGACGGGAGCCCGGAGCTCGCCGCCGGCGACCATGTCGTTGAAGCGCTCGCCGGCCTTGTCCCGCTCGCCGTAGCCGAGCCAGCAGATGCGGGCGGGCAGGCCCTGGAAGTGGACCCGCTCCCCGGCCATCTTGATCCAGCGCGCCAGGGACTCGTTCTCGGGGAACAGGTCCAGGATCGCCCTGTCGGTCTTCGCGATGTCGGCCGGGTCACCGGACAGTGCGGCCCAGCGGAAGGGGCCCTTGCCCTCGCAGAACAGCGGGCGGATGTAGGCGGGGACGAAGCCGGGGAAGGCGAACGCCCGGTCGTACCCGGCCAGTTGTGCCTCACCGCGGATCGAGTTGCCGTAGTCGAAGACCTCGGCGCCGGCGTCCATGAAACCGACCATCGCCTCGACGTGCCGGGCCATGGACTCGCGGGCCCGGGTGGTGAAGCCGGCCGGGTCCTTGGCGGCGTGGGAGGCCATGTCCTCGAAGTCGACGCCGAGCGGGAGGTACGCCAGCGGGTCGTGCGCCGAGGTCTGGTCGGTGACGATGTCGATGGGGGCGCCCATGGTGAGCAGCTGCGGGACCAGCTCGGCGGCGTTGCCGAGGACGCCGACGGACAGCGGACGGCGTGCGTCGCGGGCCTCGACGGCCAGCTGGAGGGCGTGGTCGAGCGAGTCGGCCTTCACGTCGAGGTAGCGGTGCTCGATGCGGCGCTCGATGGCCCGCGGGTCGCAGTCGATGCAGATCGCCACGCCGTCGTTCATCGTCACCGCGAGCGGCTGGGCGCCGCCCATGCCGCCGAGGCCGGCGGTGAGGGTGATGGTGCCGGCCAGGGTGCCGTCGAACTTCTTCGCGGCGACGGCGGCGAAGGTCTCGTAGGTGCCCTGGAGGATGCCCTGGGTGCCGATGTAGATCCAGGAACCGGCGGTCATCTGGCCGTACATGGTCAGGCCGAGGGCCTCCAGCCGGCGGAACTCCTCCCAGTTCGCCCAGTCGCCGACGAGGTTGGAGTTGGCGATGAGCACCCGCGGGGCCCACTCGTGGGTCTGCATGACGCCGACGGGGCGGCCGGACTGGACGAGCATCGTCTCGTCCTGCTTCAGCGTCCTCAGCGTGCGGACCATGGCGTCGAAGGAGCGCCAGTCGCGGGCGGCCTTGCCGGTGCCGCCGTAGACGACGAGCTTGTCGGGGTGCTCGGCGACCTCGGGGTCGAGGTTGTTCTGGAGCATCCGCAGGGCGGCTTCCTGCTGCCATCCCAGGGCGCTCAGGTCCGTACCGCGCGGCGCTCGTACGGGGCGGGGTCCTGACATGGTCTGCCTCCTAGCGGATTGCTCCCGATGGATTGTTGCTGTCGTTATTCACATCCTGACCCGATGAATAGAACTAGTCAATACGTGGGTGCGCACCTGCTCGGGGACCCTGCATGTTTGGCTGGATGCATGACTGCGGGCATCGATCGGGCGGAGGACGGCATGGGCATCGGCCACGACGGCCTCACGAGCGAGGCGCACGGCGAAGGGATCTCGCCGCGGGGCGAGGGAATCCCGCCGCCGGGCGAGGCGCACGGCCTCCGGATCCCGCCGCGGGGCGAGGGGGACGGCGAACGGATCACGCCGCGGCACGGAGCCCACGGCGCGCGGACCGGGCCGCAGGAAGAGGCGGACGGGGAGCGGGTCGCGCGGCGGGACGAGGCGGTGTGCGCCGCGGTGGAGCAGGGGCTGCTCGGCCCGGAGGCCCCCATCGTGGGCCTCCTGGACGTCACGGGCATCCGGAGTTCGGCGGCGGCCCTGCGGGCGGCGTTCGAGGCGGTCGCCGCGCCCGGGACGGCGGTGCTGCACGCCTTCGCGGTCAAGGCGACCCCGCTCGTGCCGGTGCTGCGGCTGCTGCACGAGGAGGGCATCGGCGCCGAGGTGGCCAGTCCGGGTGAGCTGGCGCTGGCCCGGGCGGCCGGGGTGCCGCCCTCCCGCACCGTCCTGGACTCCCCCGCCAAGACCCCGGCCGAGCTGCGGGAGGCACTGGCCTCGGGGATCGCCGTGAACGCCGACAACCCGCAGGAGCTGGGCCGCATCGACGCCCTCGTGCGGTCCGCGCCGGGCCTTCCCCGCTCGCCCGGCTCCGCCCGGCCCGGCGGGACCCCCGGCCCGCTCGGCATCCGGGTGAATCCGCAGGTCGGCGGCGGTTCCATCGAGGCCCTGTCGACCGCGACGGCGACCTCGAAGTTCGGCGTGGCGCTGCGCGACGAGGGGGCCCGCGAGTGGGTGGTGCGGGCATGTCTGGACCGCCCGTGGCTGACCCGGCTGCACGCCCACACCGGTTCGCAGGGCATCCCGCTGCCGCTGATGGCGCGGGGCGTGGCGGAGACGTACGCGCTCGCCGAGGAGATCAACGCGCGCGCCGGGCGACGGCAGATCGACACCCTCGACATCGGCGGCGGGCTGCCGGTCAACTTCGGTTCGGAGGCGACCGTGCCGACGTACGCGCAGTACGCACGGCTGCTGCGCGAGACGGTGCCGGGGCTGTTCGACGGGCGGTACGGGCTGGTCACCGAGTTCGGGCGGTCACTGCTGGCCAAGCACGGCACGGTGGTGGCCCGGGTGGAGTACACCAAGAGCGCCGGCGGGCGGCCGGTCGCGGTCACCCACGCGGGCGTGCAGGTCGCCACGCGGACGGTGTACGCGCCGGGGGCGTGGCCGTTGCGCGTCGCCGCGTACGACGCCGAGGGGCGCCCCAGGTCGGGACCCGAGGTGGTGCAGGACGTCGCCGGACCCGCCTGCTTCGCGGGCGACCTGCTCGCCGAGGGCCGCGCGCTGGCCCTGCTCGAACCCGGCGACCACGTGGCGGCGCTGGACACCGGCGCCTACTACTTCGCCCATCACTACGCCTACAACTCCCTTGCGCGGCCGGGCATTTACGGCTTCGTCCGCGATCCCTCGGGCGGCGTCGCCTTCGCCACCGTGCGGGAGCCGCAGACGCTCGACGAGATCGTGGCCGAGTCGGGAGGGGCGCACGCGAGCTCCCTCGCCACCCTCCCCACGTCCGGGCGCCGTTGACGCACACGGGGACCCTCGGGCAATTGGTATGAAGAGCGGGTCAGTCGACCAACACTAGTACCTCGGCCGCATGTTCCACCGGAAAATGCCAGATCCCTCACCGCCCGCGCACACCGTGCGTAACGTCGGCATCACTCAGCCGAACCCCGAGGCGGGAGGGGAACAACGGTGCCCGGAATCGACGAGTGCCTACTGGAAGCCATGCGGCTGCCCGGTGCCAGAGGCGCCGCGCTGGTGGACTGGACAAGCGGACTGGCGCTGGGCACCGTCGGAGAATCCCCGGGCGGCGACCATGAGACCACCGCGGCGGAGGCCGCCGAACTCGCGCGGCTGGCCGCGGAGCACGGGGCGTTCGCCTCGGCCGACGACCCCGGCGGAGAGCGCCCGCCGGTCGAGGACCTGATCGTCAGCAACCGGGACAGCTATCACCTGCTGCGGTTCGTGGAGACGTCCTTCGACAGCAGCGTGTTCCTGCATCTGTGGCTGACCCGCGCGGAGGGCAATCTCGCGCTGGCCCGGATACGGCTGGGCGAGATGGCCGATCGGCTGGTGCTGGGATGACCGTGGTGGACACCACGCCTCCGCCCCGGCTGCCGGTGCGGGACAAGACGGCCCCCGCCCACCGGGCCTGGGACGGGATGTCACCCATGCTGACCCGGCTCGCCGCCGAGCGCGCGACCGGCGTCCTGGTGCGCGAAGGGGGCACGCTCTACCTCGCCGACGGCTTGGTGGTGCACGCCGAGAGCCCCTCCGCAACCGGCCTGGACACCCTGCTCACAGCCCACGACACGCTGCCCGCGGAGGTCTGGCGGCAGGCCGTCGCACGGGCCGACGACCGGCGCGGCGCCGCCCGCCTGCTGGTCGAGGGCGGCCACCTGACCGAGGGTGCGCTTCAGCTGTGCCACCTCGGCGCCCTCTACGACGCCGCGTACTTCGCCCTGGCCGCGAGCAGCACGCCGGGCCGCTTCCGCTACGGCGTCGCCCACCGGGTCGGCCCCGTCCTCCCCGTCGCGGTCGCCGACCTGGAGCGGGCCACGGTGCGCCGCCGCGAACTGCTGCACCGCGTCTGGCCCGACGCGACACCGGACACCGCCCCGCTGGTACGGACGTACGTCACCAGGGCCCCCGCACTCACGGCCCGCCAGCAGAAGGTCCTGGACCGGGTCGACGGAGTCCGCACGGCAACGGACCTGGCCCGGGAGCTGGGAAGGCAGGCATTCCACACGCTGGTGGACGTCAGGCGCCTGGTGGCCGCGGGCCTGGTGGCGCCCCAGGAGCCGGTCCCGTGCGAGCCCGAACCCCACACGCCCACCGTCGCCGAGCGGTTGGCCTACACCACAGACCCCCACATCACGCTGCTGAAGAGGCTCAGGGATGCGCTGGAGGCCCTTTGAGAGGAGAACCCGGATGGCAGCCGAGCCCGAAATCCTGGACGAACTGCGCCGGTTGAGAGCCCGGGTCCCCCAGCTCACCGGCGCCCTCGCCGCGAGCGTCGACGGCCTGGTCCTGGCCCATGACACCCCGGGGGTGGAGCCGGAGGGCGTGGCGGCCCTCACCGCGACCGCGCTCGGCGTCGCCGTACGCATGGCCGACGTGACCGGCCAGGGCGAACTGCGCGAACTGCTGGTGCGCGGCGTCTACGGCTACGTCGCGACGTATGCGGCCGGCCGCACGGCCGTGCTCACCCTGCTCGCCCAGGACCGGGTCAACGTCGGCCGTCTGCACCTGGAGGGCCGCCGGGCCGGCGCCCGCATCGGCGAGCTGGTCGATGCCGAGGCCGCGGCCAGAGGCCCCGGCAGGGCGTCGGCGAAGGCGTCGAAACCGGCCGCCAGGACCACCGCACCACGGACCAGAACCACGCGCGTGCCACGCACCGCTGGCAGCAACGCGCCTACCACCACTGAAAGTTGAGAGAACAAGGAGACCGGCCATGGCCAACACCGAAACCTGCCTGAAGGAATGTCTCGCCTCCATCGAGGGCGCCACCGGCGTCGCACTCGTCGACTACACCAGCGGCATGGCCCTGGGCACGATGGGCGGCAGCAAGACCTTCGACCTGAACGTCGCAGCCGCCGGCAACACCGACGTGGTGCGCGCCAAGATGCGCACCATGGAGCACCTCGGGCTCAAGGGCCAGATCGAGGACATCCTGATCACCCTGTCCGACCAGTACCACCTGATCCGCCTGATCAGCGGCCGCGGCGGCAACGGCCTCTTCCTCTACCTGGCGCTGGACGCCAAGCGGGCCAACCTGGCGATGGCCCGGCACCAGCTGAGGAGGATCGAGGAGGACCTGGAGGTCTGACCCCGCGCCGCCAGGGGGTGTCGTTCGGATCACCCCGGATCCCCCCGGATCCGCGGTGATCCGAAC
>NZ_JBEYZY010000007.1:158652-283362 GCF_040646295.1 Streptomyces sp. NPDC046197 | reverse complement strand
GGGTGGTTGTGTTGGCCGCGCCCCCCCCCCCGGCGCTCCCGCTCCGCCCCCCCCCCCCCACCCCCCAGCGGCAGTTCGTGAGACGAATCTGAGAACGGCCGGGGAGCGGGCACCTCAGTCCACGAACAGCCCCTGTGCCGCCGCCTTGGCGTCGAACTCCTCCAACCGGGCCTGTGCCTGCGGCAGGTCGTCGCACATCGCCTCCAGCAGGACCCGGCCGAGCAGCATCGGCGCGCACGCGGTGTCGAAGGCGAGCCCGGTGCCGACGGCGGCGGGCAGCAGGAGATCGGCGTACTTCGCGACCGGCGCGAAGGCCGAGTCCGCGACCGTCACCACGGTCAGCCCCGAATCCTTGGCATAGGCCAGGGTGTCGACCACCTCCCGCGGGTGCCGCGGCAGCGCGAAGCACAGCAAAGCCGAGGCACCGGCCCGCACCGCGCCGTCGATGCGGTCGTGGATCATCGTGCCGCCCTCGTCGAGCAGCCGTACGTCCGGATGGACCTTGGCGGCGAAGTACGCGAAGCCGTAGGCCTGGGATGCCGCGGCCCGCAGACCGAGGACGGGCAGCGGCCGCGAGGCGGCGAGGATCCGGCCCGCCTTCTGTACCGGCCGCGGATCGGCCAGCGCCTCCGCCAGCTGCTTCAGGTTCTCGATCTCGGCCTCGACGGCCTGCTGGTACTCGTTGTACGACGCCGACCGCACCGGCGGTTCGGCGGGCGCGACCTCGCGCAGGTGCCGGCGCAGCGCCGGGTAGCCGTCGAAGCCGAGCGCGACCGCGAAGCGGGTCACGGACGGCTGGCTGACCCCGGCGAGCTCGGCCAGCTCGACGCTGGACAGGAAGGGCACGTCGGCGGCCCGCCGCACCATGCTGTGCGCGATGCGCCGCTGGGTCGGCGTGAGCCGGTGCCCCTCGAAGAGCGCCTGCAGCCGTGCGGCCGGGCTGTCGGTCACGCTCATGTCGTGTCCCCCTCCAGATGTCCTCGACGCCCCGGGAGAGTACTCCCCGACCAGTTCCTATTCAGACACCAAGAACTCTGCATGAGGCCATACAAGACGGGCAAGGGATCCACCAAGTGTCGTTAAACGAACACCCACAGTGACACATCATGTACTTACTGTTAACAGACGCTGCACACACGACTCCTGAGGAAGCGTCATGGCCTCCAACCGCAGGGCCTTCCTGACGGCCACCGCCGTCGGCGCACTGGCCGCGGCACCCGCGACGCCGGCGGCGGCCGGCCCCCCGCCCGCCGCCCCCGTCACTCGTCCGCCGCTGACCCCGAAGGGGGCGCTGGACGAACTGCTCGCGGGCAACCGACGGTACGCCTCCGGCCGCCCCGCGCACCCTCACGAGGGGAGCGACAGGCGGCACCTGCTGGCCACCGCACAGCATCCGTTCGCGGTGGTCGTCGGCTGCGTCGACTCCCGGGTGCCACCGGAGCTGGTCTTCGACCAGGGGCTCGGGGACCTGCTGTGCATACGGACGGCCGGGCAGGCCCTGGACGAGGCGGTGCTCGGCTCCATCCAGTACGGGGTGGAGGAACTGCGCATCCCGCTGGTGCTGGTGCTGGGGCACGAGCGCTGCGGGGCGGTCGCGGCGACACTGGAGCACCTGCGCGCGGGAGCCCCGGTGCCCGGCCATCTGGGCCTGCTGGTGGACGAGATCATGCCCGCCGCCCGCCGGACCCGGGCCCTGGGCGGGGACTGGGCCGAGCACACCATGCGGGCCCACACGGCCTGGGTGCGCGACGCGATCCGGGCCGATCCCGCCTTCCGGCCGGCCTACGTCGCGGCGGCACGCCTCGACCTCGACACCGGGCTCGTCACCCTGCTGCCCTGAACCCGCTCCCCCTCCTCGCCCACTCCCCGCGAAGGAGCCATGAACCACTCCCGCGCCCTGTCCGTCCTCCCCTCCCTCACCGATCTGCGCTCCATGACCCACGCGCCGCGCCGCGACCTGCTGTGCGGGCTCACCGTCGCCGCCGTCGCCCTTCCCCTCGCCCTGGGTTTCGGCGTCACCTGCGGACTCGGTGCCGCCGCGGGGCTCGCCACCGCGGTCGTCGCCGGGTCCCTCGCCGCACTCTTCGGCGGTTCGGCGCGCCAGGTCAGCGGGCCCACCGGCGCCATCACGGTGCTCCTCGTGCCGATCGTGCACCGGTACGGCGCCGACGGCGTCCTCACTGTGGGCCTGATCGCCGGGGTGCTGCTGCTGGCGCTGGCCCTGGCCGGGGCGGAGGCCATCACGGCCTGCGTGCCCGCGCCGGTCATCGCCGGTTTCACCGTCGGGATCGCCGGTGTGATCGCCCTGCAACAGGTGCCTGCCGCACTCGGTGTGCCGGCACCGCGCGGTGAGCAGGTCGCCGTCGTCGCGGCGCGGGCGGCCGCGGAGTTCGGGCGGGTCCCGCACTGGACCGCCCCGGCGCTGGCCGTGGGTTCGGCCGCCCTGACGCTCGCCGGTGCCCGGTGGAAGCCGGCCGTGCCCTTCGCGCTCGTCGCGGTCACGGTCTCGACCGCGCTCGCGGAGGTCCTGCCCGTGGACGTCACCCGCGTCGGCACGCTCCCCGCCACGCTGCCGGCCCCCTCGCTCTCCTTCCTGGACCTCTCCCGCGTCCCCTCGCTGCTCGCGCCGGCCGCCGCGGTCGCCGCGCTGGCGGCCCTGCAGTCGCTGCTGTCGGCGTCCGCCGCCGACGCCATGCGCCCCGGGGAGCGGCACGATCCCGGCAAGGAGCTCTTCGGCCAGGGCATCGCCAATCTCACGGCCCCGCTGTTCGGCGGGGTCCCGGCGACGGGCGCGATCGCCCGCACGGCGGTCAACGTCCGCACCGGCGCCGCCTCCCGCCTGGCGGCGCTCTCCCACGCCCTGATCCTCGCCGGGACCGTGTCCTTGGCGGCCCCGCTGGTGGGCCGTGTTCCGCTGGCCGCACTGGCCGGGGTACTGCTCGCGACGGCCGTCCGGACGGTGGAGACGGACACGGTCCGCGCGATGGCGCGATCGACCCCCGGGGACGCCCTGGTCCTGGTCCTGACCGCCGCCTCCACTCTGGTCCTGGACCTGGTGCGGGCGGTGCTGATCGGGCTCGGCGTCTCGGTGCTGCTGGCGCTGCGCGCGGCGGTGCGCGGGACCCGGCTCACCCCGGCCGCCGCCGACGAACTGCCCGGCGGCTCGGGCCGGGTGACGTACCGCTTCGACGGCCCCCTGCTGTTCGCGGGTGCCCACCGGCTGCGCCGCAGTCTCGCCGAGGTGCACGACGGCGTCTCGGCCGTCGACCTCCGTATGTCGGGCCTGACGGCGGTGGACGCGACGGGCGCGCTGGCGCTGAGGGACGCGGTGGGCGAGCTGCGCGGCCGGGGCATCGAGGTCCGCATCACCGGAGTCGGCCACCGGCACCGCAGGGTGCTGGAGTCCCTGGGGGTGCTTCCCGCGGCCCCGGGGGCCGGTCCCAGCCGGGACAGGGGGGCTATCCCCAGTGCGGCGGGCGTGCCCGCTCCCTAGCCTGGTACGCATGACCGGAATGGACGCGCGGGACGCCGACCTGAAGAAAGAGCTCAACGCCTCCCTGCAGGCCCGCAGGGAGCTGGGCGAGGAGTACGACTCCGCGCTGGTGGAGTCGTTCCTGGAGAAGGTCGACCAGCGCATCGACGGCGCCGTGGAGCGCCGGGTGCGCCGGCAACTCGCCGAGCAGCAGATGACGATGGCCCGCGACTCCCGGTCGCCGAAGGCCACCGACTCCTGGGGCGAGCGCTTCGGCTTCGGCATCGTCTCGTTGGTGCTGGCCGTGCCGCTGTCCGGAATCGGCACCGTCATGGGCCTGCCCGGCCTGATCGTCACCTGGATCGGCATCGTCGGCGTCAACGCCATGCAGGCCGCCCGCACCAACCCGGGCCTGTTCACCGGTCGGCGCGGCAGGAGTTCCGGGGACGGCGACTGGGAGGAGTGAACGCCTCTGCGTCCGCCCGCCGGGAAGTAATGCGCGGGGACCGCCGCTCCCCCGTTGCCGGGGGGCGGGACGACGGCGGTCCCCGCGATGGGACGCGGGCCGGGTCAGGGCCGGGCTTGCGCGTCCGTGGCGTCCATGGAGGTCCGGGAGCCGCTCCGGAGGTCCTTGGCGCCGTTCGGCGCCGGCCGGGACGGGGGGCCTGCCCCCACCGTCCTGCCGACACCCACCAATGTGCCGGACGCGTGTTAAGCGGGTGCTGCGTGAACGTGACACGCTCGTACCACTTCCGCGACTCCTCCTCAGCCGGAGGTCACCGCAAGTTCCCCGCGGATACGCCCGGTTCACCGGACGTTCACTACTGCTTTCCCCCCTTGGCCAGGAAGGCCAGCAGGTCCTGACGGCTGACCACACCGGTCGGCTTGCCCTCCACCAGGACGATCGCCGCGTCCGCCGTGCCGAGTACGGACATGAGGTCGGCGACCGGCTCGCCGGAACCGACCTGGGGCAGCGGAGCGGACATGTGCTTCTCCAGCGGGTCCTCCAGCGACGCCCGATTGGTGAACAGGGCGTCGAGCAGCTCCCGTTCCACCACGGACCCCACGACCTCCGCCGCCATCACGTCCGGGTGACCGGCGCCCGGCTTCACGATCGGCATCTGCGAGACGCCGTACTCGCGCAGCACCTCGATGGCCTGGCCGACGGTCTCGTCCGGGTGCATGTGGACGAGGGAGGGGATGCCGCCCTCCTTGTCGTTGAGGACGTCGGCGACGCGGGCGCTCGGGCCCTCGTCCTCCAGGAAGCCGTAGTCGGCCATCCACTCGTCGTTGAAGATCTTGCTGAGGTAGCCGCGCCCGCTGTCCGGCAGCAGCACCACCACGACGTCGTCCGGTCCGAGCCGCTCGGCGACCCGCAGCGCCGCCACCACGGCCATGCCGCAGGAGCCGCCGACCAGCAGGCCCTCCTCCTTGGCCAGCCGCCGGGTCATCTGGAAGGAGTCCTTGTCCGACACGGCGACGATCTCGTCCGCGACGCCGCGGTCGTAGGCGGTCGGCCAGAAGTCCTCACCGACGCCCTCGACGAGGTACGGCCGCCCGGAGCCGCCGGAGTACACGGACCCCTCCGGGTCGGCGCCGATGACCTGGACCGTGCCGTCGCTGACGTCCTTGAGGTAGCGCCCGGTCCCGGAGATGGTGCCGCCGGTGCCCACGCCGGCCACGAAGTGGGTGATCTTCCCCTCGGTCTGCTCCCACAGCTCGGGGCCGGTGGAGTGATAGTGCGAAAGCGGGTTGTTGGGGTTGGAGTACTGGTCCGGCTTCCAGGCGCCCGGGGTCTCCCGCACGAGCCGGTCGGAGACGTTGTAGTAGGAGTCGGGGTGCTCGGGCGCCACCGCCGTCGGGCACACCACCACTTCCGCCCCGTACGCGCGCAGCACGTTGATCTTGTCGGTGGAGACCTTGTCCGGGCACACGAAGATGCACTTGTAGCCCTTCTGCTGCGCCACGATGGCCAGCCCCACACCGGTGTTCCCACTGGTCGGCTCGACGATCGTCCCGCCGGGCTTGAGCTCGCCGCTCTGCTCGGCCGCCTCGATCATGCGCAGGGCGATGCGGTCCTTCACGGAGCCGCCCGGGTTGAAGTACTCCACCTTGGCCAGGACGGTCGCCTGGATGCCCTTGGTGACGTTGTTGAGCCTCACCAGCGGGGTGTTGCCGACGAGGCTGATCATCGAGTCGTGGAAGTGCACCGTTGTCTCCGGTCGCTGCAAAAGATGTGGTCGTAGTGGTTCCGCCAGCCTAAGGCCAGGCGCGCGGCGGGGACGGGCGTTCACTCCCCGTTGAGATTGGACGACGGTCGGTACGGGGCAAGGAGTGGATGTACGGCTACGAGGAGGTGGCGGCGAGGCATGACGAGCATGTCGAGGGCGAGGGTGGCCCGGCGGATCGCGGCCGGCGCCGCGTACGGCGGCGGGGGGATCGGCCTGGCCGGCGTGGCCGCCGTCGGTCTGTTACTGGCCGAGGTGCAGATGGCCAAGCGCCACGTGGGCAACGGCACGGACAACCGCGTGCCGGTGGCGGACGGGCTGTACGGCCGTGGCTACGCCACTCCCGGCGAAGCACCCCTGAAGCTGTGGCTGCTGGGCGACTCCACTGCCGCGGGCCAGGGCGTCCACCGGGCCGGGCAGACACCGGGCGCGCTGGTGGCGTCGGGCCTGGCGGCGGTGGCGGAACGTCCGGTGGAGATGCGCAACGTGGCTCTCCCGGGCGCCCAGTCCGACGACCTGGACCGGCAGGTGGCGCTGGTGCTGGCGGATCCGGCCCGGGTGCCGGACGTCTGCGTGATCATGATCGGCGCCAACGACGTCACGCACCGGATGCCACCGACCCGTTCCGTACGGCACCTCTCGGCGGCCGTTCGGCGCCTGCGTACGGCGGGCGCCGAGGTCGTCGTGGGCACCTGTCCCGACCTCGGCACGATCGAGCCGGTCCAGCAGCCGCTGCGCTGGCTGGCCCGCCGGGCCTCGCGCCAGCTGGCGGCGGCCCAGACGATCGGGGTGGTGGAGCAGGGGGGCCGCACCGTGTCACTGGGCGACCTGCTCGGCCCGGAGTTCGCGGCCAACCCCCGGGAGCTGTTCGGCCCCGACAACTACCACCCCTCCGCGGAGGGCTACGCCACCGCGGCGATGGCGGTCCTGCCGACCGTGTGCGCGACGCTGGGCCTGTGGCCGGCGGAGGAGGAGCGGCCGGACGCCTCGCGGCGGGAGGGCTTCCTGCCGGTGGCCCGGGCCGCGGCCGAGGCGGCGTCGGAGGCCGGCACGGAGGTCACGGCGGCGCTGCCGACGGGTCCGCGAGGACCGTGGGCACTGCTCAAGCGGCGGCGGAGGAGGAGGGTGCCGGAGCCGGAACGTGCACCAGTGACGCCGTCTCCCTGATCCGGGCCCATCCGGGCCGTTCCGGGCCGTTCCTGGACGTTCCGCGCCGTTCCTGGACGTTCCGCGCCGATCAGCGCTGATCCGGGCCCTCGCCCTCGCCCTGCGTCGCCGGGAGCCTCCCGGGGCGGGACCCGCGGACGTACGCTCCTTCCGCCTGCGTTCTTTTACGCCTGCGCCTCCCACCCGGAAAGCAAGCGCTTAGAAAGTTGCGGCCAGGATCACACCCCGACACCCGTGACCCCGCGCATACGTACGGGTAACTTCCCACTCGGCCCTGCCCATCCCTCGCACTTTCGCCAATGGAGCCGTGATGCCCGAAGCCGTCATCGTCTCGACCGCCCGCTCCCCCATCGGCCGCGCCGGCAAGGGCTCCCTCAAGGACCTGCGCCCCGACGACCTCACCGCCACGATCATCCAGGCCGCGCTCGCGAAGGTCCCCGAACTGGACCCCAGGGACATCGACGACCTGATGCTCGGCTGCGGCCTGCCCGGCGGTGAGCAGGGCAACAACCTCGGCCGGATCGTCGCCGTGCAGATGGGCATGGACCACCTGCCCGGCTGCACCATCACCCGCTACTGCTCCTCGTCGCTGCAGACCTCCCGTATGGCCCTGCACGCCATCAAGGCGGGCGAGGGCGACGTGTTCATCTCGGCCGGTGTCGAGACGGTCTCCCGCTTCGCCAAGGGCAACTCCGACAGCCTCCCGGACACGCGCAACCCGTTCTTCGCCGAGGCCGAGGCCCGTACCGCCGCCGTCGCCCAGCAGGAGGGCACGACCTGGCACGACCCGCGTGAGGACGGCCTGGTCCCGGACGCGTACATCACGATGGGGCAGACGGCCGAGAACCTCGCCCGCTGGAAGGGCGTCACCCGGCAGGAGATGGACGAGTTCGGCGTACGGTCGCAGAACCTCGCCGAGGAGGCCATCAAGAGCGGCTTCTGGGAGCGGGAGATCACCCCGGTCACCCTCCCCGACGGCACGGTGGTCAGCAAGGACGACGGCCCGCGGCCGGGCGTCACCATGGAGGGCGTCGCGGGCCTCAAGCCGGTCTTCCGCCCCGACGGGCTCGTCACCGCGGGCAACTGCTGCCCGCTCAACGACGGTGCCGCCGCGCTCGTGATCATGTCCGACACCAAGGCCCGCGAGCTCGGCCTGACCCCGCTGGCCCGCATCGTCTCCACCGGCGTCTCCGGCCTCTCCCCGGAGATCATGGGCCTCGGCCCGGTCGAGGCGTCCCAGCAGGCCCTCAGGCGGGCCGGACTGACCATCGAGGACATCGACCTGGTCGAGATCAACGAGGCCTTCGCCGCCCAGGTGATCCCCTCCTACCGCGACCTCGGCGTGGACCTCGACAAGCTGAACGTCAACGGCGGCGCCATCGCCGTCGGCCACCCCTTCGGCATGACCGGCGCCCGCATCACCGGCACGCTCATCAACTCCCTGCAGTGGCACGACAAGCAGTTCGGCCTGGAGACGATGTGCGTCGGCGGCGGCCAGGGCATGGCGATGGTCATCGAGCGCCTCAGCTGAACCCGCTCATCCCCCGCTGAACCCGCTCACCCGCTCACCCACCCGCCGCCGAAGGCCCGCCCCCGGGACGGCCCGTGGCGACGGTGGCACCGAGCGTGAGCAAACGGCCCGGATTCCAAGAAACCACTGGATTCCGGGCCGTTCTGTGATCCAATCTCCCCCAGGATGTGACCTATCTCCCCCAGGGGAGGGATTCAGCAGGTCAGAGGTGTTTCGCCAGTGGACAGCGGGGCCGAGTTCCTGTCCGGTTCGTGACGTTACGCACTGACAGCTGGTTGGTCCGCCCTTCAAGCTGATGTAGGAAGTCGGGGGTCGACCTTGAACCCGGGAGTACGTCAGTGAGCGCCATGCCGATCGCCTTGCTGCTCACCACGGCCGCCACCGGCGCCGTGGGCGTCGCCGTCCTGCGCACCCTGATGGTGTTGCGCCGCCAGGTCGCGGCCCTGCACGCCCAGCTCGCCGAGCAGCACGCCGCCGCCACCCGCGCCCTCCTGCCCGCGGCCCGCAACCACACCGACGCCGAGCAGATACGGGCCGCCGTGGCCCAGGCGCTCGCCGAGGAGCGGGAGCGGGAGCTGGCCGAGGCCCGGGCGTTCTGGGCCGCCCAGGAGGCCCGTGACGCGGCGGACGCGCCCACCCTGCTGGGCCTGCCCGACAACGAGCCGTTCCTGCCGCGCCAGGCCGACTTCACGGGCCTGGAGCACCTGGAACCGGTGACCGAGACCGGCCCGGAGGCCGACGAGTACTCCGGGGAGTCGCCGGAGCTGGCCGCGGCCCGCCGCCGCCACCCCTCCCACCCGGAGTTCACCCCGTCCCCGTCGCCGGTCGCCGGCGACCACGAGCGCACGGTGGCCACGCTGGAGGAGCTGGCCGACTCCCGGGTGGAGCTGGCCGACGTACGGCCGGGCCCGCTGGGCACCCTGGACGTCTACGTCTTCGCGGACGGCACGACGCTGTGCATGACCCCGGGCCACCGTGAGACCGCCGAGCGCCTGGCCGCCGCACTGCGCGCCGGCCAGAGCCCGGTCCTGCTCGGCGGCTCCGGTGTCTCCGGCGCCTACGCCCTCACCTTCGCCTGCGGCGAGGAGAACGTGTACATCCTGGCGGACCGGGTGATCGCCTCGCTGTAGCGGGCCGTCAGACGCCCGCGCGCTTCTGCGCCTCCTCCACCAGCCGCACCGCCTCCTCCACCTCGGCCTCGCTGTCCAGTACGAGCGCCAGATCGTGCGCGGCAACGGTGACCTGGTCCGCGACCGCGAACATCCCGGCGTCGGGCATCTCGCGGGGCACGGCCGCGGGGTCCTCCCTGAGCTGCGCCCGCCGGGCCATCTCCCGGGCCAGGCCCAGCGCCTCGCCCGCCGCGCTGCGTTGCAGCCGGCTCTGTGGAGCGGCCCGGAGACGGTCGGCGAAGTGATCCACTGCACGGGTCAGAGGTGTCGTGTCAACCACGCCCGCGAGATTACGCGTCGCAGCAGGACTGTTGCCAATACGCCAACACTCAGGCACGGTGACGTGAAGGACCGGCTTCATCGAATGCGTCCGGAGGCGCCGATGTCCCAAGTCTTCTCCGAAGAGACCCATCGCAATCTGCTCGCCCGTATCCCCCACTGCACCGGTCGTGAAGTCTCCGACTGGTTGCGCACCGTCGAAGAAGGCCCCGCTCTCCGCTTCGAGGAGAAGGTCAGCTGGCTCCGCGCCGAGCACAACCTCGCGTACGGCCACGCCAAGGCGATCATTCACGAGTACGACCTGAGGAGGGCCGCGCGCAAACTGCTCTAGGGCCTGTCCGGGGGATCAGGTCGGTGTGGAGCAGCGCTGACACGACGACGTGCTGATACGACGAAGGGCCCCGGGCCACGCGGCGGTAGCCGCATGAGCGCCCGGGGCCCTTTCGCGTGGGCGGGCCCTAGTCGTTCTGGTTGAGGATCGCGAGGATCCGCAGGAACTCCATGTAGATCCACACCAGCGTCAGCGTGAGGCCGAAGGCCGCGAGCCAGGCCTCCTCGCGCGGGGCACCGTAGGCGATGCCGTCCTCGACCTGCTTGAAGTCCAGGGCGAGGAAGCACGCGCCGAGGATGATGCCGACGACACCGAAGAAGATGCCGAGGCCACCGCTGCGGAAGCCGAGGCCGTCACCGCCGCCGAACACCGCGAACAGCAGGTTGACCGCCATCAGCAGCACGAAGCCGAGCGCGGCCGCCATCACGAAGCCGTAGAACCGGCGGTTGACGCGGATCCAGCCCGCCTTGTACGCCACCAGCACGGCGGCGCAGACCGCCATCGTGCCGATCACGGCCTGCATGGCCGCGCCACTGGCGATGCGGTTGTCGACGATGCTCGACAGGACGCCGAGGAAGACGCCCTCGAACGCGGCGTAGGTGAGGATCAGCGCGGGCGAGGCCTTGCGCTTGAAGGACTGCACGAAGCCCAGGACCATGGCGATCAGCGCGGCGCCGACCCCGAGGCCGTAGGACCGGCTGATGTGGGCGTTGTCGACCGGCAGCAGCGCCCAGGCGAGCGCCGCGGTGACGACCAGCACACCGAGTGTGGAGGCCGTGCGCACGACGACGTCGTCCATCGTCATCCGGCCGGTGGTGGCCGGGGCCTGCGGCGGCGCGCCGTACTGCAGGTCCTGCTGGGCGTAGGGGTTCTGAGCGTAAGGGTTCTGCGCGTAGGGGGTGCCGCTCGGCTGGGCATAGGGGTTGCCCTGCGCATACGGATTGCCCTGCGTGCCGACAGCGGGGCCCCCGGCCTGCGGCGCGGTGCCGAAGCCCGCGTAGCCGTTGTCGCGGCTGAACCCCCGTCGCGAGAAGACCGGGTTTCTGCTCCTCATCTCACTCCTCCGTGGCCGCACGGCGCAGCCTTGGCCTCAAGAGTAATGGAAAGGCAAAGGATCGATCCTAATACCTGCGGAGGATCTTTCCCTCGTCCTGCTGGCGAACACGCTACGCGGGCGGGTGATTCCCAGCCATGCGCGCCCCCATTCATGACCAACCTGCGACACGTCCGGAATCAGCCGGAGATCACCGGGCCCGGCACGCGGCCCGGACCGGGCCCGGCACACCGTCCGAGCCGGGTCCGTCACACCGCCCGGACCGGGTCCGTCACACGGTCCCGGCGCGAAAGCGGCCGGCCGCCGGGCCCGCGCGAGCAGAGGTCGCGGGCACGGCGGCCGACCAGGAGGGAGCGGCTTACGGCGCGGTCAGTGGCCCGGCCAGCCGTCCAGTTGGCGGTGCAGGGTCACCTCGGGCTGGGCGCCGCCCTTGGGGGCGTGCGCCGCCGCGTCGTGCAGGACGCCGGTTACCTCGGCGGCGAGACCGTCGACCTGCGACTTCAGGTCGGCGGCCGGGAGCGAGGACCGGGTCAGCTCGTCCAGCCGGCGATGGATGTCGGCGAGCTGCCGCCGGGCCGTGTCGTCGAGGGTGAACGGGGACGGCGTGGACACGACGAACTGGTAGGCCCCGGCGAGGGTCTGGCACCCGGTGCACTTCTTGTTCGCCGCGTCGCTGAGGTTCACCGCGTTCAGGTGCGTGTGCTCCCCGGCGATGGTGACGATCTGGAAGGACAGTGCCACCGAACGGCACGCGTCGTCGGCCGAGCATCCGGCGGAGACCGCGTTGGCCTGGTTGCGTACGGCGGCGGCGTTGACCGTGCCGAACTGGCGGACGGTGAACGAGTCCTCCGCCTGCGTGTGGTGCGCCCGGTCGGCATGAGTGAACACGTGGTCCGACGCTACGGCCGCGTGCGGCGCGGCGGTGGCGGCCTGGGCCGGCACCGCTGTGGCCACCCCGGCGACACCGGCGGCCAACAGGCCGATGCGTACGGCCCGTTGGGTGAACGGCCTGGTGGAGGAACGTGGTTTGCGATGGACGTTCATGGTTCTCCTGCGGTGGATAGAGAGGTACGTATGCGTGATCCGCGGGCAGTCGTGCGGCGGCGCGACCCGGCCCCGGCACCGGCCGGCGCTGACTCGCCGGCGCCTCTCAGGACGCCACCGGACTTGGTGACTCACTGACCGGCGGCGGCGTAGGACTCGCCGGCGGCGACACCGGCACGCTCTCCGACGGCGTGGGCGAGGGCTCCGGCGCGGGACCGCCCCCGCCAGGGGACGACGACGGCACGGGCGACCCGGCCGTGCCCTTGCTCGTCGGCCGCGAGGACACCGACGAACTCGGCTTCCCCGAGGCCGACGCCGACGCCCCGGCCGACGCCGACGCGCTGCTGGACGCGGCGCCCGAGGGACTGTGGCCCGGCCTCGCCGACCCGGCGGCGCCCGCCGGCCCGGACGGCGACACCGACGCCCCGCCCCGCGCACCGTCCGACGCCGGCCCGTCGGGCGTCGACGCGTGCCGTGGTCCCGGCTCCTGTGTCGACACCCCGGGCTGCAGGATCGGGGCGATCGGCGGCTTCTTCGGCAGCGGCTGCGGGGTCAGCCCGGACACCCACGCGTAGCTGAGCCCCGTCAGACCGGCCAGCGCGACCGCGCACAGCGCCACCCGCAGCACCGGCCGGCCCGCCGTGGACCGGTTCGCGGCCCGGAGGATGCGGCCGGCCAGTTTGACGGACAGATAGATCACGCCGGCCATCGGGCACAGCAACATGACGCAGCCGATCACCCCGACCAGGCCCTCGACGATGCGCCCGTCCACGAACGCCGCGCCGGTGCCGACCAGCTGCTCCGTGAGCGACCGGGTCATCGTGGCGATGATCCGCGGCAGGTTCCACAGCGCGTAGCCGAGCTCGCCGACGAGCAGGGGCACCATCGTCAGCACCCAGGTGGCGACGATGGCGCGCGCCGACTTCTTCAGCCCCGCGACCTCCCGGCGGGCCGTTTGTCCCTTGGCCCCCGGTACCAGGCTCAGCAGGATCGGCTTGATCTTGCCGTACAGGTCGGGCACCCCGGCGAGGTCGCCCAGGATGTAGTAGCCGTCCAGGCGGACGGCGGGCATCAGCTGCTCCAGGATCTCGAAGTGCCCGAGGTAGACCGTGGCCAGGAAGAACTGTGCCCCGGTGGCGAAGTACGCCCCGGCCATGGCCAGCATGAAGACGACGTTGAAGTACACGCCGCCCAGGTCGGTGCGCAGCCGCCCCGCGCGTCCGATCCGGTAGACGTCGGTGACGTCGGTGTACATCGACGGCCAGATGAGGAAGAGCCCGCAGCCGATGCATCCGGGGCGGGCGCCTCCGTACCGGCAGGCGGAGGCGTGGCCGAACTCGTGGAAGACGAGCGAGGCCACGGTGAGGACGAAGACGATGAGGATGAGGACCGGCTGGTCGAGCACCTCCAGTACGGGCTCGATCGCCCCGAAGAAGCCGAACAGCCAGACGTCCATGACGAGCGCCGAGACCAGCACGAGGACGACCACGGCCGGCCGGTGCAGCCAGGACAGGGCCCGGGCGATCTTCGCCGTACGGCGCTCGTTGAAGATCACCCGGTGGCCCTTGAGGGCCAGCAGCAGGTCGGAGCGCGGGGCGTCGACCTCCTCGCTCTCCTGGCCCTCCGGGACCGTCACGCCGAGCGGTTCGAGCTTGTTCTCGACGAGGTAGCGGACGTTGTCGCCGCTGACCTCCCGGCCGAACCGGGCGCTCACGCGGTGGGCGATGGTCTCGACGTCGCGGCTCCCGTCGATGGACGAGGCGACGAGGTACAGCAGCCGCGACAGCTGCACGACCTGCCCGTCCCCCCGACGGGCGATGTACTTGGGCTCGGTGAAACCGGAGCCCTGGTACTCGCCGTGCAGCTGCAACCCCGCGCTCAGCCGCGGCACCAGCGGCGACGGCGCCTCGATCACCGGCAGGCTGCCCGTCGCCACCTGCTCGTAGGTCACCGGCCAGCCGCCGGGTCCCGGGACCGGCCCCGTGTCGTACAGCGCCGCGGTCCCGTCTCCGAGCACCGTCATGTGGTCTCCCCCCACGTCCTTGCCAGTCCTCCCCCTCGCCCCACCCGCCCCGTTTCCCCCGGTGCTTCGGGGGCGGACCGCGTCGTGTCCCCCCGCGCGATCCGCCCCCGTGGCCGTCGTGGCGGCGGTGCCGCTACTGGTTGACGGTGATGCTCTGGACGGCCTGCGACTCGGCGGACGACCACGCGGAGTGGTCGTTCAGGGCCGCGGACTCGTTGTGCGCCGAGATGTTGGCGACGTGCTTGGTGACGTTGACCGTCTTGCCGAAGCTGAACTTCAGACGGCCGAGGGCCTCACGGCCCGGCAGCAGCTCCGCGGACTCGGTGTCCAGCTCGTGCATGTCCATGCTCATGACGGATGTCCTTTCGGGTGTTTCGGGTCTTCAGGGATGGGTTCGGCTGGAGGCGGGCGTTACTGCGAGACGCTGATGGTCTGGCCGGCACCGGAGTCGGCCACCGACCACGCGGAGTGGTCGTTCAGGGCCGCGGACTCGTTGTGCGCCGAGATGTTGGCGACGTGCTTGGTGACGTTGACCGTCTTGCCGAAGCTGAACTTCAGACGGCCGAGGGCCTCACGGCCCGGCAGCAGCTCCGCGGACTCGGCCTCAAGCTCGTGGGCGTCCATCATGATCGATTCCCCCTCAGGGATAGACATTTCCGGTCGGACCGAGTCAGGTTCCCCCCGGACTCTGTCCAACTTGGTCGGACGAGCTGTCCAACGAGATTGGACACTAGGGCCTCGCGCACCCCTCGCGCAACCCGTTCCGGGAATCCACCTCTCGGCCGTTCGGGCGGACGCCCGTAGAATCGGGCGCTACGTGCAGGGATTCCGTGGGTTCCGTCAGGCGGCGAGCAGGAAGTGACCATCAGTGGCCAACGCACTGCAGCAGTTGATCCGTGAGCGCCTCGACCACAAGGGCTGGTCCTACGGCGACGTGGCGCGCCGCGGCGACATCCCCCGCTCCACGGTCTATCACCTGGCCACCGCCGAGCGCGTGGTCCGCATGCCCCAGCCGGCCACCCTGGAGGGGCTGTCCAAGGGGCTGGAGCTGTCGTTGGACACGGTGCGCCGCGCCGCCGCCGAGGCCTGCGGCATCCACGTCTACGGTCCCGCTTCGGACCCGGCCGCCGACGGCGTGGTCCTCCGCTCCGCCGACCCCGAGGTCGACGTGCTCATCGCCAGTGTGCAGAAACTGTCGGCGGACGACCGCCGCCATGTGGCCGCGCTGGTGGAGTCGCTGCTGGACCGCTCCTCGCGGGAGAAGTGACCGGGCCGGCACCGCGGCGCGACCGTCCGGTGACACCGGATGGCCGAACTCCCGCCATCTCGGAAAAAGAATGCAGACGGCCCGAAAACCGTCGAGATCCGCCGCTAGTCTCTCGTCTGCCCGAGGCGCGAGAGCCGCACGACCCCGGGCTCCCAGGGGGAGATGTGTTGTTCGTGCATGGCGGACCGACCACGGCCGTGGTCCGAGGGCCCGCCGGAGAATCGGTCGTTCTGCTGTCCGGCGAGCTGCCCGAGGTACTCACCGACGAGGCGCTCGCCGAGCTCCTGGACCTGGCCGCCGCCATTTTGGACGCCGACGAACTGGTCCTGTTCCGCAAGTGCCTGGAGACGCTTCGCCGCAACGGCATGCGCGCGGGACGCCGGATCGAGGTCGACGGCGCCGTACTGACGCTCTACGAAGGCTGACCGCGCGAGGGAGGCAGAACGCAGGAATCCGACAGAACCGAACCGGCCGGGGCGCGGTGACCGAACGGTCCTCCGCGCCCCGGCCCGGCCGGACGCAACTCGCCGGACCGGCCCCCTGGGCCCAGGTCTCAGGTCTCAGGTCTGGCCGTTCTTGGCGATCAGCGCGTGGAATCCGTCGTGGAGGTAGTCGCCGTACGAGATGGGCGGGTTGAGCTCCCTGCCGCCGGTGCCCTCAGGGGCGAACGGCTCCAGCACGGTGTTCTGCCCGGCGTGGAGGAAGAACGGCAGGGACAGCCGCTCGGCGTTGACGAACTTCACGCGGTGGTTCGGCGCCGGGAAGTAGTCGTTCGTCAGGTACCCCATGTAGGTACCGCAGTTCACCAAGAAGTCGTCCCCGGACGTCGGCAGGTCCTGCCAGCCGTCCACCGTCTCGACCTGGAGGTTCTGCACCTCGGTCTGGAACAGCACGGTGATCGTCGACACGTCCAGGTGGTCCTCGAAGCTGAGCTTCGTGCCGTCCGGGCCCGTCTTGACCGGCGGGTAGTCCTCCAGGTACGGGTAGCGGATCAGCGACACGGCGGACAGGGTGTCGGCCTGCGAGTACCGGTCGTCGAAGAAGTCCTCGGGCTTGCCCAGGGCCAGTGCCATTCCCCGCATCAGCACCTTGGACAGCCCGAACACCTCCCAGTAGTACCGCTCGCAGAAGGACCGGAAGCCCGGGTGCCGCTCCTCGTCCGGCCAGATGTTCACCTCGTGCAGTGGTGTCCCGGACCGGATCATCGGGTGCTCCGCGCCGAACGACGGGTTCAGGTAGCACCAGGACTCGACGGCCTTCCTGCCCTTGACGGCCATGTAGTAGCCGTTGCGCACACGGGGGTTGTTGCTGTTGTACGCGTTGATCGCCAGGGCGTGCTTCTCCTCGTCGGTCATGGTCCGGTGGAACTCGTTGACCACGTCCTGCAGCAGCTGGACGTCGATGCCGTGACCTGCGGCGTAGAAGAAGCCGGACCCCCGGCACGCCTTGTTGATCTCCTGCGCGACACGCGTCTTGTCGTTCGCGTCGTCACCGAACAGCGGTGAGACGTCGATCGTCGGAACCTCTGCCGACGGCATCAGAATGGGCATGGCACCCTCCGTGGTTTTCGCGTGGACAGGCGGCCTGTTCATCGGGCATCCGGCAGCGACGCCGAGATGCGCTCGCACATGCCGGCGACCAGGCGCTCGTTGCGCACCCACGAGTGATGGGTCTCCCCGCGCAGCAGGTGGACCTCGATCGACTCGGCCGGCAGGAGCGTGTCCAGGCCGTTGTACGGCGACCGCTGATAGAACTCGAACAGGCGGCGCTGGTGGTCGTTGAGGACGATGTCGTTCGGCTCGCCCGCCTTGAACATCACCAGGTTCCCGATGCACGCGCCGAGCCGCTCCAGGTCCGTCCGGCCCGGCGTGTAGTGGTAGTTGATCGGATCGAGGATGTCCCGGACGCCGGGCAGCCCGATGGCGGCCGAGGCCTGCCGCACACCGAAGTACGAGTCGACGAGGAACAGGTTGTCGACCTTCTCGCCGGCCCGGGCCAGCTGCAACGACACCTCCAGGGCGAGCACCCCGCCGAAGCTCCAGCCGAGGAAGCTGTACGGCCCCGACGGCCGCAACTGCCGCACGTGCCGCAGGTAGTACTCGGCCAGTTCCTCGAAGCTTCCCATGGGCGAGTGCAGATGCACGTTGTTGAACAGCACGAGCCGGTGGCCGGGCAGCCGTTGGGCGATGTTGCTCAGATAGCTCTCCGCACCGCCCTCACCGGGCGGGAAGACGAAGAGGGTGCGCTCGGCGTTGTCCTCCTCGACGAGGATGTACGGCTCGAAGTCGTCCCCGGACGTCGTGCGCGGGGCCGCCTGCGCGGGACGCGCGCCGCCGCGCGACGCGGCCACGGTGTGCGCGGCCAACTGCTCCAGCCACGCCTTCAGTTCGCTCGTGAACCGCTGGGTTATGGACCGGTCCAGCCGGCTGTCGACCACCGTGACGAGACGGTCGCCGGTGCAGCGCATGGTGACGTCCACGGCGAACTGGTCCGCTCCGCGGTTGCGGCCGGAGACGTTGCTGCCCGCCGTGGCCGCCTCCAGCCGCCAGCCCGCGGCCCCGTCCGGTGCCTGCCGCTCCCCGTCGGAGAACCGCCCCAGATAGTTGAATGCGACCGGCGCGAGCGGCGCCCGCTCACCGCCGTACCGTCCGAAGAGCGCGCCGTAGCCCACGCCGTGGTGCGGGACCCGCCGGCAGGCCTGCCGGGTGCTGAGGACGCTGCTTCCCAGGTCCTGCGGGTCCACCGCGAGGGCCAGCGGGTACATCGTCGTGAACCATCCGACCGTGTCCCGTACGTCGGGCGCTCCCTCGAACCGTTCGCGGCCGTGTCCCTCGACCGTGACGTGGTTGGTCGCCCGGCCCGTGACGGACCGCAACGCCAGTCCGGTCGCCGTGAGCAGCAACTCGTTCATGGTGGTGTCGTACGCGAAGTGGGCCTCCGTGAGCAGGGTCCGGGTGTCCGACGGGCTCAGCGCGAACTCCTCACGGTGGGTCACCGTGCCGTCCCCGGCGGGTGCGAGCTCGCTCGGCGGCGCCGCCGCCAGGCCCCGGCCGATCTCCGCCCAGAGCCGCCGCTCGTCCTCGTCGGGGGCGTAGCGGCGCAGCGCCCGGGCCCACTGCCGGTAGCTGCCCGTCTTCTCCTCCAGCTCACCGCCGTGGTAGAGGATCTCCAGGTCCTGCGCGAGGATGTGCCAGCTGACGGTGTCCACGATCAGATGGTGCAGGGCGAACCAGACCCTCGCGCCGCCGTCGGCGAAACCGTGCAGGTAGGCCGCGCAGGCGGTCGGGCCGTGCGCCAGGTCGAAACCGCTCTGCCACTTCGCGAGGTGCCTGCCGACCTCCTCCTCCCCGAGGCCGCTCACGTCGAGTTCGTGCAGGACGACGCCCGGGTCGCCGTCCGCGTAGGTCTGGGTGACCTCTCCTGCACCGGCGTCGAACCCGGAGTACCGCAGCCGGAACGCGTCATGGTGGCCGGCCAGCCGTGCCAGGGCCCTACGCAGCCTCGCCACCTCCAGCGGCGGTGTCCTGACGGCGAAGTTGTGGTTCCACCAGGCGCGGTCCACCAGGGGCTTGGCGAAGAACCACTCCTGGACCGGCAGCAGCGGGCAGTCGCCGCGCAGCGAGCCCTGCTCGGGCTCCTCGTGCCGGTCCCCGTCCGAGCCGTGCTCGCCGGCCGGCCGGCTCAGCACGTTGTCGACCAGCTTCCGCACGGTGGGGAAGTCGAAGACGTCCTTGACGCCGACCTTGCGCCCGACCTCCCGCTGCACCCGGCTCGCCAGGTGCAGGGCCCCGATGCTGTCACCGCCGGAACGGAAGAAGTCGTCGTCGATGCCGACCGTGCCCCCGGGCAGCTGCGCGCTCCACAGCCGGCACAGCCGGGCCTCGGTACGGTTGCGCGGAGCCGCGTAGGGCGCCCGGCGCGCCGGGAGACCGGCCTGCGGCAGCGCCTTGGTGTCGAGTTTGCCGTTGACGGTCATCGGCAGCGGCCGGTCCATGCGCACCAGCAGCGACGGCACCATGCCGGGCATGAGCTTCGCCCTCAGGGTGGCGTGGATCTCCTCCTCGTCCGCCTCGCCGTCCGCCACGTAGTACCCGACCAGCCGCCTGCCGTCCGGCGAACGGTCGTCCGCCGCGGCGACGACGGCGCACTCGCGCACGCCCGGGCAGCCGGCCAGGACCGCCTCCACCTCACCGGGTTCGATCCGCAGGCCGTGGATCTTCACCTGAGCGTCGTTGCGCCCCAGGTACCGCAGCTCTCCGCCGGCGGTGCGCCGGACGAGGTCGCCGGTCCGGTAGAGCACCGGGTACCTGCCCTCACGGCGCTCGGCCTCGGTGCGGAACGGGTTCGGCAGGAACCGTTCGCTGGTGAGCTCCGGCCGGTTCAGGTATCCGTCCGTGACGCACTCGCCGGCCAGGTACAGCTCGCCGACCGCGCCGCGGGGCAGCGGCTTCATCGCGTCGCCGAGCACGTACAGCCGGGTGTTGCCGAGTGGCCGGCCGAGGTCGTTGCGGTGGCGCTCGCCGGGCCCGAAGCGCCGGACCGTGTTGTACACGGCGGTCTCCGTGGTGCCGTACGCGTTGACGATCGGGCCGGAGAACTCGCTGCGGATCTTCTCGAAGTGGCGCTCGTGGAACGCCTCGCCCGCGACGAGCACGCACCGCAGACGCGTCAGCCTGGACAGGTCGAACTGCTGGATCTGCGTGGGCGTGCCGCTCAGGTACGTCAGCTCGGCGTGGTTCGCGTAGTCGTAGAAGGCGTCGTCGTGGGCGGGTGAGTCCGGCGGCACGATGAGTGTGTGGCCGTTCAGTACCGACAGCGCCAACTGCTCGACGGAGAAGTCGAACACGTAGTTGGCCAGGAACAGGACGCCTTCGCGTGCGGTGCCGGGAGTCCCGAAGTGGCGTGCGCTCACCTCCTCCCGGAAGCTGTCCACGGCACGGTGCGGGACGAGTACCGCCTTGGGTGTACCGGTGGTGCCGGAGGTGTAGATGGCGTAGGCGAGGTCGGCGCTCGTGACCGCGGTGACGGGGTTCTCCGTGGACCGGTAGCCCATCGGCAGCCGGTCGACGGCCACCGTCGGCAGCTGGGCCGCGGCCTTCAGGGCGCGCAGGCGTTCACCGTGCGCCTCGTTGGTCACCACCAGGCGCGCCCCGGTGTCCTGGAGCATGAACGCGATCCGCTCGTCGGGACAGCCCGGGTCGATCGGCACATAGGCCGCGCCCGTCTTCCACACCGCCAGGATCGCGACGATCATCAGCTCGCTCTTGTCCACCACCAGAGCGACCAGGTCGTTGGGCCGCACCCGCACCACCGACCCGAGGTGGTGCGCCAGCTGGTTGGCCCGCTCGTTGAGCTGGCGGTACGTCAGCCGCGTGCCCCCGCACACCACCGCCACCTCCTCGGGCCGGGAGGCGGCCCGCTCCTCGAACACCTGGTGGAGCGTCCGGGACGGACGGGCCGACGTACCGGCCGCGGAGGGCGGCGGGGCGGCGGCGGTCTCGGCCTCTGCCTGGGCCTCGGCGTTCGCCGGCAGCTCCGCCCGGCCCGCCTCGTCGAGCCAGGTGACGTCCGCCACCCTCACCCGGTCCGCGGACGAGGAGAGCCGGGCGAACTCCGCCAGGACGTGCCGGAACGTGGCGATGAACCCGTCGGCGCTCGCGTCGTCGAAGAGGGACGCGGCATAGGTCAGGTTGCCGGTGAGTCCGCCGGAGGTCTCGGTCAGGGTGGCCGACAGGTCGAACTTGGTGGCCGTCCGGCCCCCGGCGTCCGGCCGGTGGTCGATCGGCGCCGGGCCCCGCTCCGGCGCCGTGGCGTCCCCGGCGCGGTCGGTGACGTTCTGCAGGGTGAAGTTGACCTGCAGGACCGGGTGACGGCTCGGGTCCTTCTCCAGGTCGAGCTCCTTGACGAGTTGCTCGAACGGCAGCTCCCCGTGCACCTGCGCCGCGACGACGTCCTCACCGACCGAGCGGACATGGTCCGTCAGTGTCGCCTCCCGGTCGACCCGGACGCGCAGCGCGAGCAGGTTCGCGAAGAACCCGATGGTCCGGTCGAACTCCGGACGCCCGCGGTTGGCGGTGGGGGTCCCCACGACGAAGTCGTCCTGACCGGTGTACACGTGCAGCACGAGGCACCACGCGCCCAGCAGCACGCTGTACAGGCTCACCCGTGCCGAGCGGGCCAGTGACCTGAGCGCCTCCGTGGTCGGCTCGTCCAGGCCGAACTCGATCTCCCGGCCGCGGTAGTCGAACCGCGCGGGGCGCGGGCGGTCCAGCGGCAGCCTGATCGTCTCGAACCCGGCCAGCGTCCGGGTCCAGAACTCCCTCAGCTCCGACAGCCGCCGGCCCGTCAGATACTGACGCTGCCACACCGCGAAGTCCGCGTACGTGCCGCGGCTGCCGCCGAGGTCCGCCTCGGGCACGCCGTGCAGCAGGGCCACCAGCTCCTGGCGGAACACGTTCCAGGACCAGCCGTCGAAGCAGGTGTGATGGAAGACGATGCCCAGGTGGAGGCCGTCGGTGTCCGTGGCGAGGTCGAACAGCTCGGCCCGGACGGGCAGTTCCTCGTGCAGGCGGAAGACGTGCTCGGCGCTCGCGACGAGCCGCTCGTCCAGCTCGGTGGTGCCGGCGACGACGTGCACCGCCGGGTCGAACATGGTCAGGGCCTCGTCCGGCGGCAGCGTGTACTGCCGCCGGACGCCGTCCTGGTCGGTCCGGAGCAGGGTGCGCAGCGCGGGATGGCGCCGTACCAGCGTGCGCAGGGCCTGGACGACCGTGTCCGGCGACACGGCGCCGGTCACCGGGAGCCGGAGGGCGAACGGGATGTTGTAGGCGGCGGTGCCGCCCTCGAACTCGTCGATGAACAGCAGGCGTTCCTGTGCCAGCGACACCGGGGGCCGTCCGGTCGCCGTACCGGCCCGTCCGGCCGCCTGCTCGGCGGGTTCGCCGTCCGCCCGTGCGGCCGTGTCCCGGATGTGCCGGGCCTGTGCCCCGAGGGTCGTGTGCTGGAGCACCGTGGAGACGCCGAGGCCGCGGCCGAAGCCGGTGGTGATGGCCTGCGCGAGCGCCATCGCGCGGATGCTGTCGCCGCCGAGGGCGAAGAAGTCGTCGTGCACGCCGATGCGGTCCGGCGGGACGCCGAGCACCGTGGACCAGATACCGCACAGCCTGACCTCGACGTCGTCGCAGGGGGCGGCGTACTCGGTGCTGTCGCCCGGCCCGAAGTCCGTCTCCGGGAGCCGCCGCACATCCAGCTTTCCGCTGGCGGTCACCGGGATGTCCGTGATGCGCAGGATGCGGGCGGGCACGATGGCCTCCGGCAGTCTGCCGCGCATCCACTGCTTCACGTCCTGCTCGTCGAGGTCCCGGTCGCTGATGCAGAACCCGGCCAGGTACTTCTGCGCCGACGCGAGACCCGTCCCCCGATGCTCGCGCGCGATCACCAGGGACCTGGTCACGCCGGGATACGACGACAGGACCGCCTCGACCTCGCCGAGTTCCACGCGCTGTCCGCGGATCTTGACCTGGAGGTCGGTGCGGCCCAGGCACTCCAGCTCTCCGTCGGGCAGCCACCGCACCAGGTCACCGGTCCTGTACAGGCGCGCGTTCTGCCCCGACGCCTTCTCCCGCCGGGTCTGGAACGGGTTGGCCACGAACCGCTCCGCCGTCAGCTCGTCCCGGCCCAGGTATCCGCGCGTGACGCCGACACCGCCGATGTAGAGCTCGCCCATGCCGCCGACCGGAACCCGCTTCATGGACTTGTTGAGCACATAGGCCGTGGTGTTCGCCACCGGGTGGCCGATGCTCTTGGTGGCCCGGCGCTCGTCCACCGCGTACAGCCGCTTGTGGCTGGTGATCGATATCTCGGTCGGGCCGTACCCGTTGATGATGGTGCCCTGGAAGGTGCCGCGGATCTTGTTGAACACCGGCTCGGTGAAGTCCTCGCCGATCGCGTCGATCCGGGTCAGGGAGGTCGTCGTCGAGTAGTCGTACAGAGACAGCACCGACGGCGTCCCGGACAGGTACGTGACCTGCTCGTCGTTGATGTACCGGTACAGGCGCTCGGCGTCCGTGCGCATGGTGTCGTCGAGCACCACCAGCTTCTGGCCGTTGAGCAGCGCGTCGGTCATCTGCTCGACGAAATGGTCGAAGACGTAGTTGGAGAACGACAGGAGCGCCTCCTCGCCCCGGCTCCTGTCCAGCGAGAACAGCTTCGCCAGGGACACCTGCAGGTTGACCACGCCCCGGTGCTCGACGAGTACGGCCTTGGGCCTGCCGGTGGTGCCGGAGGTGTAGATGGCGTAGGCGAGGTCGGTGCTGGTGACCGCGGTGACGGGGTTCCCGGTGGGCTGGTCGTCCAGGGGCAGCCGCTCGATGTTCAGCACCCGCGGCGCCGCCCCGGCCTTCAGGGCGCGCAGGCGTTCACCGTGCGCCTCGTTGGTCACCACCAGGCGCGCCCCGGTGTCCTGGAGCATGAACGCGATCCGCTCGTCGGGATAGCCCGGGTCGATCGGCACATAGGCCGCGCCCGTCTTCCACACCGCCAGGATCGCGACGATCATCAGCTCGCTCTTGTCCACCACCAGAGCGACCAGGTCGTTGGGCCGCACCCGCACCACCGACCCGAGGTGGTGCGCCAGCTGGTTGGCCCGCTCGTTGAGCTGGCGGTACGTCAGCCGCGTGCCGCGGTACACCACCGCGACCTCCTCCGGCCAGGCCGCGGCCCGCTCCTCGAACACCCCGTGCAGGGTCTTGTCGGCGGGGAACGCGGTTTCCGTAAGGTTCCAGGCGTCGAAGCGCTCGATCATCGCCGGCGACACGAACTCCAGGGCGTCGACGGGCCCTGCGACGTCCTTTGCCACCTGCGCGAACAGGCTCTGTGTCACGTCGAGCAGGGTGTCGATCGTCGTGTCGTCGAAGAGCTCCCCGGCGTACCACAGGGTGACTGTCAGCTCGTCGCCCTCCTCCCGTGCCACGACGGCCAGCGGGTAGTCGACCTTGTCGGCGTCGTACGCCTTCTCGAAGCTGAGCAGTTCGTCGTGGTCCTCGGCCTCCTCCAGGAGCCGCGGATAGTTCTCCAGCACCAGCAGGGTGTCGAACAACCGGCGCTTCATCCCGCCGGTCTCCAGCCGGCCCAGCTCCACCGTGCTCCTGCTGTTCATGGCGTTCACGGCGGACTGGATGTCGCCGATGGCCGCGCCGACGCTTCCGGCGGCCTGGGCGTCGTGGTCGACGACCAGGGGCAGGGTGTTGATGAACAGCCCCACCGAGTTCTCGATGTCGTCCACCTGAAGGTTGCGCCCGGACACGATCGTGCCCACCACCGTGGTGTTCCCGCCGCCCATGGCGTAGAGCACCTTGTGCCACACGAACTGCAGCACCGAGTGCAGGGTGACGGAGTGAGAGGCGCACATCGTCTTGAGGGCGGCGGTCAGCTCCGCGCCCAGGCGGAGCTTCTTCGTGCGGTGCTCGCGGACGTGGTCGTAGTCGCTCAGGTCGACCTGATAGCGGATCTCCTCCTTGAGCAGCCCGCCGAAGTCGCCGCGCTCGTCGATGTGTTCTATCTGCGCCAGCCAGTGGTCCACGTGGTCGTCGCGGTGTGCCTCCCAGTGCCGCTGGGCCGCCACGTACGCGGTGTCCACGGCCGGCTCGATCGCGGCGCCGCGGAGCAGGCACAGGTACATGCGGTGCACGTCGTCGTGCAGCACCGGCAGGCTCCAGCCGTCCAGGACGAGGTGGTGGCAGCTGAAGATCAGCGAGTACAGGTCGTCGCGCTGCCTGATCAGGTAGACCCGGAACAGCCGGCCCTCGGCCGGCTCGTACGGCTCGGTGCGGTCCCGCTCCTGCAGTTCCCTGATGCGGGCGTCCTGTGCCGTGGAGTCCGCCTCCTCGCTCAGGTCGACGTACCGCCAGTCGAAGGGCCCGTCGTCGGGCTCGATGATCTGCAGCGGCTCCTCGGCCCATTCGAAGCGCAGCCGCAGCGCCGGGTACTTGCGCCGGGCGTGCTGCCACGCCTCCTTCATCAGGTCGGGGCGGATGGGACATCGGTAGCGGTGCACCGACTGCATGACGTAGGCGTCGTCGCCGTTCCTGCGCTTCAGGGCGTGGTACAGCAGGCCCTGCTGCAGGCCGTTGGCGCGCAGCCGGAGAGGTCCGGCGGCCTCGTCCGGCGCGGGTTCGCCGGTGGCCTCTGCCTGCACCGGTTCGCCGGTGGCCGCGGCATCCGGCTGCGGCTGCTGCCCGCGCTGCCGGTCCAGGTGGTGCGCCAGCTCCCCCAGGGTGCGGTGGGTGAACACGTCCTCGACGCCGACGAAGACGCCCAGCCGCTGCCGCACTCGGGCGATGAGCAGGATGCAGGAGATGCTCTGGCCACCGAGGCGCAGGAAGTCGTCGCGGTCACCGATCCGGGCCGCGGGCACGCCGAGGACCTCGCTCCAGATCGCGCGGAGCTCCTCCAGGAGAGCGCCGGTGCCGCCGCCGGTGCCGCCTTCCGTCCCGTCTCCGGAGGGCGCGGAGGTCCGGCCCGGGCCGGCGAGGTCCACCTCGGGCAGTGCCCGCCAGTCCACCTTGCCGTTGACGTTGACCGGGATGGCGTCGAGCCGGACCATGCGGGCGGGGACCATGATGCGGATCAGCCGCTGTTCGAGGAAGGCCAGCAGGTCCTCCTCGGTCACCCGGGCCCCGGGCTCGGTCGTGTAGTACCCGACCAGATGGCGGTCGCCGGGGCCGCCGGCTCCTTCACGGGCCACCACCGTGCACTTGCGCACGCCCGGGAACTCGGTCGCCTGCGCCTCGATCTCGCCCGGTTCCACGCGGACGCCGTTCAGCTTGAGCTGGAAGTCGCTGCGGCCCAGGAACTCGACCTCGCCGGACGGCAGCACCCGGGCCAGGTCACCGGTCCGGTAGAGGCGGGCGTTGTGCCCCCGCGCCTTCTCCTGCTCCGTCTGGAACGGATTGGCGGTGAACCGCTCGGCGGTCAGGTCGTCGCGGTTGAGGTAGCCCGGAGCGACGCCGCATCCGCCGATGTACAGCTCGCCGATGGCGCCGATCGGCAGCTGCTTGAGGTTCTGGCTCAGCACGTACCACTTCACGTTCCGCAGCGGCCGGCCGATGCTCCTGTCCCTGCGCTCCGTCACGCCGGGCGGGAACTCCTTGACGGCGGTGACGAAGGCCGCCTCGGTGAAGGCGTACTCGTTGACGACCAGACCGGAGAAGCGCTCGCGGAGCCGGCGCAGCCCGGCCGCCGTCAGTTCCTCGCCGACCAGCAGCAGCCTCTTCAGACCGGCGCAGCGCCGCAGGTCGAAGTGGTGCAGCACCGATCCCGTGGCATTCAGGTATGTCACCCGGTGCCGCTCGAGGTGGGCGGGGAACCGGTCGGGGTCCAGCCTGATCTCCTCGGGGACGATGACCAGCGTCTGGGAGTTGATCAGCGCGATCAGGGTCTGCCTCAGGTGCGGTTCGAACACGTAGGAGGCGAAGAGCGCGACGCGCTCCGTGCCGGGCCGCCGCATGTCGTAGCGCTCGGACAGGTCGGTGATGCTGTTCACGACGCTGTCGTGGTACTTGGGAACGCCCTTGGGCACCCCGGTGGTGCCGGAGGTGTACGTGACGTAGGCGAGGTCCCTGCTGCCCAGGGACAGCCGCGGGGCCTGGCGCACCGCACGGCCGGCGGCGTCCTGCCGGGCGAGCACGGTTTCGATCTCGATGATGCGCACGCCGGCGTGCCGCGGGCCGAGGAGCTCGCGGAGCCGTGCCGCGTGGTGCCGGTTGGTGACGATGCGGGACAGGCCGGTGTCCCGGACCATGAAACGGACGCGCTCGGCCGGGTAGGCCGGATCGAAGGGGACGTAGGCCGCGCCGGCCTTCCAGATCCCGAGGGTGGCCACCACCCCCAGGTCGCTCTTGTCGAGGTACATCCCGACCAGTTCGCGCGGCCGGACACCCGGGTCGGTGCCGAGCAGCCCGTGAGCGAGCTGGTTGGCCCGTTCGTCGACCTCGCGATAGGTGAGCCGGGTGTCGCCGAAGACGACGGCCGTGCGGTCCGGCGAGCGCCGCACGGCGTCCTCGAACAGGTCGGTCAGCCGCTTGCCCTCCGGGAAGTCCCCGTCGGTGGCGTTCCACTTGTGCAGTTGCTCCCGCTGCTCCTCCGACACCAGCTCGATGCCGGCGACGCGTTGCGCGGGCCGGCCGACGAACTGGCCGAGCACTTCGCGTACGACGTCGAGCACGCCCGCGATCGTCCGGTCCTCGAACAGGTCTCCCGCATAGGCCAGGGTCCACCGCAGGCACCCCTCCGCCTCGACGTCCCGGACGACGACCAGGAGCGGGGACGACGGCAGGTCGGCCAGGGCCACGTCGTGGTCGGCGAGCACGAGCAGGGCGTCGAACAGACCGCGCTGGAGCACCTCGTCGGGACCCACGTACGCGTCCTTGCGGCGCATGGCCCGGTCGAGTTCCCGCACGGCCTCGCGGCAGGTGAGCCGGTCCTGCTCGACGTGGTCGACGACGACCGGAAGAACACCGGCCCGGCGCACACCGCCCGTTCCGGTGGCGTCGACCAGGGCGGCGACCGTACGGTTCCCGTGGCCGTAGGCCCGCATGACGCTGTGCAGCGCGGCCAGCGCGAAGGCGCCGACCGACACCTCGCCGTCGTCGCTCAGCGCGTTCTTCAGTGAGAGGTAGTCCGGCCCGTCGACGAGCATGTCCTGGCACCTGGTCGCCCGCACACCGGGGTCGTCGTCCCGCACGGCGATCTTGTTGCGCCACTCGTCCCTGAGGAGCATCTCCAGGTCGCAGCGCTCGCTCGACGCCTCGTCGATACGGGCGGACCAGTCGGCGGCAGTCGTGGGGTACTGAGCTGACTTCATACGTTGGCTCTCCGTCGTGCGGTATCTGTGCGACGCGGGGCGGTGGCGGGGCCGCCGCGGGGCCGCGAGGTCAGAGAACTTGTCGTTGGCCGGACCACCCGTCGTGCATCAGGTGGTGGGCGCCCGGACGCTGCGCGCCAGCGCCTCGAGAGCCTGGTCGATCTCGCTCTCGGTGATGGTCAGCGGCGGGCGGAAGCGCAGGCTGCGGTCGCCGCACGGCAGGGCGATGACGCGGTGCTCCCGGTACATCCGCCGCAGGACGGCGTCCCGGCTGCCTGCGTCCGGCAGGTCGATCGCGCACATCAGACCGCGGCCACGGGCGTTGCCCAGGACGGCGGGGTGCTCGGTGGCCAGCGCTTCGAGGCCGTCGCGGAGGTACTTGCCGCGCTGGACGACGGCGTCGAGGAGCTGCGTACGCTCCATCGTCTCCAGGATCCGGGTGGCGCGGACCATGTCGGCGAGGTTGCCGCCCCAGGTCGAGCTGATCCGGGAGGAGACGGCGAAGACGTGGTCCGGGACCTCGCCGATCCGGCCGCCGCCCATCACGCCGCAGACCTGGGTCTTCTTGCCGAACGCCACCAGGTCGGGCTGCAGGCCCAGTTGCTGGTACGCCCACGGGGTGCCGGTGATGCCGCCGCCGCTCTGGACCTCGTCGAGCACGAACAGGGCGTCGTTGTCGTGGCAGAGCCGCTGCATCGCCTGGAGGAAGCCGGCGCTCAGGTGGTTGTCCCCGCCCTCGCCCTGGATCGGCTCGGCGACGAAACAGGCGATCATCCCGTCCGCGGCGCGGAAGGCCGCCTCGGCGGCCCGTAGGGCGCGCTGCTCGGCCTCCCGGTTCGCCCGGGCGTGCTCGGCCAGCGGATGGCGCAGGGCGGGGGAAGGGATCCGGGGCCAGGTGAACTTGGGGAAGCGGGCGGTCTTCGCCGGCTCCGTGTTCGTCAGGGACATGGTGTAGCCGCTGCGCCCGTGGAAGGAACGTTCCAGGTGCAGCACCTGGAGTCCGTCGACGGCCCGCTCGCCGAGGCCCAGCTTCTGCGCCTTCCAGTCGAAGGCGGCCTTCAGCGCGTTCTCGACGGCCAGCGCTCCGCCGTCCACGAAGAACAGGTGCGGCAGCAGCGGGTCACCGAGCACGCGGGCGAAGGTACGGACGAATCTGGCGTACGGGACCGTGTACAGGTCCGGGTTCGACGGCTTGTTGACGGCTGCCGCGGCGAGCTCCCGCAAGAACTCGGGGTCATCGGCAATGCAGGGCGGATTGATCCCGAGCGGCGCCGAGGCAAAGAAGGAAAAGAGGTCCAGATACGCGTCCCCCGTGACGGCGTCGAGAAGCCGGGTGCCGGAACTTGCGGACAAATCGAGAACGATGTCGTAGCCGTCTGCAAGCAGGTGTCGCCGGAGCGTGCGATGCACGTCTCCGGGCTGAATTAATTCCGCTTCCGAACGGCCGGAGTCAGGGCAACGTCCCTGTTCACGCATGTGCGAATACTCCCGTAGCGCAGGATGAATTGCCATTGGTCAAAACGCTTCGAGCCATCGATACAGCGAACTGGAATTTTAGTCCCCCAACCCTAACCCGCACTCCTCTTAGGTGCCTCTTATAGCCCTCTTACAGTCCTCTCATAACCCTCTCAGGACTCTCTTCGAGGATTTTGCACAACGGCAGAAAATCGCCCCTTCGAGATCCCGCGACGGCTGCTATTGTGCTGTACATCGACCGAATTCCGGCGGGCCGACCAGTTTTTGAATTTGCGGGAGATCACGACATGGCCGTAGCCGACTGGGACGAGGCCCGCGGCCGCATGCTGCTCGACCCCACCGTCGTCAACCTCAACACCGGCTCCGCCGGACCGCTGCCGCGCGCCACCTTCGACCGCGTCACCGCACTGCGCGCCCATCTCGCCCGCGCGCCGATGGACTTCCTGCTGCGCGAGGTGCCCCCGCTGCTGTGGAAGGCGCGTGAGTCCCTGGCCGGCTTCCTGGGCGGGGACCCGCACCGCCTGGTACTCACCACCAATGTGACCGGGGCCGTCAACCTGGTGGCGTCCTCGCTGCACCTGGCCGCGCCGGGCGAGATCCTGCTGACCGACCACGAGTACCCGCCGATCCGCTGGTGCTGGGAACGGCTGGCCCGGCGGCAGGGCCTGACGATACGCACGTTCCGTCTGCCGGTCCTGCCCAGCGACCCCGCGGAGATCGTCGACGCCGCCGTAGCCGCCATGGGGCCACGGACCCGGCTGCTGTCCTTCAGTCACGTTCTGTCGACGACCGGACTGGTCCTGCCCGCCCGGGAGTTGTGCGCCGAGGCCCGTAGCCGCGGCATCGTCACGGTGATCGACGGCGCCCACGCGCCGGCGTTCATCGACCTGGACCTGGACGGCATCGGCTCGGACTTCTACGCGGGCAGCGGCCACAAGTGGCTCCTCGCTCCCACCGGCGTCGGGTTCCTGCACCTGGGACCACGGCACGCGCACACCCTGGAGCCGGCCCAGGTGAGCTGGGCGTACCAGCCCCCGCCCGGGAGCGGGCCGCCGGACGAGCGCGACCGGTTCGGCAGCACCCCCCGGCTGCGCAGGCTCGAATGCGAGGGGACGCGGGACATCTGTCCCTGGCTGGCGGTACCGGAGTCGATCGACTTCCAGGCACGCCTCGGACACCACAGGATCCGCGCCCGCCGACGCGAGCTGGCCGGCCACGCGCGCCGGCGTCTCACCGACGGGCTGGGACTGGATTCGGCCACGCCCGAGGCGGCGGACCTGTCCGGCGGCATGGTGGCGTTCCGCCTGCCCGGGACGACGAGCGGGGACGAGCTGCGCCGAGAGCTCTGGGAGCGCTTCCGCATCGAGACGTCGGTGGCCGGGCGGCCGGAACAGCCGCTGCTGCGGGTGTCGGCGAACTTCTACACCACCGAGGCCGAGATCGACCGGCTGGCGGGCGCGCTGGAGGAGCTGATGGCCGACCCGGCCCTCCTGAGCCCGTCGCCTTCCACCGCATCGCCGACCACCCGTTACGAGAGGAGCAGTGAGTGCTGATGGACACGACGGTCCCCACGTTCAGCCTGGCGGACCTTCAGGAGGGCCGCCGCCGGGAGGAGTTCGTGGTGTGCCTGGCGGAGAAGGGCGTCTTCCACCTGACCGACAGCGGCCTGACGGAAGCCGACCAGAAGTCGGCCAAGGACGTCGCCGTGGACTTCTTCCAGCACGGCACCGAGCAGCAGAAGCGGGCCGTGACCTCCACGGTTCCCACCGTGCGGCGCGGGTTCACCGGACTGGAGTCGGAGAGCACCGCGAAGATAACCAACACCGGCGCGTACACCGACTACTCGATGTGCTACTCGATGGGCACCTCGGACAACGTCTTCCCCACAGCGGGCTTCGAACGGATCTGGTCCCACTACTTCGACCGCATGTACCACGCCTCGCGGGAGGTGGCGCGCCAGGTCCTGAAGGCGACCGGGACCGAACCGGAGGGCGGGACCGAGGCGTTCGTCGACTGCGAACCCCTGCTCAGGTTCCGCTACTTCCCCGAGGTCCCCGAGCACCGCAGCGCCGAGGAGGAGCCGCTGCGGATGGCGCCGCACTACGACCTGTCGACGGTGACGCTGATCCAGCAGACCCCGTGCCCGAACGGCTTCGTGAGCCTGCAGTGCGAGGTCGGCGGCTCCTTCGTGGACCTCCCGGCCAGGCCGGACGCGGTGCTCGTCTTCTGCGGAGCCGTCGCGACCCTGGTGACCGGCGGCCGGGTGAAGGCCCCGCGGCACCACGTGGCGTCGCCGGGCCGGGACCGGATCGCGGGCAGCAGCCGCACCTCGAGCGTCTTCTTCCTGCGCCCCAACGCGGACTTCACCTTCTCGGTCCCGCTGGCCAGGCAGTGCGGGTTCGACATCGGCCTGGACGGCGACACCGCCACGTTCCAGGACTGGATCGGGGGCAACTACGTCAACATCCGCACGAAGACCGAGGCATAGGACGAGCGCACCATGGCGACAGCATCAGTCAGCAGCACCGACGACATCCGCGACAGGGCGCTTGCCGCTCTGGCGCACTGCGGAGCCGAACTCGCGGCGTTCAAGGGCGACGCCCTCGCCGCCCGGACACCGGTGACCGGGGACGACCTGTTCGGTCTGCGCGCCGACAGCCCGGCGGACGTCGACCGGGCCGTGGAGGCCGCCCGAACGGCGTTCCGCACCTGGCGGACCACCCCGGCACCGGTGCGCGGCGCGCTGGTCAAGCGGCTCGGCGAGCTCCTCGCCGAGCACCAGCACGACCTCGCCGACCTGGTCACCATCGAGGCCGGCAAGATCCGCTCCGAGGCGCTCGGCGAAGTACGGGAGATGATCGACATCTGCGACTTCGCGGTGGGCCTGTCCCGCCAGCTCTACGGGCGCACCATGCCCTCCGAGCGCCCAGGCCACCGGCTGATGGAGACCTGGCACCCGCTGGGCGTGGTCGGCGTGATCACCGCCTTCAACTTCCCCGTGGCCGTGTGGGCCTGGAACACCGCGGTGGCGCTGGTCTGCGGCGACACCGTGGTGTGGAAGCCGTCCGAGCTCACCCCGCTGACCGCGCTGGCCTGCTCCGCCCTCCTCGACCGCGCCGCCGCCGACACCGGCGCCCCGGCCCACCTGAACCAGGTCGTCCTCGGTGGGTACGGAACCGGAGAGCGGCTCGTCGACTCGCCGCACGTGCCACTGGTCAGCGCGACCGGCTCGACCCGGATGGGCCGCGCGGTGGGCCCCCGCCTGGCGGCCCGGTTCGCCCGCAGCATCCTCGAGCTGGGCGGCAACAACGCCGCCGTGGTGACCCCCTCGGCGGACCTCGATCTCACCGTCGGCGCGGCCGTGTTCGCCGCCGCGGGCACGGCGGGCCAGCGGTGCACCACACTGCGCCGGCTGATCGTGCACGAGGACGTCGCCGAAACCGTCGTCGAGCGGCTCACCAGGGCCTACCGCCGGCTCCCCGTCGGCGACCCCTTCCAGGACGGCACCCTGGTGGGGCCCCTGGTGAACGAGGCGTCGTACGCGAGGATGCGCGAGGGCCTGGACCGCGCGACGGCGGAGGGCGGCACCCTGGTCGTCGGTGGCGAGCGAGAGCTCACCACCGCCGCGCCGCGCGCCTCCTACGTCCGGCCCGCCCTCGTACGGATGCCCGCACAGACCGCCGTGGTACGCGAGGAGACCTTCGCGCCGGTTCTGTACGTCCTGACCTACCGGGACCTCGACGAGGCGATCCACCTGCACAACGACGTGCCCCAGGGGCTGTCGTCCGGGATCTTCACGAGCGACCAGAGCGAGGCGGAGCGGTTCCTGGCCGCCGACGGCGCGGACTGCGGCATCGTCAACGTCAACATCGGCACCTCGGGCGCGGAGATCGGCGGCGCGTTCGGCGGTGAGAAGGAGACCGGCGGCGGGCGCGAGTCCGGCTCGGACGCCTGGCGGGCCTACATGCGCCGCGCGACCAACACGGTGAACTACTCCGGACGGGTCGCACTGGCGCAGGGCGTGGACTTCTCCCAGTAGCCGGCCACCACAGGGGGTTCTCGGCCATGCACGGCAGATCCGCTGCCACAACGGCGCTCACCTTGGCCTGTACCGCGTATTTCCTGGTTCTGTTCGACGCCTCGGTGATGACCGTCGCGTTGCCGTCGATCCAGACCGGTCTCGGTTTCGCACCGGCGGGCCTGCAGTGGGTGGTCAGCAGCTACACACTGGCGTTCGCGGGACTGCTGATCCTGGGCGGGAGGCTGGCCGACCTCTACGGGCCCACGCGGGTCTTCCTCGGTGGTCTTGCCGTGTTCACCGCCTCCGGTCTGATCGGCGGGCTCGCGGCCGACCCGGCGATGCTGATCGCGGCGCGAGCGGCGCAGGGGGTCGGCGCGGCCGTGCTGGCCCCGCTCTCCCTCACCCTGCTGACCACCACGTTCGCCGAAGGTCCCCGGCGGACCCGGGCGTTGACGGCCTGGGCCGCGGTGGGCCTGACCGCTGGGGCGGCGGGCAATCTGTTCGGCGGTGTGCTGACGGAGTACCTGTCGTGGCGGTCGGTGCTGCTGGTCAACGTGCCGATCGGGGTTCCGGCGCTGCTGTTCGCCGCACGAATACGCATCCCCGGGGCCAACCCCGGGCGAAAGGCGCGGCTCGACCTGCCCGGCGCCGTCCTGGCCACGGCCGCGCTGACCCTGCTCACCCTCGGCGTCTGTGAGGCGCACATGCAGGGCTGGTCCGACCCGGACACGGCGCTGCCGCTCGCCGCCGGCGTGGGCGCCCTGGTCGCGTTCGTGGTCGTGGAGACCAGGGTCGCCGCACCGCTGATGCCACCGGGGCTGTTCCGGCTTCCCGGCATCGGCCGGGGCAACGTGGCGATGCTGCTGGCGGGGGCGAGCCAGGTCCCGACGTGGTACTTCCTGACCCTGACCATGCAGGACGTGCTCGGCTACAGCGCGGCGCAGGCGGGCGCGGGGTTCGTGCCCCACGCCGCGGTGATGCTTCTGGTCGGCCTGGGTCTGATCCCGCGGCTGATGCGGCGCGTGCAGGCCAGGGTTCTGATCGCCGCGGGCGCGCTCATCGCGGCGGTGGGCTACTGGTGGCAGAGCCACATCACGCCGGAGTCCGGCTATGTCACCGGCATCCTGGGCCCGGCCGTGGCCATCTCCTGCGGCGGCGGGCTGGTCAGCACCCCGCTGACCACCACCGTCACCTCGGGCGTCGGCGCCCAGGACGCCGGGGCGGCCTCCGGACTCCTGAACACCACCCGGCAGTTCGGCGGCGCGTTCGGCCTCGCCCTGGTGCTCACCCTCACCACGAGCGGCACCTCCGGCACGCCCGCCGCGCTCGCGGACGCCTACGGCAACGCGTTCCGGGCCATCGCCCTGATCATGGTCGCCCTCGCCGCGCTCACGCCCTTACTGCCCGCCCTGGGCGACGCGCGGGGCGCGGGTCCGGCGCTGCCGAACGAGCCACCGGCGGCCAGGACGGACCGGGCCTCCCTGTGACGCGCCGGGCCCGGGGCGGAACTTGGCCGATGGTCCGGACGAATGATTCCAACACGTGACCGACATGCGCCCGTGGCACTTTCGCCACGAGTACTTTTATGCGCGTCTGATCACCAGAATTCTCGGTTGTCAGTCCGGACGTGAAAAGAACAGCGTTGCGGCACAAGAAGGAGACACCAATGGCGGGCCGATCCCCCGAGGCACCAGTGCGGAACGACTCGCCGACGGAAGCCTGCGCAACGCTCACCGGACCGCCCGAGGGGGAGGCGACGGCGCCGGCCGGCACCGGGCAGAAGACCGCGGGCGGCACCGAGAAGACGCAGCCCACCGGCAAGGACGCCCCGCTCACCGCGAAGGAGAACCCGGGCACCACCGAGCCCGGGTCGGACCCCGTCGAGGACGACGGCGTCACCGCCGAGGAGGACTCGGACTCCGCCGAGGATTCGGACGAGGCCGACCGGGACGGCGAGGCCGACGAGGCCGACGAGGCCGACGAGGCCGACGAGGCCGACGAGGCCGACGGGAACTCGGTCGGCGCTGAGCAGGACTCGGGCGGGGACGAGGGGGCGGCTGCAGGGACCACCGCGGTTCAGGCCACCCCGCCTGCCACACCGGCCAAGCCGGATGGGGCGGCGAAGGCGACGGAGACCACAGAGCCCACCGAGTCGACCAAGCCCACCGAACCGGCCAAGCCCACCCAGCCGACCAAGCCCACCGAACCGGCCAAGCCCACCCAGCCGACCAAGCCCACCGAACCGGCCAAGTCGACTACGAAGCCCACCGAACCGGCCAAGTCGACTACGAAGCCCACCGAACCGGCCAAGGACTCCGAGTCGGCCGCACCGGCCCAGCCAGTCGAACTGACCAAGGCAGCCAAGCCGACCGAGAAAACCGAGCCGACCAAGCCGGCCGAGTCGGAGCCGACCACACCGCCCAAGCCCGCGGAGAAAACCGCGCCCACCGAGAAGACCGAGCCACCCAGGACGGAACCGCCCAGGACAGCCGGGCCCACCGAGACGGCCGAGCCCGGCGAGCTTGCCGAGGCCGTCCCGTCGGACGCGGTCGGTGAGGCCGCCCAGTCGGACACGGCCGGTGGGGCGGCGGTGGTGGCCGGGCTGGTCAGGGCGTGGGGGCGGCTCACCCCCGCGTTCAGGGTCGGCGTTTCGGCCGCGCTCGCGCTGTTCCTGGGGCTGGTCTTCGTGATCGTGCAGACACTGCGCCCGCTCCCCGAGCCGACGCTCGTCCGCGACCGGACCCCGGCCTCCTTCACCATCGAAGGCCGCAGGCTCTCCATCCCGTGGCCCAGGCAGGGACAGGCCGCCGTCAAGGTCGCCGGGTCGGACACGATCAGCACGTTCGGGCAGGAGACCCCTGTCCCCACGGCCAGCGTCGCCAAGATCATGACGGCGTACGTCATCCTCCACGAACACCCCCTCGGCAACGGCGAGCAGGGCCCGCTGATCAGGGTCGACGCCCGGGCCGTGCAGGACGGCAAGGCGGAGGACGAGTCGCGGATCGAGGGGCTCCAGGTGGGCCAGGCGTTCAGCGAGCTGGACATGCTGAAGATGCTGATGATCCCGTCCGGCAACAACATCGCCCGGCTGCTGGCCCGTTGGGACACCGGTTCCCAGGACCAGGCGGCCTTCGTCGGGAAGATGAACGACGCCGCCAGGTCCCTCGGCATGAAGAACACCACCTACACCGACCCCAGCGGCCTGGACAGAAACACCGTCAGCACCGCCGTCGACCAGCTCACGCTGGCCGAGGAGGTGATGAAGTCCGACGCCTTCCGCACGGTCGTCGCCCTGCCCGAGGCGGACATCCCCGGATACGGCCGCATCCAGAACAACAACGAGCCCCTGATCAACGCCGGGTTGAGCATCAGGGGCATCAAGACCGGCTCCAACACCCCGGCCGGCGGCACGCTGTCGTGGGCGGCCTACAAGACCGTGGACGGCAAGAACCGGCTGATCCTCGGCACGATGATGGACCAGCACGCCACCGGCGCGGACCCCAACGGGTCCAGCAGCCTCGTCCTGGTGCAGAGGAACAGCAAGCGGGTCATCGAGGCGGTACGCAACGCCCTGACCTCCGCCGTCGCGGTGCGCAGGGGCCAGGTCGTCGGCCACGTCACCGACGGCCTCGGCGACCGTACGCCGGTCGTGGCCACCGAGGACCTCACGGTGGTCGGCGTCCCCGGCCAGAAGCTGACCCTCACCTTCAGCGACGGCGGCAGGGGCATTCCCCGCGCGGCCAGGGGCGGGACCGTCGTCGGCGAGCTGTCCGTGGGCACGGGAGCAGAGGCGCGCAAGGTGCCGGTGGCCCTGCGGAGCGACCTCGCGGAGCCGTCGTTCGGATCGAGGCTGACCCGGTTCGGCTGAGAGCGGTCCGCGCCCGTGGCCGCCCTCGGCCGGGGCGGGGCGGTCAGCCGAGGTCGGCGACGGCCTGCCTGGTGGCCTCCGCGACCAGGGCCTCCTCGGGCGGCGTGCTGTACCCGGGCTTCTCGGACATGATGGCCAGCACGAGCGGGGCGCCGTGGGACGGCCACACGACGGCGATGTCGTTGGCCCTGCCGTAGTCGCCGGTCCCGGTCTTGTCCGCGACCGTCCACCCCTTGGGCACCCCGGCCCTGATGCGTTTGCCGCCGGTGGTGTTGTGCACGAGCCAGTCCTTGAGCAGGGCACGCTTGTCCGTGCCGAGCGCGTTGCCCAGCACGAGGGTGCGGTAGTCGGCGGCGATCGCCCGGGGGGTGGTGGTGTCGTTCGGGTCGTGCGGGGGGAACCGGTCCAGCTGGGGCCCGTAGTGGTCCATACGGCTGACGGTGTCGCCCAGCCGGCGCAGATAGGCCGTCAGCTGCGCCGGGCCGCCGATGTCCCGCATCAGCAGGTTGCCGGCCGTGCCGTCGCTGTAGCGGATGGCGGCGTCGCACAGTTCCCTGATGGTCAGGCCGGTGTCGATGTGGTCCTTGGCGATCGGCGAGATCGTGTTGACGTCGGCCTTGGTGTAGTGGACGCGCCGGTCCAGGTAGCCGAGGGGGTTGCGGCTGAGGACCGCCGCGACCGCGAGCGGCTTGAAGACGGAGCAGAACGCGAAGCGTTCGTTCGCACGGTAGGCCACGCTGGCGCCGGTGCCGGTCGCCAGCGCGTACACGCCCAGGCGGGCCCCGTGCCTGCGTTCGAGGGCCGCGTACGCCGAGGCGCCGGCGGAGCCGGTCGGGCTGCCGGCCGCCGCCCGGTCCGACACGGGTGCCGAGCGATCGCTTCGGCCGCATCCCGCCAGCGGCAGGAGGGCTGCTGCCGCCAGTAAGGAGCGGCGGGAAGGGCCGGGCTGCTCAAAGGACATGCGGTGGTGCCTGCTTTCGGGAGCCGTTTCATGCCGATCAAGGCGCTTGTCGTCGCATTTGTACGTGTCTGCGTCGCCCCAGTCCACCTGTGTCATCTCATCGTGTGACGCCGTCGGGCGCACATACGACGACGGCCCGTCCGTCCGTACCCGCGTTCGGCGGATACGGACGGACGGGCCGCTCGGTCCTTGGTTCCCTGCGCTCAGCCCTCTGTGCGCCGGTACCAGGTGTCGCCCACGACCATGTCGGCGATGCCCCGGGATTCGCAGTACAGCACGAGGTCGGACATACGGTTGATGAAGCCTTCGCCGTTGAAGTTCAGCGACGTGTTGCACAGCACGCCGACCCCTCGCCGGGCGGCGAAGGCCGTCAGCAACCGGTGCAGCTGGGGGTTGCCCGACTCCCGTACCGTCTGCACCCGGGCCGTGCCGTCCACATGGGTCACGGCGTGCAGTCCGCTGGACTTCCGGACATGCCGGAAGTACAGCATGTACGGGTCCTCGAAGTCCTCGTGGAACACCTTGCCGAGGTCCTCGATGCGGCAGCAGGGCGCGATGGGCCGGTAGTCCTCCCGCTGCTTGATGTCGTTGAGCCGGTCCCGCGTGCCCGCGCCGAACGCCTCGGCCAGCAGGGACCGGTTGCCCAGGGCCCGCGGGCCGATCTCCCACCTTCCCTGCACCCAGGCGACGACCCGGCCGTCGGACAGCGCCGTCACCAGGGCGTCGTGGTCGAGCCGCCGGGGCCGCCAGCGGGCGGGGTCGGGCCGGGTGTCGGTGACGAAGCCGAGCCCGCTGTAGACGCTCCAGTCGATGTGCGGATCCCCGGTGAACGTCGATACGGCGTCGATGGCGGTCCCGACCGCGGATCCGGAGTCGTTGGTGCACGGCGGGACGAAGACCGAGGAGAAGTGACCGAGTTCGTCCCACTGGCTGTTCCAGTCGCAGTTCAGCCCGCACCCTCCGGAGATGTACAGCGGGCTGCCGGCCGGCGTCTGTTCCCGGGCGACCTGGGCGAACGTCTGGAAGAGGCGCTCGGTCAGCAGTGCGGCCGCGGTCTTGCACTCGACGGACTCGACACCGGCGTTGTAGAGCACCGAGTCCCGGTACTCGTCCTTGGGCGCCGGGTACAGGGAGTCCTGTTTCAGGATCCGCTCCACGACGTGCCGGATGTCGGGACCCGCGTCCTCCGCGTTCCCGAAGGCCGCGAGCGCCATCAGCTTGCCGGCGTCGTTCAGGCGCGGCTTCGCCCCGGAGTCGGGGAAGGCCGGGTCGGCGAGTCCGAAGAGGAAGGAGTACCGCGCGCCCGGCGCCGTCATGACCGGTATCGTGCGGATGATCCGCTGGTCGGAACCGACGAGGTAGAAGGCGCCGACGTCCCCCTCCCAGACCAGTACCGTCCGCACGGGGCCTGCGTGCCTCGGCCCCATGCCCAGCGCCATGTAGATGTGCGACCGCTCGTGCGTCGAGGTGAAGAACCGGACCTCCTTGCCGAAGAAGCGGGAGGTGGTCACGGTGGGTTCGTGCGTGCCCTCGTACCCGGCTCCGGTGTACGCGATGCGGTGGGGGCGCAGGTCGCTCCAGCCGCCGAGCGCGACCACGTCCGGGACGGCGTCCAGCCGCTCGGCGATGTCCAGGATCGTCGTCGGCAGCAGCGGCGTGTACCGAGGGCGCGAGTCCTTCTCCGACTCCAGCGAGTAGAGCAGCCGCCGGTTGTCGATCGCGGCGACCGCGCCGTCGTGACCCGGCTTCAATGCAACGACGAGCATTCCTGTCCTTCCCACGCCTGGGACCGTCGTGGACGGTCGGGTTCGGTCCGATGCGCTGTTGGTCGGGGGTGGCGGCCGGCGGGGCGGCCAGGGCAACTCGGTCAGTGTGCCTAGGACTTGACCGCGTGCATCGTGACGTAGTTGGTCCCGATCCAGTCCCCGAAGGTCGCGGTGTCGGCGTCGAGGTCGACGTCGAGGCCGTACGTCCGGGCCTTGGGGACGGAGAACGTGAAGTCGGTGGAGGGGCGCAGGAAGAAGACGCTCGAGGTGCGGTCGCTGCCCTCCCGCTGCCCGGCGCCCGGCGACCTGACGTGGTGCCTGGGTGCGGGCACCGCCCCCTGGGTGACCACGGGCGCGATGGCGCCGCAGAGCACGACCACGGCATCGGGCACGGCCGGCAGGTCCACCAGCTCGCCGCCGACCTCCGCCTGCAGGCTCACGAAGCCGTTGGCACACGGGGTCTGGTGGATCAGGGTGATGACGGACAGGTCGTAGTGCGGCGCCATCCGCCGCGGCTCCCGTTCGGCGGCGCGGTGCTCGGGAACCTCCGGGAAGTACCGCAGCCGCAGCACGGGGTCGCAGTCCAGCAGCGTGTCCATGTCCTCGTCCCCTCCCTCGTACGTTCCGCTCGCGCGCAGAACGACCCGTGCGGTCTCCTGTGCGGCCGCGTAGAGGTGGCCGAAGTAGTCCGTCCAGACCTCCTCGAACCGCTGCGAGGGGAAGAGGTTGTCCGAGATCCCCATCGAGAAGGACATGGAGTAGTCCGTGTACGTGCCGGTCCGGGTCACCTGGGCGGTGCTCTCGGCCTCCAGCGCCGAGTAACCGCGGCGCATGGTCGGGATCTTCGTGGTGACGGCCTGCTTCTCCTGCGTGGTGCCGTGTGCGAAGAAGTCCATCGCCGTGTCGGTGGCCAGCCGGTGTTCCTCTTCCAGCACGCCGTAATCGGTGAGGTAGAAGACCCCCGTCTGCGTCACACACCTGCGGAACTCTTCTCGGTCGGCGCCCTTTTGCAGTTCGGCAAGGCTGAAAATCGGTACCGTCGTGTCCGCCATGTTCACCCTCTCGACTTCGGCGATCAGTGGTAGAAAAGCAGGGCCCGCAGTTCCAGGGAGGTTCGCAGATGTCCCGCGGCCGGCCCGGTCCGGTCGAAAAAGGCCGTGTGCGGGCAGAGGCCGGCCACGTCGCGCATTTCGCCTTCGGCTCCCGGCTCGCCGGCGAGCGCCAGGTCGCGGCTCGCACTGTCGTAACACTTGAAGAGTGTCGCTTCGTCGGGGGCGAGAGACCCCCAGTAGTACCAGCGGTGCCGGGGGTTGTGGCGCACCGAATAGTTCTCGCGGTCCCTGAGCCAGGTGGGGAAGTCCAGCCGCGTCGGGACCAGATCCGCCAAGGGATCCACCGACCGGTAGTCGCACAGGGCGAGGGGGAAGTTGCGAACGGGCTCGATCAGCGGTCGCCAGACGTTGACGATCTGGAACCTGCGGAAGGGGCGCCCTCGCCACCCGTGGTCCGCGGCTCGCGCCCGGGCGCTCGTCGGGCTCTGGTCGACGTGCACGCGCAGGTGCGGTGACTGGTGGGTGGGTTCCCGGGCCGCTTCGGTGTCCTCGCGCCGCACGGTGGCGTCGAAGAACTCGACCGTGTCGGCTCCGGTGAGGGACTCCAGCAACTCTGCCGTCTCCCGCCGGTACCGTTCGAGGGCCGGCAACGAGCCCTCGGCCAGGGCGCGTTGGTCCACGCAGGTGGGGACGGCGGCCTTCTCGAAGCCCATGTCGTCGAGTCTTGGCACCGTCGTGCTGTCGCGCAGGTCGGTGATGACCGTCTCGACGGGCACCTTGCGGAAGTTGAAGAGTATCTCGGGTGGCCGGGACACGGCGTCGATGCACCAGTCGTCGTCCGTGCCCGTGGGCGTGAACGGCGCGCTGTAGTACAGGAGACTCGACACGGTCGGCATGACACCCCTCTCCCTGGGCCGGGAACCCCTTACTGCTCCTTCTTCGGCGAGCGGCGGAAGACGCCGCGCTCGAGTTGCGGGCCGGCGTTGGCGTACACCATGTCCATGGTCAGCACGTCCCGGAACGCCGCGAGGTACTCGACCAGCAGCTTCGGGCTGTACCGGTGCCAGTACGGGATCATGTCCTCGATGACGAAGTAGTCGCCCTCTTCCAGGAGTTGGTCCACCGCCCATTTCATGATGTTGAACGTGTTGCTGTGGGCGTCGTCGATGAAGATCAGCGGATGGGCCGCGCCGCGAAGGGGTTCGAAGGTCTCCAGCGCGGCGCAGTCGGCCTCGTGCAGGGAGATGTTCGACCTCTCGGCGGGCGGGATCTGGCACCGGGACAGGTCCCTGTCGATCCCGATGACCTCACAGTCGATCCCCATGAGCCTGGTCAGGTCGCGGAACCAGACCAGCGAGCCGCCGCTGTACACACCCAGCTCGACGATCGTCCGGGGGCGCAGTTCCCACAGCAGGTCGTGGTAGGCCGCCTGGGTCTCCGGGTCCTTGAGCATGCGCAGACCCCGCCACTGGTAGCGGGCGAAATCCGGGAAACCGAGGTCGCGGGGCGCGTCCGCCCACTGGTCGAGCGGCCAGTCACGCGGTCGGCCGGTCAGCACCGGGGGGTGGTAGACCGGGTCTTCTCCCAGGCCCCGGAACATGTTCAGATCCAGGAAGTCCGCACGAGAGTAGTCGTCCACTCCACCCGCCTCCGCGTTAATTCCGAATTACCCGGCAGTCAAACTCAATTACCTGGCCTCAACGCTAACGCGAGTAACTCTTGATTTCCTCTTGAACCTCTCTCGTGGCCAATTCCGGGTGCGCCACCTGTTTTTCCGAGAATGAAAGGGCCGGAGCGCGCACGGGAAAAGCGCTCCGGCCCGGCCGTAAAAGATTGTTTCACGTCAGGTCATGCCGGGGTACCCACCCGGAGAAACTGTTCGTCCTGGCGCAGGATGGCCTGCATCACCTTGGTCATCCGCGCTCCCGGGTTGATTCCGATCTGCTCCCGCAGGATCTGCTTCGCCCGGTGGAACACCTGGATGGCGTCGGCCTGACGGCCCTCGGCGTAATACGCCTTCATGAGGCCGACGTACAGGTCCTCGCGGAAGGGATCGCGCGCCACGAGTTCCGACAGCCGGACGATCGCCTCGTTGTAGTTCCCGAGCCCGACGTCGATCAGGGCCCGCAGTTCGACCGCCGCGGTCCGCTCCGCGTCGAGGGCCTCCCCCTTGCGACGCAGCCGGCTGGAGGTGACACCGGCGAGGGCCGGACCCTTCCACAGGGCCAGCGCGGCATCGAGCCGGACGGAGGCTTCCCGGTGCTGTCCGCGCAGGTGCAGCTCCCGGACCCCACGCACCATGTCCCGGAACACGAACAGATCGATGGACTCCGGCGGCACCCTCAACTCGTAGCCGCAGTCGTGCGAACCGACGGCGTCGCGGGGAAGTCCCGCCTTCTGCAGGGCGGTACGGATCATCCAGGCCGAGGTCTGCAGCTGGCCCGAGACGGTCAGGGGCGGCTCGCCGTCCCATGACTCCTCGCTGATCGCTTCCTTGGAGATCGCCTGCCCGGGGCGCAGCGCCAGACAGGCGAGGAAACATCGCTGCCGGTGTCCGGATATGTGTATGGGTACGGAGTCCTTGACGAGAGTCACCGGGCCGAGAAGCCGGATCGTCACGTCGTTCCAGGTGTTCATCGGTTACCCCCTGTTGATGAACCACGCCCTCGCCCGAGAGGGATGGACATGGCATGGGTTGTTCTCGGTGCAGCTCCTTGTGCGTCGTCGCGCCTGTCAGTTCGCCGCCGGAGCCCTGACGGGAGCCCGGCGGTGTCGGTGGATGCGGTGCGAGCGGGGCGAATCCGGCGGCTCGGCCCAGCCGACCGGATGTCTCATCCCGTCAGGTTCTTCAGGAACTTGGCCGCGATGGGGCCCGCGTCGTGGCCTCCGGATCCGCCGTCCTCGAGCAGGACCGACCAGGCCAGATCGCGGTCGCCCTGGTAGCCGATCATCCAGGCGTGCGTCCGCGGCGGTTTCTCGGTGCCGAACTCCGCCGTGCCCGTCTTCGCGTGCGGCTCGCCGGGAAGGTCCTTCAGCGCCCAGCCGGCTCCGTAGGTGACCGTCGCGCGCATCATCTGCCGCAGATCGTCCACCACGCCCGTATCCAGCCGGGCCGGGGCCTGGTAGGGCTTCTTCACCGCGTCGGGCACCAGGACGGGCTGCTTGAAGACGCCCTCCTTGACCGTCGCCGCCATCGAGGCCATCACCAGCGGTGAGGCCTGCACCCTGGCCTGCCCGATGGTGGAGGCGGCCTTGTCGTTGTCACCGGTGGTCACCGGCACACTGCCGTCGTACGTCGAGGCGCCCACGTCCCAGGTGCCGCCGACACCGAACGCCTCGGCGGTGTCGTGCAGGGCCGAGGGCGGCAGCTTGGCACGGGAGTTGACGAAGAAGGTGTTGCACGAGTGGGCGAACGCGTCCCGGAAGGTCGACCCCGCCGGGAGCGTGAACTGGTTCTGGTTCTCGAAGCGCTGTCCGTTGACGTAGGCGAACTTCGGGCAGTCCGCCCGGTCCGCCGGCTTCATCCCCTGCTTCAGCAGGGCGGCCGCGGTCACCACCTTGAACGTCGAGCCCGGCGGATAGCGCCCCTCCAGGGCGCGGTTCATCCCCGACGGCACGTTCGCCGCCGCCAGGATGTGACCGTCGGAAGGGTCGATCGCGACGATCGCCGCGTTCTTCTTCAGCCCGGCCAGCGCCGCGGCGGCGGCCTCCTGCACCCGCGGATCGATCGTCGTCCGCACCGGCTTGCCCGCGCCGCCCGTGGCACCGGTGAGCTGCTTCACCACCCGGCCGTACTGGCGGTCCACGACCACCACCGACTTCGACGCGCCACCACCGCCGGCCAGCTGCTGGTCGTAGCGGGCCTGCAGACCCGACATCCCCTTTCCGGTCCGGGCGTCCACCATGCCCACCAGTGAGGCCGACTGCAGCTCATGGCCGTTCTTGTCGAGGATGGCGGCCCGGTCCCGCGACTTCAGGGCCAGCGTCTGTCCCGGAACCATCTGCGGGTGCACCGTCTCGGTGTGGAACTCGACTTTCCACCTGCCACCGGCGTCGACGACCTTCGCCTTCGAGTCCCACCCGTAGTCGCCCACCCCGGCGATGGCCATCCGCACGGTGAACGGGATGTCGACCTCGCCTTCCCCCTTCTTCTTCCCGTGCCCCGCGGTGAGCTCCGTCTTCGACGGCTTCAGGTTCGTCATCACGGACCCGATCAGCGACTGGGCCTTGTCCGGCGTGTCCGTCAGCAGGCCGGCCCCTTTCGCGTCACCCGACTGCCAGGCCGCCAGGAACCTGTCGAACTGCTTGGTCGCGTCGGCGACCTGCGGATCACCCGAGCCGCCGCCGAAAGACAGGCTGGAGTATCCCCAGTACCCGATCCCCACGGTCACGGCCAGTGCCACGACCGTCCCCACCATCACCCGGCCACGGGCACGGCGCCTGCGGCTCGGCGGGTATTGGCCCTGGCTGTCGGAATACGTCATGGGCCCCAGGTTATGCACCCCCGTCTTCCGCCGCTTGGTGGTGCGGGACGTTCAAGACACCCCGGAAGTGAAAGTGTGAGAGCCGGGGAGAAGGGCCGGGACCGGCGGGATCCATGGGCAAAGAGACACCAAAGGAACATTAAAGGTGCATCACACCATGCACTTGTCCAATGCTGCTGTGAATCGGTCACCCTCCCCGGAAAATTGGTCTAGACAACTGTAAGAAGTTCTCATGCCTCACCTTTCCCTGCGCGGTGAACTGGCCGAATCAAATCGATTCCGGTTGACCGGTCCGGAAATTCTTGGCAAATCAAGTCGGGCAACCGGTTTTTTCGGCGGGTAAATCCGAATGGCTCCCCCGGTACCGGAGGAGCCGATCCGGGGCCGGATTACTTGTGCAGGACCGCCTTCATCACGTTGCGCGCGATGGGAGCGGCCAGGCTGCCGCCGGAGATGTCCTCGCGCGAGATGTCCATGTTGGTGGGGTCGATGAACACGGCCACCGCCACCGCCTGGCCGTCGGGCTTCACGCCGTAGGAGACGAACCAGCCGTAGGGAACCAGTTTGCGCACGTCCACGCCCCGCTGCGCGGTGCCGGTCTTGCCACCCACGGTGACACCGTCGATGAGGGCCCTTTTGGCGCTGCCCTCCTTGGCGGTGAACTCCATCATCTCCCGGATCTTCTGGGCCGTGGTGCCGGAGACGGCCTGGCTCATGAGCCGGGGCTCGTTCTTCTTCAGGGTGGTCAGGTCGGGGGACCGCACCTCGTCGACGAGGTAGGGCTGCATCAGCTTGCCGCCGTTGACCATGGCCCCGGTCACCATGGCCATCTCCAGCGGAGTGCTGGTGAGGCTCCCCTGGCCCATGCCGGTCAGTGCGGTACCGGGCTTGTCCAGGTTGCCGGGGTACAGGCTGGCGGAGGCCCGCAGGTCGCCGAAGTCGGAGGAGTAGACGTCCTTGTTGAAGCCGAACTTCTCCGCCGTCTCGCGCATTCCGTCCGCACCCACCTTCACGGCGGCGTCGAGGAAGACGTTGTTGCAGGAGTACTGCATGGCCGTCTTCAGGGACGCCTTGTTGCACACGGCGTCCCCGGCCTCGCTGCTCACCTTGTTCGTCGACTGCGGCAGCTGGTACGGCGACACCGCGTCCGAGCGGGCGTCGACGTCCGTCACCACGCCGTGTTCCAGGGCGGCCGCCGCGGTGAGAATCTTGAACGTCGAGCCGGGCGGAAACGTTTCGCGCAGCGCGCGGTTGGCGAGCGGACGCCCCTTGTCGGTATCGAGGGCCTTGAACTTGTCGCCCTCCTTGAAGGAACTGCCGGCGAACGCCGAGGGGTCGTAGGACGGGGTCGAGACCAGGGCCAGGACCTTTCCGGTCCGGGGGTCGAGGGCGACGACCGAGCCGCGGGCGCCGAGCTTGGTGAGTCCGTCGTACCCGGCTTGCTGCGCCTTGGGGTCGATCGTCGTGATGACGTCGCCGCCCCGCCGTCCCTTTCCGGTGACGACATCCGAAAGGCGCTGGAACGCGAGCCGGTCGTCCTGGCCGCTGAGCACGCCGTCGTACGTCCTCTCCAGAAACGTCATGCCCATGGCCTGGGAGGCGTATCCGGTGACCGGCGCGTACATGGGGCCGTTCTTGTACGTGCGCTTGTACTTGAGGTCCGATCCGTCGGCCGCCACCGAGCCCGTGATCGCTGTGCCGCCCACGATGATGTCGCCGCGCGGCGTCGAGAACCGGTTGATCAGCACCCGGCGGTTCTTGTCGTTGGTGGCGAGGTCGTCGGCCTTCACGTACTGCAGCCAGTTGGCCCGTATCAACAGTGCGAGCGTCAGCAGCCCGCAGAAGATGGCTATGCGCCTCAGTGGCTTATTCACGCGGCGTCGCCTCCGGCATCCGGCGCCACGGCCGGCTGACGGTGTCTGGCGACCGGCTGCCTTTGCCGCAGAACTAATCGCGCGTGAACCGGAGAGGGAGTCGGAGTGTAAAGCACCATGGCGGCAACCCTAGTCGAGTACGCCACGGTGCCCGAGTTGGGCGCCTTCCCTGTCCGGAAATCTACGGTGACGCGATATCGGGCTACGCGGCGCCAACGGCGGTCGCCTAAGCTCCACTTCGCCGACGACTGCACACTCCAGTGAAAGACAACTCCCGAAGTCGCCGACGCATTTGCACTCGACCATGGCACCGCGGGGGGACAACGCGTGACCAACATTCCGGAGACGGGCCGGACGCGGCGCGTTCAGGTCCGGCTCGTCGTCATCCAGATACTCGTCCTCTCCCTGCTCGGCACCCTCGGCGGCCGGCTCTGGTACTTACAGATACGCCAGGGCTCCGAGTACGCCGAGGAAGCCTCCGGCAACCACGTCCAGCAGGTCGTGCAGCCCGCCGCCCGCGGCTCGATCCTGGACGCGCGCGGTGTGCCGCTCGCCGACAACGAGACCCGGCTCGTGGTCTCCGCCTCCCGCACCGACCTGCTGAAGATGAAGGACGACGGCAGGGCCGTCCTCACCAAGCTGGCCGGCGTCCTCGGCATGAGGCCCCGCGACGTGATGGACAAGGTCCGGTTGTGCGACGCCAGGACCCCGCAGCCGTGCTGGAACGGTTCTCCGTACCAGCCCATACCGATCACCGACAAGGTCACCCCGCGCCAGGCCCTGCAGATCCGCGAACGTGCCGAGGACTTCCCCGGGATCACCGCCGAGCCGGAGGCCGTGCGCCGCTACCCGGGCCCCGGCAAGGCCAACACCGCCCAGGTCCTCGGCTACCTCTCCCCCGTCACCGACAACGAGATCCAGCGGGCCAGGAACACCGCCTCCCCCTATCTGCGCTCCGACATGGTCGGCCGCTCCGGTCTGGAGCGCCAGTACGACAAGGTGCTGCGCGGCAAGGCCGGGGTGACCCGCTACGAGGTCGACAACCTCGGCCGCGTCATCGGCAAGGCGAAGAGCGAGGCGGGCGAGCCCGGTTCCAGCCTGGTCACCAGCATCGACGCCCGGGTGCAGCGGGTCGCCGAGTACCAGCTGAACGAGGCCATGAAGGCCGCCCGCACCCAGTGGGACCACAACACGAACGAGAACTACAAGGCGGACGCCGGTGCGGTCGTGGTGATGGAGGCCAGGACCGGCCGCATCGTCGCCATGGCGTCCAACCCGACGTACGACCCGAACGCGTGGGTCGGCGGCATCTCCGCCAAGGACTACAAGCAGCTCACCGGCAAGGACTCCGACTACCCGCTGCTGAACCGGGCGATACAGGGACTGGCCGCGCCCGGCTCGATCTTCAAGGTCGTCCCGACCACGGCCGCGGTCAACGCGGGTTACTCCTTCGACGGCAACTACGACTGCACCAGCTCGTACTCCATCGGCGGCCAGGTCTTCACGAACTTCGAGTCCAAGGGCTACGGCCCGATCTCACTGGGCCGCGCGCTGGAGGTCTCCTGCGACACCGTCTACTACCGTCTGGCCCACGAGGAGTGGCAGAAGGACGGTGGTCTGACGCCGGACAAGAAGGCCCAGGACTGGTTCTACCGGACCGCGCACCAGTTCGGCCTCGGCAAGGAGACCGGGATCGACCTGCCCAACGAGGTCTCCGGCCGGGTCCCCGACCGCCAGTGGAAGCAGAAGTACTGGGAGGCCAACAAGGACGCCTGGTGCCGGATGGGCAAGCAGGACGGCAGTTACGTGGAGAAGATCGCGTACGAGAACTGCCGCCAGGGCAACCGGATCCGCGCCGGTGACTCGGTCAACTACTCCATCGGCCAGGGCGACACCCTGGTGACCCCGGTCCAGATGGCCTCGATCTACGCGGCCATCTCCAACGGCGGCACCCTCTACACGCCGGCCGTCGGCAAGGCGGTCGTCAGCCCGGACGGCAAGCGGGTCACCGAGCTCAAGCCCAGGGCGCGCGGCAGGCTGCCCATGACGAAGAGGACCAGGGACGAGATCGACCAGGCCCTCGCGGGCGTCGTCACCCGCGGTTCGGCGGCCTGGCGGTTCGGCGGCTGGCCGCAGGACAGGATCCCGCTGCACGCCAAGACGGGCACCGCCGAGGTCTACGGCAAGCAGACCACGTCGTGGTTCGCCACGTACTCCAAGGACTACGCGGTCGTCATGACGATCTCGCAGGGCGGTACCGGCTCCGGTGCCTCCGCGCCCGCGGTCCGCGCCATCTACAACGCGCTGTACGGGGTCTCCGACAACGGCTCCATCGACCAGAAGAAGGCACTGCTGTACACCCCGCAGCAGAGCCTGCCGAAGATCAACCCGGACGGCACCGTCGCCGCCCCGAAGGTCGAGGCGTACCCGCCTGCCGAGCAGCAGTCGCCGGGCACGGAGCCGCCGGCCGGACAGACACCCGCCGGACAGACGCCCGCCCGACAGACACCCACCGGACAGACGCCCGCCGGGCAGGTGCCCGCCGCGGCGACGGGCAGACGCGACTGACACCGGTGCGGCGGGCGCTGCTCGTCGCACCGGCGCACCGCCGCCGTGACCGCGGCGCCTTCAGGACCGTGGGGAGAGCTCCGCGGTGACGTCCACCGCCCCCAGGTGCCGGGGGGCGAGGACGCGTGAGGCGGGGGCGGCCGCGGACAGCTCCTCGGCCGCCGTGCCGCGGACCGAGGCCGCGAGCAGGTGGGGCGCGCCGGTGAGGGAGGTGCGCATGTCGTCGTGGTGACAGGGCAGCAGCAGGGGCGGGTGCCCCGTGGTGTCGAGGAGACGTTCCACATAGCGGTGGACCGCGGAGTGCGAGCTCATCGGGACGGCGGCGACGTCCGGCCGGACACCGGCGAGTTCCCGTTCGACGAAGTTGCTCGCACCCATGAGGAGGATCCTCGGGCCGCCGTCGACGGACACCTGGTAGGCGAGGGTGTCGCCCTCGACCAGATCGCCGAGCACCGCGGGCCGCCGCCCGGGGCCGGCCCGGTGGCCGGGGGCGAAGGTGCCGTGGTCGGCCTGCCTGCTGTGCAGACTGCGGAAGACCTCCACCGTGTAGCCCTCGAACTGCAGGTACTCGCCGCCTCGGACCTCGATGACGTCCTCGACGCACCGAGGCGGCGCCCCCATCGCCGCGAGCAGGTGCCGTACCGTCTCGTCGCACACCGTGCGGACGCGGGCCTGCCGCCAGCCGTTCCGAGTCAACAGCTGCGGCACGTCGGTGACATGGTCGAAGTGGCCGTGGCTGACCAGGATCAGCTCCGGTGCCGGACCGGCGAGGTGCTGGGCCGCCACCCGCTCCACGGCGGCGCGGTCGGGCCGCAGCGGGAGCCGGGAGTCCAGGGCGCCGTTCGGGCCCGTGCAGGGCATACGGCTCAGGTACGGGTCGAAGAGGATGCTGCGGCGCCCGCCGATGACGATCTGCCAGCCGGCCACACCCAGCCAGCGCAGTTGCACGGAGGTGGTGTACGGGCCCGCCCGCCGGACCGTCGCCGCCGCGCCGCCGACTCCGGTGCCGGCCGCGGCCGTACCCGATGCCGCCAGGACTCCCTTGAGGACCGTTCGCCGCCCGGCCATGTTCCGCCCACACTCTCTTCGGCCACTTCAGGTGAGGCTGACGTTACGGCAGGTGACAGTGAGTGGGCTGTTTTTCGGTCGGCGTGGTGGGTCCTGGGTGTCCGGCGCGGTGCGCTCCGGCTGCCCGGACCGGTCCGGCAGGCCCCGTACGGCGAGACGGGCGGGGTACGGCCGCCGTCCACCCGCGGACATCGCGTCGGCGACGCGTCCGTGGGAGCGGCGGCCGCACCCCGCCCGGTCACCTCACCCGGCGAGCGGCGCGGAGAGGTTCAGGAGCTTCTCGTCCTGACGCAGTACGGCCTGCATCGCCTCGCGGAGTTTGACGCCGGGGTTGATCCCGATCTGCTCCCGCAGGATCTCCTTGGCCCGGTGGAAGACCTGGATGGCGTCGGCCTGGCGGCCCTCGGCGTAGTAGGCCTTCATCAGGCTGACGTACAGGTCCTCGCGCAGCGGGTCGTGGTCGACGAGTTCCGACAGCTGTGCGATGGCCTGGTTGTAGTGCCCGAGGCCGACGTCGATCAGGGCACGCAGTTCGACCGCCGCCGACCGCTCCTCCTCCAGGTTCTCCCCCTTGCGGCGCAGCCGGCTGGAGGTGACGTCGGCGAGCGCCGTCCCCGACCACAGGGCCAGTGCCGCGTCGAGCTGTTCCGACGCCTGCTCGTACAGTCCGCGCGCGTAGAGTTGACGGACGCCGCGCACCGCGTCCCGGAAGACGAACAGGTCGATGCGCTGCGGCGGCACCCTGAGCTCGTAGCCGCGGTCGTGCGAACCGAGTGCGTTGCGGGCCAGTCCCGCCTCCACCAGGGCCGTACGGATCATCCAGGCCGAGGTCTGCAGCTGCCCGGACACGGTCAGCGGTGGATCGCCGTCCCAGGAGTCCTCGATGATCTCGTCCTTGGAGATGACCTGGCCGGGTTTCAACGCCAGGGAGGCGAGGAACCGGCGCTGCCGCTGCCCGCGTACGAATATCGGATTGCCGTCTCTCAGCAGAGTCACCGGCCCGAGAAGCTGGATCGTCAAATCATTTCGACTGTTGATGACCGTTCCCCCTTTTGATGTGAATCAAGCCGTCGCCCGATGACCCGGCACGGTCGTGCCACGTGTGCCACTGCGACTGTCCAATTCATGACCGACCGGGCTGACGCCGGGACGGTGTGACGGAAGATCAGGAGGAATCGTCAGTCGAGGCGCCGCCCTGCGAGGGGGTGCGCGAGGCCGCCTGCATGGTTCGCACGCGACGGCTTCCCGGCCTTCCCCGTGGACGGCTATACGCCCTGAGGCACCTCTCCCTGTTCACGAATCCCCCGTTCTTGCTGACCAGTTGAGAATGTTGACGGCTTCAGCTGCTTGTCACGGGCCGAGATCCCCGAGGAACTCGGCCGGTTGTCCAGGCATGCTTGTGTGGCGGGATCTCGTTGTAGATCTCCGCCTCGTCGCCTTCACGCAGGAGCGGAATATCGAAATCCTCTTCCGCTCCCCTTTCGCCGCGCCCCGCCTCGCGCCGCGTCCGCGACGACCTCGCATTCGTCGCCGCCGTCCCGGTCGGCGACTCCCTGCCGTCCGGGGCGTGCATCGGCCGGCCGGCCCGTCCGGCGTCGCCGGCGGTCCGCCCGACGCGCATCCCGCCCAATCCCGGTGCGGCCGCGGCCACCTGGGGATTGTCCGAGGTGCCGCCGCCCGGGCCGGATCGTTCCCGGTCGCCCGTTCCCGCGGGCACGGCCGACGCAGCGGCCGCTCCGGCGATCGCCCGACCGGAGGGACGGCGTCTGCCGTACCTCGGGTGGCGACCGCGGCTCCCGGAGTGACTCATGCCGCCCAGATTAAGCACTTCCCCTCTCCTTCGGCTCCCCAGGCGAATCGTTCCGGTCAGAAAGAAGACGAATGGGACAGGCCGCGGAGAGAGCCGTGGGGCATCATTCGCCGCCGCCGACGCCGGATCTTCGGGCCCAGCTTTCCCCCGGAACCCAGCGACAACTGGCCGAAAGCGATCGAACCGACCCTCACAATGTGGTCTAGACCACAGAAGAAAACGGAGGCGAGGTATCCGCGGTTACGCAGCGAAGTGGCCGGAAGTCAGTCCTCCGTCGGCCGATATCACGGAATCACGCCGCTTCCGGACCACATTGTCCGGTGCTCCCGCAGCCACGGCTTCGTCGGCCGCACCCGCACCCGCGCCCTCGTGCTTTCCGGCCATCTCCGCTTCCTCTTTGCGCAGTCCCCGATATGCCCGGGAGAGGGGCGGGAGAGTGCGCCCGGCCAGGGTTGCTTGCCGAGAACCGTTCAATCGCCGACCGAGTCTGGAGACCACGCATGTCCCGTGTATCGACCGGCCCCAGCAGCAAGCCGACCGCCGCGCACGCCCTTCTGTCCCGGCTGCGTGACCACGGCGTGGAAAAGGTGTTCGGGGTAGTCGGCCGAGAGGCCGCGTCGATCCTCTTCGACGAGGTCGAGGGCATCGACTTCGTCCTCACCAGGCACGAGTTCACCGCCGGCGTCGCCGCCGATGTCCTCGCGCGCATCACCGGCCGACCGCAGGCGTGCTGGGCCACGCTCGGTCCGGGCATGACCAACCTCTCCACGGGCATCGCGACCTCGGTCCTGGACCGCTCGCCGGTCATCGCCCTGGCCGCCCAGTCGGAGTCCCACGACATCTTCCCCAACGACACCCACCAGTGCCTGGACCTGGTGAAGATCGCCGAGCCGATGACCAAGTACGCGGTCGAGCTGGAGCGGCCCAAGGAGATCACCGACCTCGTCGACTCGGCCGTCCTCAACGCGATGACCGAGCCCGTCGGCCCCTCCTTCATCTCCCTCCCGGTGGACCTGCTCGGCTCCTCCGAGGGCATCGACACCTCCGTGCCGAACCCGCCTGCGATCACCCCGGCCAAGCCGATCGGCGCGGTCGCGGACGGCTGGCAGGCGGCCGCCGACCAGGCCGCGACGCTCCTCGCCGAGGCCGAGCACCCGGTCCTGGTCGTCGGTGCCGCCGCGATCCGCTCCGGTGCCGTGGACGCCATCCGCGCCCTCGCCGAGCGCCTGAACATCCCCGTCATCACCACCTACATCGCCAAGGGCGTCCTCCCCCAGGACCACGAGCTCAACTACGGTGCCGTCACCGGCTACATGGACGGCATTCTCAACTTCCCCGCGCTGGAAACCCTGTTCGGCCCGGCCGACGTCATCCTCACCCTCGGCTACGACTACGCCGAGGACCTGCGGCCGTCGATGTGGCAGCGCGGGAGCGAGAAGAAGACCGTCCGGGTCTCCCCGACCTTCAACCCGGTCCCGCGCGTCTACCGGCCCACGGTCGACGTCGTCGCGGACGTGCTGGCGTTCGTCGAGCACCTGGACGCGGCGACGGCCTCCCTCGCGGCCAAGGAGCGGCACGACATCGCCCCGCTGCGCGCGCGCATCGCCGAGTTCCTCTCGGACCCGAAGTCCTACGAGGACGGCATGCGGGTGCACCAGGTCATCGACTCGATGAACACCGTCATGGCGGAGACCGCCGGCGACGGCAAAGGCACCATCGTCTCCGACATCGGCTTCTTCCGGCACTACGGCGTCCTGTTCGCCCGCGCCGACCAGCCGTTCGGCTTCCTCACCTCGGCCGGCTGCTCCAGCTTCGGCTACGGCATCCCCGCCGCCATGGGCGCCCAGATGGCCCGCCCGGACCAGCCGACCTTCCTGATCGCCGGAGACGGCGGCTTCCACTCCAACAGCGCCGACCTGGAGACCATCGCGCGACTGGGCCTGCCCATCGTGACGGTGGTCGTGAACAACGACACCAACGGCCTGATCGAGCTCTACCAGAACATCGGCCACCACCGCAGCCACGACCCCGCGGTGAAGTTCACCGGCGTCGACTTCGTCGCTCTCGCCGAGGCCAACGGCGTCGACGCGACCCGGGCGACCGACCGTCAGGAACTGCTGGCGGCCCTGCGCAAGGGTGCCGAGCTGGGCCGTCCCTTCCTGATCGAGGTCCCCATCGCGTACGACTTCCAGCCGGGCGGTTTCGGCGCCCTGAGCATCTGATCATGGCAGCTCAGGACCTTCCCGCCGCCTTCGGGTTCCTGGCCTCCGCCCGCACGGGCGGAGGCCGCCTCCCCGAGGCCGTCTTCGCCACCCGGGGCAGCCTCACCGGTGTCGACGCGCGGCTGCCCGGTCAGACGCTCACCGCGACCCTGGTGCACTCCCCGGAGTTCCCGCCCGACGCCGCGCAGGCGCGCGACACGGACATCGCCGTGCTGATCGCCGGTGAGCTCTACAACCGCGAGGAACTGCGCTCGGTCCTCGACTCGGAGCCCGACGGCGACGCCCGGCTGATCCTGGAACTGGTGCGCCGCTACGGCCCGCACGCCTTCCGGCTCCTCAACGGGCGCTTCGCGGCCGTCGTCAGCACCGGCGGCCACGCCCTCCTGGCCGCCGACCACGCGGGATCGGTGCCGCTGTACGTGTGCGTGGCACCGGGCGAGGTGCTGGCGGCCACCGAGGCCAAGGCGCTTGCCGGGCAGAGCGACCCGCGGGGTTTCCCGCTCGCGGGCGCCCGGCGCGTCCATGGGCTTCCGGGCGTGTACCAGGTTCCGGCGGGCGCCGTGATCGACGTCGACCTCGCCGCGGGCACGGCCGGGACCGAGCGCACCTGGGCGCCGCCCCTGGCCCGCCGGATCATGGAGGAGAGCGAGGCCGTCGCCGCGGTCCGGGCGGCCCTGGAGCGGGCCGTCACGGCCCGGATCACACCCGGCCGTACGCCACTGGTGGTGCTGTCCGGCGGCATCGACTCCTCCGGGGTCGCGGCCTGCGCGCACCGGGCGGCCGGAGCGCTGGAGTCGGTGTCCATGGGCACCGACACCTCCGACGAGTTCGCGCAGGCCCGTCTGGTGGCGGACCACCTCGGGGCGGGGCACCGGGAGATCACCGTTCCGACGGCCGATCTGCTGGCGCAGCTGCCGTACGCCGTGTGGGCCGCGGAGTCGCTGGACCCGCACATCATCGAGTACCTGCTCCCGCTCGTGGCGCTCTACCGCGCGCTCGGCGGCCCGGCCCGCCGGATCCTCACCGGGTACGGCGCGGACATCCCGCTCGCGGGCATGCACCGCGAGGACCGGCTGCCGAACCTGGACACCGCCGTGGCCTACGACATGGCGACCTTCGACGGGCTCAACGAGATGACCCCGGTGCTGTCCGCCCTGGGCGGCCACTGGACCACCCACCCGTACTGGGACCGCGAGGTGCTCGACCTGCTGGTGTCCTTGGAGGCCGGGCTCAAGCGCCGCTACGGGCGGGACAAGTGGGTCCTGCGCGCCGCGCTCGCCGACGTGCTGCCCGAAGCCACCGTCAAGCGGCCGAAGCTCGGCGTCCACGAGGGTTCGGGCACCACCTCGTCCTTCTCCCTCCTGCTCCAGGAGCAGGGCGTGGCCGAGCAGCACGTCGAGGCGGCGAAGACCCAGGTGGTGCGGGAGCTGTTCGACCTCACCGTGGTGGGCGGCCGCCGTCCCGCGGAGGTGAGCACCGACGAGGTGGTGCGGTCGGTGGCCGAGCGGGTCAGCAAGGACGCGGCATGAGCCCGCCGCCGGCGCGGCCCGCGGCCGGCCCGTCGGCCGCGCCGCCCGGCCGTCCTCGCCCGGGCCCGCCGGGCACGCCCCTGACCGCTGCCGACACCCAGGAGGGGGACAGAGACCGTGGAGCGCATTGACTCGCACGTTTCACCCCGCTATGCACAGATCCCCACCTTCATGCGCCTGCCGCACGACCGGGATCCCCGTGGCTACGACGTCGTGGTCATCGGTGCTCCCTACGACGGCGGCACGAGCTACCGGCCGGGGGCGCGGTTCGGCCCGCGGGCGATCCGCAACGAGTCCGGACTCATCCACGGGGTCGGCATCGACCGCGGTCCGGGCACCTTCGACCTGATCAACTGTGTCGACGCCGGGGACATCGATCTCACCCCGTTCGACATGAACATCGCCATCGACACCGCCCAGCGGCACCTGTCGGGTCTGCTGAAGGCCAACGCCGCCTTCCTGATGCTCGGCGGCGACCACTCGCTGACCGTGGCGGGACTGCGCGCGGTGGCCGAACAGCACGGCCCGCTCGCCGTGGTGCACCTCGATGCGCACTCCGACACCAACCCGGCGTTCTACGGCGGCCGTTACCACCACGGCACGCCCTTCCGGCACGGGATCGACGAGAAGCTGATCGACCCGGCCGCGATGGTCCAGATCGGCATCCGCGGGCACAACCCGAAGCCCGACTCGCTCGACTACGCGCGCGGTCACGGCGTCCGGGTGGTGACCGCCGACGAGTTCGGGGAGCTCGGGGTGCGCGGCACCGCCGACCTCATCCGGGAGCGGGTCGACCAGCGGCCCGTGTACGTCTCGGTCGACGTCGACGTGGTGGACCCGGCCTTCGCGCCCGGCACCGGCACGCCGGCGCCGGGCGGGCTCACCTCGCGCGAGGTGCTCTCCCTGCTGCGCTGCGTCGGAGACCTCAGGCCGGTCGGCTTCGACGTGATGGAGGTCTCTCCCCTCTACGACCACGCCGGGATCACCTCCGTCCTGGCCACCGAGATCGGCGCGGAGCTGCTCTACCAGTACGCCCGCGCTCATCGCACCCAGATGTGAAAAGGAGACATCGCCATGACTTCTCCGGTCCTCGACTGCACCCCGTACCGCGACCAGCTCCTCGCACTCGCGGCCGAGCTGCCCGACGTACCGCGCGCCGACCTGTACGGCTTCCTGGACAGGGCCAAGGGGCTGTCCGAGCGGCTGCCCGAGGAAGTGGCCGCCGCGCTGGACACCTTCAACTCCACCGGCAGCGACCACGGTTACCTGGTGCTGCGCGGCCTTCCGGTCGACGAGGACGAGCTGCCGGCCACCCCCACCTCGACGCCCGCCCCCGAGGACCGCCGGCGGCTGGTCATGGAGGCCATGCTCGCCCTGTTCGGCCGCCGGCTCGGACTGCACACGGGGTACCAGGAGCTGCGCTCGGGCACCGTCTACCACGACGTGTACCCGTCGCCCGGCGCCCACTACCTGTCGTCGGAGACCTCCGAGACCCTCCTCGAGTTCCACACGGAGATGGCGTACCACGTCCTGCAGCCGAACTACGTGATGCTCGCCTGCTCCCGCGCGGACCACGAGCACCGGGCCGAGACCCTGGTCGGGTCGGTCCGCAAGGCGCTGCCGCTGCTGGACGAGGAGACCCGCGCCCACCTGTTCGACCGCAAGATGCCGTGCTGCGTCGACGTGGCCTTCCGCGGCGGCGTCGACGACCCGGGCGCCATCGCCAACGTCAAGCCGCTGTACGGGGACGAGAAGGACCCGTACCTCGGCTACGACCGTGAGCTGCTGGCGCCCGAGGACCCGGCGGACAAGGAGGCCGTCGCCGCGCTGTCCAAGGCCCTGGACGACGTGACGGTGGGGGTCAAGCTGGTCCCGGGCGACGTGCTGATCATCGACAACTTCCGCACCACGCACGCCCGTACGCCGTTCACCCCGCGGTGGGACGGCAAGGACCGCTGGCTGCACCGCGTGTACATCCGCACCGACCGCAACGGCCAGCTCTCCGGCGGCGAGCGCGCGGGTGACGTGGTCTCGTTCTCTCCGCGCCGTTAGGACCTGTCCCGGCCGGCTCGCGCCAAGAGCCCCTCGTCCGCGCCCCCTCCCGGCTCCGGGAGGGGGCTGCGGGCCGTTCGGGGGACGTGGGGCGGTCGCCCTCCGCGTCCGGGGAGTGCGCCGAGCACAATGCATGAATATGCTGTCACATTGGAAATAATGCAGTCGTGCGGCGGCCGGGGCCGCCGCCTCCTCGTGCCCCCTTCCGTGAAGGAGACGATGACATGTCCGACTCCACTCCGCAGACACCGCAGGGGTTCGTCGTGCACACGGCGCCGGTCGGACTGGCCGACGACGGCCGAGACGACTTCACCGTGCTCGCCTCGACGGTTCCGGCCACGGTCAGCGCGGTGTTCACCCGCTCCCGGTTCATGGGGCCGAGCGTGCTGCTGAGCCGGGACGCCGCCGCCGACGGACGGGCCCGCGGCGTCGTGGTGCTGGCCCGCAACGCGAACGTGGCGACCGGGAAGGAGGGCGAGAGCAACGCCCGCGAGGTACGCGCGTCCGTCGCCCGCACCCTGGGTGTCGCCGAGGACGAACTGCTCATCGCCTCCACGGGGGTGATCGGCCGTCAGTACCCCATGCCGCAGATCCGTGAGCACCTCGGCACCCTGTCGTGGCCCTTCCCGGAGGGCGGCTTCGACCGTGCGGCCCGCGCCATCATGACCACCGACACCCGGCCCAAGGAGGTCCGGGTCCAGGTCGGCCGGGCGACGCTCGTGGGCATCGCCAAGGGCGTGGGCATGCTGGAGCCGGACATGGCGACGCTGCTGACGTTCTTCGCCACGGACGCCCGGCTCGACCCCGCGGAGCAGGACCGGATCTTCCGGCGGGTCATGGACCGCACCTTCAACGCGGTGAGCATCGACACGGACACCTCCACCAGCGACACCGCGGCGCTGTTCGCCAACGGACTGGCCGGGGACGTCGACGCGGCCGAGTTCGAGCGGGCGCTGCACGACGCGGCCCTGGCGCTGGTCAAGGACATCGCGAGCGACGGCGAGGGCGCGAGCAAGCTCATCGAGGTGCAGGTGACCGGCGCCCGCGACGACGCGCAGGCCAAACGGGTCGGCAAGACCGTCGTCAACTCACCGCTGGTGAAGACCGCGGTGCACGGCTGCGACCCCAACTGGGGCCGGGTGGCCATGGCGATCGGCAAGTGCTCGCAGGACACCGACATCGACCAGGACAAGGTCGCCATCCGCTTCGGGGACCTCGGGGTCTACCCGTCCCGGAGCGGGGACGCGCAGGACGAGGACGCGCTGCGCGAGGCCGTCGCCGAGCACCTCCGGGGCGACGAGGTGGTCATCGGCATCGACCTCGGCATCGCCGATGGGGCCTTCACCGTCTACGGCTGCGACCTCACCGAGGGCTACGTGCGGCTCAACTCGGAGTACACCACCTGACACCCGGCCCCCACGTACGCCGCCCGCGGGCCGGTCCCCGCTATACCGACCGGCCACGGGCTATGCGCGGCGGCCGCCGCGCGCCCTCCGGCGCGGCCCGCCGCCCGCAAGATGTCAGGGACGGCATCGTGAGAAGGGCGGGAGGGACATGGAGACCACTCGGTCGACGACCACGGACGAGGGCTTCGACGCCGGGGTGCGGGGTGTGGTCCATCCGACCGAGGTCACGGGCGGCACGCTCCGGCTCGTTCGCACCGACGACTTCGACTCGCTGGATCCCGGCAACACCTACTACGCGTACACCTGGAACTTCCTGCGGCTGGTGGGCCGCACCCTGGTCACGTTCGACACCGCGCCGGGCAGGGCCGGGCAGCGGCTCGTGCCCGACCTGGCCGAGTCGCTGGGCGTGTCCTCGGAGGGCGGCCGGGTGTGGACGTACCGGCTGCGCGAGGGCCTCCGCTTCGAGGACGGCACCCCGGTGACCTCCGGCGACGTCAAGTACGCCATCGCGCGGAGCAACTACGGCACCGATGTGCTGGGGGCCGGACCGACCTACTTCCGCCATCTGCTGGGCACCGACTACGGCGGCCCGTGGCGGGAGCCGGACGTGGACGGCCCGGTGACGCTGGAGACCCCCGACGAGCGCACCCTGGTCTTCCGGCTGGCCAAGCCGTTCGCCGGCCTGGACCTGCTGGCGACGATGCCGAGCACCACCCCGGTGCCGCGCAGGCTGGACACCGGCGCCGACTACCGGCTCCGGCCGGTGGCGACCGGACCGTACCGGGTCGCCTCCTACACCCGCGGCGAACTGGCGGTCCTGGAGCCCAACCCGCACTGGGACCCGGCCACCGACCCGGTGCGCCGGCAGCGGGCCGGGCGCATCGAGGTGCACCTGGGCAAGGACCCGCACGAGGTCGACCGCATGCTGCTGTCCGGCCAGGCCCACATCGACCTCGCCGGATTCGGTGTGCAGCCCTCCACGCAGGAGCAGATCCTCGCGGACCCGGCGCTGCGCGCCCACGCGGACAACCCGCTGAGCGGGTTCACCTGGATCTACTGCCTGTCGAGCCGGATCAAGCCCTTCGACAACGTCCACTGCCGGCGCGCGGTCCAGTTCGCCACCGACAAGGCCGCGATGCAGGAGGCGTACGGCGGCCCGGTGGGCGGGGACATCGCGACCACCATCCTGCCGCCGACGCTCGACGGCTACCGGCCCTTCGACCGCTACCCGGTCGGCCCCGACCACACCGGGGACCTGGACGCGGCACGTGCCGAGCTCAGGGCGGCGGGCCTGCCCGACGGCTTCCGGACGAAGATCGCCGCCCGCAAGGACCGGCTCAAGGAGTACCGGGCCGCCGAGGCGCTCTCGGCCGGGCTGGCCAGGGTCGGCATCGAGGCGGAGGTCCTGGACTTCCCCTCGGGCGACTACTTCGACCGCTACGGCGGCTGCCCGGAGTACCTGCGTGAGCACGGCATCGGGATCATCATGTTCGGCTGGGGCGCCGACTTCCCCGACGGCTACGGCTTCCTGCAGCAGATCGTCGACGGCCGGGCGATCAAGGAGCGCGGCAACCAGAACATGGGCGAACTCGACGACCCGGAGATCAACGCCCTGCTCGACGAGGGCGCCACGTGCACCGATCCCGAGCGGCGCGCGGAGATCTGGCACCGCATCGACCGGCTGACGATGGACCACGCGGTGATCGTGCCGTACCTGTACCCGCGCTCCCTGCTGTACCGGCACCCGGACGCCCGCAACGTCTACGTCACCGGCTCCTTCGGGATGTACGACTACGTGGCGCTCGGCGCGCGATGAGCACGAGGGCCGGGGCCCGTCCGGCGGACCCGCGGTGAGCGTTCCGCCGGACGGGCCCCGGCCCGAAGGCTGCCGGACGGGCCCCGGCCGAAGGCCCCCCAGGCCTCAGCCCGCCTCGTCGGCCTCCTGGGCGCCGGCGGCCGGGGCAGTGGAGTACGCGGCCCAGGCGACCCGCGGCAGCGGGCGCCCGACGCTCCGGCAGGCCGCCAGTGCCTCGCGGAACTCCGCTTCGAAGAGGCCGAGTTGGCGCAGGAACCGGCGGGTCGGGCCGGTCAGGTCGGTGCCCCGGGAACTGCGCAGCAGCAGCCGGGCGCCGAGGGCGTCCTCCAGCCGGTGGATGCGGCGGGTCAGCGCGGACTGACTGATGGACATGACGGTCGCCGCCCGGTTGATGCTGCCGTGCCGGGCCACGGCCCGCAGCAGATGGAGGTCCTCGACGTCGAACTTCCGGGACCCGTCCGGCAGCGGCGCGGCCTCCGTCTCCCGGGCGCCGTCCGCACGCCGGGCACTGTGTCCGGTCTGGTCCGCGTACCAGTGCCGCCACCAGGATTCCCGCAGCAGCTCCCCGTGGTGCTCGGCGAAGCGCCGCAGATAGCGGTCGGCGAGCAGATCGGCCAGCTGTCCGGCCAGCGTCCTGGGCACCACCGTGGGGTCGACGATCAGGCTGGTGGTGCGGCGCGGACGTTCCACGAGGGAGCGGCGGACGAGCGAGGGCGCGAGCGAGGCCGGGTGCGTCGGGGAGCCGAGCCCGATGGCGTCGCCGCGGCGCAGCATGCCACGGGCGACCGAGGCCCCGGTGACCTGCAGCCGGGCGGGCACGGGCAGACCGGCCGACTGGAAGACCCGGGCCACCAGGACCTCGGAGCCGGGGCCGGTCTCCGACACCCACGTCTCGTCCTGCAGTTCGGCGAGGGACACCGCCTCACGGCCGGTCAGCAGGTGGTCGCGCGGCAGGATCACCCACAGCGGGTCGTCCAGCACGCCGTAGGTGCACGTGGCCCGGTCGAGGAGGTGACGCGGCGAGTCCAGGCTCCAGGTGTGCGCGGCGTCGACGTGGTAGCCGGCCAGTTGCTGCACGACCTGCTGCGGAGCCTCGTGACGGACCGACAGCAGCACGCCCAGCGCGTCCGCGGCGTCCTCGACCACGTCCTCCAGCAGCGGTTCCGTGGAGGCGATGGACAGCACCTCCGGCGCGTGGGCGGCCTCCGAGCCGTACCCGAGGATGTGGGTGCGCACGGCGAGGTCGATCTGCCGGAAGAACCGGCGTCCGGCGACCAGCATGCGCGAGCCCGCCGAGGTCAGCCGTGCCGTGTGGCGGCTGCGCAGGGTCAGCGGAAGGCCCACCGCGCGGTCCAGCCGGTCCAGTTGGCGTTCCACGGTGCCATGGCGGCAGCCGACCTGCCGTGCCACTTCCGCGAGGTCCCCGCACTGTCCCACCGCGTCCAGCAGCGACAGTTCGTGACGGCTGAACGGCGGCAGTTCCGGTCCGCCGGACAATTCCCTTTTTTCATTACGGTCGAGGACCGTGCCGCCGAATTGTCCGCCGCTGTAGGTGACGTGGTCGGATGCCATGCGGCGATCGTAAGGAGGGCCTCTCTTCGCATTCTCCTCGCGCCGCGAAATGGAAGAGAGCGCGAAGAGGGCCCCGGGAGACGTGCGCCGCTCAGGCCTGGTCGGTCGGGCGGATGAAGATCTCGTTGACCGTCACGTGCGAGGGCGCCGTCACCGCGTAGCGCACGGCCTCGGCGATGTCCCCGCTCTGCAACTGGCGGATCTTGGCGACCCGTTCCTCGATGGCCGCCTTGGAGGCCGCGTGCGTGATGTGGCTGCGCAGTTCGGTCTCGACCGTGCCCGGCTCGATGACCACCACGCGCATCCCGCGCTCGGTGACCTCCTGGCGCAGCGCCTCGCTGAAGCCGTTCACGGCGAACTTGCTGGCGTTGTAGCCGGCCGCGCCGCGACCTGCCACGCGCCCGGCGATGGACGAGATCTGCACCACCGTGCCCTGGTTGCGCAGCAGGTGGGGCAGTGCCGCGTGGGTCATGTACATCAGGCCCAGCACATTGGTGTTGATCATGCGGGTCCAGTCCGTGGTGTCGGCGCCCTCCACCGGGCCCAGCAGCATCAGCCCGGCGTTGTTGACCAGGATGTCGAGGCGGCCCAGGGCCTCGACGGTGGAGCGCACGGCGTCGTGGACCGCCCGCTCGTCGGTGACGTCCAGTTCCAGCTCGTGCACCGTGGAGCCGGCGGCGCGCAGTTCGTCCCCGAGCGCCCGCAGCCGGTCCACGCGGCGGGCGGCGATCGCCACGGCGGCGCCCTCGGCGGCCAGGGTCCGTGCCGTCGCCTCGCCGATTCCGGAGCTCGCGCCCGTGACGAACGCGACCTTGCCCTGCAGTGCGGCAGCCATCAATCCCCCAAAACTGTGCCGTGGTTGTTGTGCCCGGTACTTATTGAATCGGTGGTCGCGCTGGTTATGGTGCGCGGATTTCCCGACAATTTCCCGGGCCGTCGGAGCGGATGTCCGCACAACTGATGCGTCGCCCCAGGGACGTTATCAGCGGTGGCACAGTCCGGTGAATGCCCTTCGGCGGACCCGGTTATGACTGTTTCCTGGGGGTTATGCACGCGGGTCACGCGGTCCGGACGTGCCCGTGTGCGGTGCGGCAGATTGGGCTGCGACATCACGTCGGCGCGATCCGTGTGCAGCGATGGGCGGTTGATGATGCAGAACGACGCAGCGCCTCAGAAGGAGCAGGCGGCACCGGCGTACCCGATGCCCCGGGTCTCACCCGTGGATCCTCCGCCGGGGCTGGCCGAGTTGCGCGCCGGCCGGGCGGCGAGCCGGGTGACCCTGTGGGACGGCAGCCAGGTGTGGCTGGTGACCTCGCACGCCGCCGTCCGGGCCGTCCTCGGCGACCGCCGCTTCACCGCGGTCACCAGTGCGCCCGGCTTCCCCATGCTGACCCGCACCTCACAACTGGTGCGCGCCCAGCCCCAGTCGGCGTCCTTCATCCGCATGGACGACCCGGACCACTCCCGGCTGCGCTCCATGCTCACCCGCGAGTTCCTGGCGAAGAGGGCCGAGGCGCTGCGCCCGGCGATCCGGGAGCTGCTGGACGAGCTGCTGGCGAAGCTGGTGGTCGGTGAACGGCCCGTCGATCTCGTGGCCGGCCTGACCATCCCGGTGCCGTCGCGGGTGATCACGCTGCTGTTCGGCGCCGGCGAGGAGCGCCGGGAGTTCATCGAGAGCCGCAGCGCCGTCCTCATCGACCGCGGCTACACCCCGGAGCAGGTCGCCGCCGCCCGTGACGAACTGGACGGCTATCTGCGCGAGCTGGTGGAGGAGCGGCTGGCCGACCCCGGCGCCGACCTCATCAGCCGCCTGGTCCTCGACCAGGTGCGGCCCGGCAGGCTGAGCGTCGACGAACTGGTCCCGATGTGCCGGCTGCTGCTGGTGGCCGGTCACGGGACGACCACCAGCCAGGCCAGCCTCAGCCTGCTCAGCCTGGTCACCGACCCGGCGCTGGCCGAGGCCCTGGCCGCCGACGCGAGCCTGCTGCCCAAGGCGGTCGAGGAGCTGCTGCGCTTCCACTCCATCGTGCAGAACGGTCTTGCCCGCGCCGCCGTCGAGGACGTACGGCTCGACGACGTGCTGATCAGGGCCGGCGAGGGCGTGGTGCTTTCGCTGTCGGCGGGCAACCGCGACGAGCAGGTCTTCCCGGACCCGGACACCGTGGACCCGCACCGGGACGCCCGCCGGCATCTCGCCTTCGGCCACGGCGTGCACCAGTGCCTCGGCCAGTGGCTCGCCCGGGTGGAACTGGAGGAGATCCTCGCCGCCGCCCTGCGGTGGATGCCCGGCGCGCGGCTGGCCGTGCCGTTCGAGGAACTGGACTTCCGCCACGAGGTGTCCAGTTACGGTCTCGGCGCCCTGCCGGTGACCTGGTGAGCGCCGTGAACCGGTTCACCGTCACGGTCGACCCGGCCGCGTGCTGTGCCATGGGCCGGTGCGCGGCCACCGAACCCGGACTCTTCGACCAGGACCCGGACACCGGAACCGTGATCCTGCTCGAACCCACTCCCCCGCCCGCGCTGCACGCATCGGCCCGGCTGTGCGCCGAGCTGTGCCCGTGCGGGGCCATCACGGTCAGCGAGGACTGAGAGCGGGCGTCGCCACGGCGCCCCTTTGCCGCACAGCGGCCGACAAGGAGCGATGATGATCGAAGCCCCTGGTTCCGTCCCGTCCGCCGCCGAGGCCGCCCTCGCCGCGGACGCCTCCCCGATGGGCGAGGCGGCCCGTTGGGCCGTGGGGCTGCTGCGGGGGTCCGGTGTCCCCTCGCAGGAGGCCCTGACCGCGCGCTTCGTGCCCACCTTCCCCGGCCGCAACGCGCAGGGTTTCTCCCAGACGCTGGCGAAGTGGCGCACGCAGGGCCCCTTCACCCTCGAGGCGTACGAGCCGGTCGCGCACAAGGGCTGGATCGTGCTGTCCGGACCGGGCGGCGAGCGCCACACCCTGTCGCTGACCATCGACTCCACCGGGCTGATCCGGATCCTCACGCTCCGCCCGGAGACCGTGATCCCCGAGGTGCGCGGCTGGGACGACCTGGAGAACGCGCTGCGCGCCCCCGGCGTCGACCACTCCGTCCTCGCCGCCCGCCTCACCCCCCGGGGAACCGTGGTGCTGCACGAGTCCGGCGCCGACCGGCCGATGCCCACCGGGTCGGCGTACAAGCTCTACACCATGCGGGCCCTGGTGCACGCGATCCGGAAGGGCGAGCTGAGCTGGGACGACGAGGTCACCGTGCGGCCCGAACTGCGCAGCCTGCCCACCGGTGACATGCAGGAGCTGCCGGACGGCACCAGGGTGTCGGTGCGCGAGACGGCGTACAAGATGATCGCGATGAGCGACAACACGGCCGCCGACCTGCTCGCCGACCGGCTGGGCCGGGACGCCGTGGAGCGCAGTCTGGCCGACTCCGGGCACCACGACCCGTCCCTGATGCGCCCGTTCCTGACCAGCCACGAGGTCTTCGAACTGGGCTGGGCCACGCCGGAGTTGCGCACGGCCTGGGTGGAGCGGGACGAGGCCGGACGCCGTGAGCTGCTGCGCGAGATCGCCCGGCCGCTGAGCGTCAGCGTCTCCGACCTCGGCGACACGGTGCACCACCTGGGCCTGGACTGGCGCATGACCGGCTACGACGTGCTGCGGGTCCTGAAGGGGCTGCTGCAGGACAGCGAGCGGGACACCACGGGCACCGTCGAGCACATCATGACCGCCTACCCGGGCGCCCTGATCGACGGCGCCCGGTGGCCCAGGGTCTACTTCAAGGCCGGTTCCTGCCCCGGCGTGATGATGTTCTGCTGGCTGCTGCAGGACCGGGCCGGCATCCCGCACGTCCTGGTGCTGCGGCAGACGGCCGACCGGCAGGAGCTCATCGGCGACGGCCTGTTCCTGCGCGGACTCGGCGCGCGGGTCATCGCCTCCGGCCTGCTGGACGGCGAAACGGCGGACGGCGCGCGGGCCGGGGCGGCGGCCGACGCGGAAGCCGTCCGGTGACCGTCAGGGACCGGCTGCTCGCCGTGCTCGTCGCCGTACTGTGGGGGCTGAACTTCCTCGCCGTGCGGATCGGGCTCGACCACTACCCGCCGTTCTTCCTCTCCGCCATGCGCTTCGTCGTCCTCGCCGTACCGGTGGTGCTCTTCGTGCCCCGGCCGAAGGCACCGGTGCGCTGGCTGGTGGTCTACGGACTGGGTTTCGGCGTACTGCAGTTCGGGCTGCTCTTCCTCGCCATCGACCGGGGCATGCCGTCCGGGCAGGCCTCGGTCGTGGTGCAGGCCTCGGCACCGTTCACCATGCTGCTGGGCGCGCTGCTGCTGGGTGAGCGGGTCTCCCGGCGGCAGCTGGGCGGGGTCGCCCTCGCCGTGCTCGGCATGGCCGTGATCGCGGTGGAGCGGGCGCGCAGCGCCGCGCTGCTCCCGCTGCTGCTGACCCTGCTCGCCGCGTTCGGCTGGGCGCTGGGCAACATCGCGAGCCGTCGGGCCCGCCCCGACCATCCGCTGCGTTTCGCGCTGTGGATGTCCGTCGTGCCGCCGCTGCCGCTGCTGGCCCTGTCGGCCGTCATGGAGGGCCCGGCCACGGGCTGGCGCGCGCTCGGCGCGTCGTTCGGCGCCAACGGCTGGCCCGGTCTGGTGGCCCTCGTGTACACCGCGCTCGCGGGCTCCGTGGTCGGCTCCGGGATCTGGACGACCCTGCTGAAGCGGTACGAGGCGGGGGCCGTGGCACCCTTCTCCATGCTCGTGCCGATCGTCGGCGTCGCGACCGCCTGGCTGGCGCTCGGCGAGCGCCTCACCGGCTGGTCGGCGGTGGGCAGCACGGTGGTCGTCGCCGGAGTGCTCGTCGGTTCGACCACCGCGCGACGGGGCCGGACGCCCGAAGGGGCTCCGGCCGGCGGTGCGGGCCGGGCGCTCGGCGCGCCACCTGAGCCCCGGGCGGAGGACGGGCACCGCCCGGACCCGGGCCCCGCACCGGATGCCACCCAGTCGCCCGCGGGGCCACCCGTCCAGGACCCTCAGCGCTCCTAGTGCCCCGGCAGGCAACACGCAGGGCTCTGCCCGGCCAGTGGCCCGCAACGCACAAGGCTCCGGCCGGCCGTGGCCCGCGCACGGGTGCGGGCCACGGCCGACCGGAGCCGGCAGCGGGGCCGGACGCGGGCACCGCCCGCGCCCGGAGCCGGCCAGGACGTGGACGACCGCGCCCGGCCGGAAGCCGCATCGCCCGTGGGCCGGACGCGCTCCACCGCGTCCGGCCCGCGGGCGAACCCCGTTCAGACCGCCGTCGGGCCGACCTCGGCGGTCCAGGTCACCCAGCGGTCGTAGGGCTCGAAGCCCATCGCCGCGTTGACCGCGATCATCGGGTGGTTGGCTTCGTCGTTCGCCGTCTCCAGCAGCCGTACGGACGGCTCGTGCCGCAGCACGTGGTCCAGGTTGGCCAGCTTCAGCAGCAGCCCCAGGCGGTGCCCGCGGTGCGCACGGTCCACCACGGTCATGCCCTGCAGCGCGTACTCGGGGTTGCCGGTGGTCTTCGACACGCTGGTGTAGCCGGCCAGGCGGCCGCTCTCCTCGTGCACGACGCCCGTGTGGTAGGCGCGTCGGCCCCGGCCCACGCGCATGGTCTCGAACTGGCGGGCGTAGCTGGTGCGCACCTCCTGCTCGTGGGCGTCCGCGGGCGCGTCGCCCAGCGACAGCTCCAGCGCGGACACCTGGAGCGCGTACTCGTCCGGGGTGATGGTGCCCCAGGTGACCAGGGAGTAGCCGGCCGGCGTCGCGGGGACGCCGTCGGCCAGCGGGTCGTGCCGGTTCAGGTCGAGCCACTGGTGCACGCCCGCCGAGCCGCCGGCGCGCACCGCGCCCGTCGCGGCGGCGAACGCGGCCGGACCGGCGTCCAGTGCCGGGCCGTCCGGCAGGCTCTCGACGACCGTCGTGGTGAGCGTCGACCGTCCGTGCTTGCGGGCCAGTTCGAGCGCGTGGCCGAACAGTGCGCGCCCGATGCCGCGGCGGCGCAGCCGGGGATGGACGAGCAGCTGGTCCACCCGGGCGGCCGGTCCGCCCTCGGGCAGGGCCAGGCGCAGGGAGCCGGCCACCGTGCCCCCGCTGCGCACCACCCAGTCGTCCAGGACCGTGGCGGGCGGGGCGAAGCGCAGTGAGCCGACCATGTCGACGTTGCACGGAGGAGCCGACCGGGAGCCGTCGCCGGACGGCTCGGCCAGCATCTCCAGCCACTGGCCGACCGTCTCGTCGTCGTCCGCGGTCAGCGGGACGAACTCCAGGTCGCGCAGGGTGTCGTGCCCGGCGGCACGCGGGGTGTCGGTCATGCGAAGTCCCTTACGAGTCGGTGCCGTCCGGCGCGTCCCGGACGAGGCCCATCGCCTGGACGTCGTACAGGCCGAAGGCCGGGTGGACATAGACGTTGGTGACCCAGGGGTTGCGGTAGTGCAGAGTCTTGTCGTGCACCAGGGGGAGCATGACAGCGTGCTCCATCACCCGGCGTTCCACGGCCCGCCACTGGTGGGCACGCTCGCCGGGGTCGGTGGTGTGCAGGCTCTGGTCGATCAGGTCGTTGACGACCGGGTCGTCGAGCTCGGAGATGTTCCAGTTGCCGCCGTTGCGCTTGATCTGGCGGCCGTCGACGAGCGGGGCGAGGAAGCCGTACTCGGTGGGGAAGTCGGCGCCCCAGTCGGTGACGATCAGGCCGAGCCCGTGCCTGCGGATCGTCTCCGGATGGCCGGCCCCTAGGCTGAAGTACGTCGCCACGTCGAGTTCCTTGACGGTCAGCCGGATGCCGACCCGGGCGACCGACTCCACGAGCGCGTCGGCGACCAGCCGGAACTTTCCGCGCTGGGTGCCGATCACCGCCTCGAAGCCGTCCGGGAGTCCCGCGGCCGCGAGTTCGGCCCGCGCCGCGTCCAGGTCGCCGCGCAGGTCCGGGCCGGTGGGGTACGGGTCCAGGTCCTGGTGCGCCGGCAGTCGCGGCGGGAACAGCGCGGTCGTCAGGTCGCCGCCGGTGACGGGGCCGCCGCGGGCCTGCTGGAGGAGGATCTTGTCGGCGGCGTAGTGCACGGCCCGGCGCGCGTGCACGTCCCCGAACGGCGGGATGTGCGGCTGGATGGAGACGAAGTGCAGGAAGCTCGTGCGGGGGTTGTCCGTGTGGGAGCGCAGCACACCGTCCGCGGCCACCCGGTGCTGGGCGGCGTGCTGCAGGCCCCGGCCCTCCAGGTTGATGTCGAACTCCCCGTCGATCAGCCGGGCGTCGAGGTCGTCGACGTCCACGCCGATCGTCAGCTCCACCCGGTCGGGCAGCGCGGGCCGGACCGGGTCGGTGGCCGGGTCCCAGTGCGGGTTGCGCTCCAGGTGCAGGAAGCTGCCGGGCCGGTGTTCGGCGACGCGGTACGGGCCGCTGGAGAGCGGGGCGTTGCCGTAGTCGGCGCCGGTGTCGGCGCGCCGCGGCACCGGCGCCGCGCACGGCTGGGCCATCAGGTGGTCGAAGTCGGAGAACGGCCGGTTCAGGTGGAAGACGATGGTGTGCTCGTCGGGAGTGCGCACCGACCGCAGCGGTTCGGCGCTCCGGTACGGGCCGGGGTACGGCCGCGCGGGGTCGTCCAGCAGCGGTATCAGGTAGGTGGGGCCGCCGGGCAGCACGTCCTGCGCGAACACCCGCCGCACCGCGTGCGCCACGTCGGCCGAGGTGATCGGGGTGCCGTCGTCGTAGCGCAGTCCGGGACGCAGCCGGTACGTCCAGGTCCGGCCGCCGTCACCGACCTGCCCGGGCCCCTCGGCCAGATCCGGGACCGGGACGAGCCCGGCGGGGCCCGGGTCGGTGGGGTAGGCCATGAGGGTGCGGTTGAGCATCCGCTGCAGCAGCCACACCCACACGTAGTAGGTGCGGGCCGGGTCGAGGGAGTCCACGTCCGCCGACGTGACCAGGCGCAGGGTCCCGCCGCGCCGGTCGGAGGGGTTGACCAGCGCGCCCACGGCGGCGTCCCAGCCGGCGCCCGCGGCCGCCGGGGTCAGTCGTCGTGCCGGTGCCGTCATCGTGTGGTCCTCTCCCGTTCGGTGGGTGCGCCGGGCAGCCGCAGCAGGAACGAGTGCTCCTCGCTGGCCAGGCAGCCGCGGGCGAGTTTGGCCTCCACGCTGCCGATGCCGGCGTGCAGGACGGACACGCCCTGCTCGGCGGCGGCCTCCAGCACGCGGTAGTACAGGACGTCGTAGTAGAGGGGCAGTTTGCCCTGGGCGTCGTAGTCGAATCCGGCGCGGTGGCCGAACCACTCCTCGCGTCCGCGGGCCCGGGAGCGCAGCACCATGCCGAAGCCGATGACGCTGCCGTCCTTGCGTGCCACGGAGACCATGACGTCGTCGCCCATGACCTCGGCGATCCAGCTCAGCAGCCCCGCCGAGTGCTCCGGGCTGGCCGGGTTGCCGTACTTGCGCAGCAGGTTGCAGTCGAGCTCGCCGAGCCGGGGCACCAGGTCCTGGGTGAGCGGCTCGATGCGGACGTCCACCTTCGCCTCGGTCAGCGCGCGGCGCTCCAGGCGTACCCGCCGGCGCCGGTGCTTGCTCATCTCGGCGAGGAACTGGTCCCACCCGCCGGGCGGGATGGGCAGCCAGGCGTAGTGCGCCGACAGGTGCGAGCGGTAGCCGCGGCCGCGGAGGAGTTCCACGAGGTCGGCGTCGCGCGTGTCGACGTGCGGGAAGCACACCGAGGCCGCGCCGCGCCCGGCGGCGAGCCGCTCGGCCTCGGCCACCAGTGCCTCCACGTCGCCGGGCCGGGCGTCGGGTGCGGCCAGTGGACGGGTGCGGCCCAGGTGGCGTCCGCCGCACACCAGCGACGGCAGCAGGGACGCCGGATCGCCCTGGGCGACGTCGGCGAGCCGGGCCTCGGCCTCGGGCGTCTCGTCCTCCAGTGCCCGGGTGAGCATCGCGTCGGGCCGGGCGAGCAGCCACGGTACGGAGTCGTCCGCCCAGGCGGTCACCAGGGCCGCGACCGGACGGCCCTCGCGGCGGCGGACCAGGAAGTCCATCGTGGTGCCGGAGTTGCGCTCCTGCACCGCCAGCCAGCGGGGCGTCTGGAAGAAGTCCTCGGGGCCGGCCAGGTCCGCCCAGCCCGCTCCCGGCAGCGCGGCGGCGTCCGCCACCCGCACCACGTCGGCCCCGGCCGGTGCCTCCCGCACGACGGGGTCGCCGCTCATGACCGCTCGTCCTGGTCCTCCTCGACGACGAAGTCGAGGTACGCGGCCGCCTTGTCGGCGAGCGCCTGGGCCTCCAGACGGTCCGGGCCGTTGCAGTAGGTGAACCCGACGCAGGAGGAGTTGTCCATGCGCTCCAGCAGCCGGTCGCCCTGCTCCACGTGCAGCAGCACCTGGACGCCGGGAACCGCGGAGGCGGCCTCGATGCCGTCGACGCGCTTGAGGGTGCCCCGCCGGGTGGGGTAGATCATCCGCACGGCGGCGCCGCCGTTGTGGACGACGGGTTCGATCGGCGGGACCTCCCCGATCGCCAGCAGCCAGGCGTCCAGGATCGGGCTGCGCCCGGTGACGTCGGTGACGAGCATGGTCATGCAGCTCGACGGGGTGCGCGGATTGGCCTCGATGATGCGCCACCCGGACTCGGTGCGCCGCACCTCGGTGTGGCACGGGCCGTGCCGGTAGCCGATCGCCTCCAGGGTCTTGCGGACCACGGAGTACAGCGCCTCCCGCTCGTCGTCGGAGAGCGGCACCGGGAAGGTGTGCCCGCACTCGATGTACGCCGGGTCCCCGAACAGGTCCTTGGAGGTGACGCCGAAGACGTGGGTGTACCCGTCCACGGTCATCGTCTCGACGCTGACCTCGACACCTTCGACGTACGTCTCCAGCAGCACGTCCCCGGACCGCGGCTGGCCGCGCAGGCTGTGCCGGATGCCGGACAGCTCCTGCCACGCCTCGACCAGCTGGTCCATGTCGTCGACCCGCCGGACGCCGTAACTGATGGCCTCCGCGGGCGGTTTGGCGATCATCGGGAAGCCTAGCTCGCGCGCCGCCCGGTCGAGCTGCTCGCGGCTGCTGACCAGCATGTGCGGAATGTTGAACGGTACGTCGCCGAGTGCCACCCGCAGCCGGTCCTTGACATTCGCGGTCTCCACGGCTTCCGGGTCGGGCCCCGGCAGCCCCAGCCTCTGGGCGGCCCGCGCCGCGAGCACCGTGTGGTAGTCGGAGAACGATGTCAGTCCGTCCACCAGGGGCCGGCCGTCGGCGTCGGTCACCGCCGACAGCACCGCGTCCAGGTCGGTGGTGTCGACGTCGATCACCCGGTCGACGGCCGCGGCGAGGGGGTGGGACTCCCAGGCGTGACCATGGGTGTACCAGGACCGGTCACCGGTGAGCAGCCACACCTCCAGTCCGTGGTCGCGCGCCTGGTGCAGGCCCAGGACGAAGGGGTGGTTCTGCATGTGCTCGACGATCGCGACTCGCTTTCCCGCGAACTTCGCATAGTCGGCCAGTGGTGTCGTCATCGAACCGCCTCCATGAGTCCGCCGTGCAGTCGACTGGAACCACCAGTTCAACCCGTCGATCAGCGCGGGACCACGGTTCGGGCGGTCGTGTGCATAGGCGGTGGGCGAGGCGCATAGGAACACCGGAAACAGAGCGGGGAGCGAGAGAAGGAAAAGAGAATCACCCCTTGGCGCACCGCTCCCGGGCGCTCATTCCTCCCGAGCCCCGGCCAGTGACAGCACACCGCCGAACACCGCGAACAGGGCCAGGAACAGGGCGGTGGCCGTGTCGCCGGCGGAATCCTCGACCACGTGACCGCCGATGAGCCACCACGCCACCACGCCACCGAGGACGAGCAGATGGTTGCCCCGCTCGCCCAGCAGCCGCATTCCCGCCCACAGCAGCAGCGGCATCGACAGCAGGCCGGCGAACCCCGCCAGCAGGCTCTCGAACCATCCTGCGCCCATCGCCCCCTGGCCCGAGGCGGACGCGTCCTGCGCCCACTGCCGCAGCCCGGTCCAGATCCAGTAGCAGACGCCCGCCGACACCGCCGAGACGAGCGTTCCCTTCGCCCCGCGGACGGTCCTGCTCTTCGTCATGTGCTCACCCTCCCACGGCACGGGAACGGGGGCCTGAGTACGCGTACTCAGGCCCCCGCCCCGGTCAGTCAGTCAGTCAGTCGTGCGGTTGTCCGGTTGTGGATGTGTCGCCCGCGTCAGTTGCCCGCGAGAGTGTGCTGCAGGGCGAGCGCGTACAGACCGGCGCCCGCGATCTTCGGGTGGAAGGACTTCATGGACGGCGCCACGTTGCCCGGCAGCCACTTCCAGTCGCGGTTGTCCGCCTTGGAGTGGCCGCTGAGGACGATGCCGTTCACGTCCTCCGGGTCACCGCAGATGGCCTTGCCGGCGAACTCGTCGCGCGGGTCGGAGAAGACCGCGTTCGCGTTGTACTGGGCGTTGGCGTCGTCGACCGCGCCCTTCATCTCGGTGGCCACCGTGTCGGCCATCGAGTTCAGCCAGGGGGCCTCGTCGGTGCCGATGCCGATGATGCACTGACCGTCGTTCTCCAGGAGCTTGGGGTAGCCCATGAGCACGATCCTGGCGTGCGGCGCCTTGGTGTGGATCGCGTTGAGCGTGGTGACCAGACGGGGCCGGACCGTGTCGTGGGCCCACTTCGGCGCCCACTCGTTGAGCGGCCCCGTCGACTGCCCGTCGATCTTCTTCCCGGTGTCCGGGTCCACGGCGTCGATGGAGTTGTCGTTGCACACGGTCAGGGCCGTGATGCACTCCTGGATGATGTCGGCGAACCGCATGTCGTTGCCGCCTATGGACAGGGTGACCAGCGTGGTGTTCTGGTCGAGGTAACCCTGGGCGATCTGCCCCAGCTCACCGTTCTGGCCGTCGCGCAGGATGTTGTAGTGGCGGGCGCCGGAGCAGGCGATGAAGTGGTAGTCCATGTCCGAGTCGCGGTTGTCCGCCATCGCCCCGATGGACTGCGACTGGCCGGGCAGTACGGCCTGGCGCGACCAGGCGAACTTCGAACGGTGGCACTTGTCCTCGGTGTCCGGCTGGCTCGCGTCGTAGAAGTCGGACTCCGGGTAGTAGTCGTCACCGCCGTTGGCCGAGGCGCCCTCCCCGGAGGAGTACGAGTCGCCCATGGCCACGACCTGGTGCGTGGGCTTCTTGGACAGCGGCTGGAAGCCGACCGAGTCCCACGCGACGTCCTCCGTGCCCTTGCCGTCCTCCGTCACGTTCGACAGGGACACGGTGGGCGTACCGGTGAAGTTGAACACGCCGATCGGCACCCACAGGTTGGACTGGACGCGCTGCGGCAGCGCGCGGTTGGGGCTCCACGAGTCGGTGCCGCCCACCTTGTACATGGCCTGACGGGTGTGGGCGCCGTGGTCGGGCAGGTGCACCCAGACCCGCATCCAGCCGCGGTCGGACTTGTTCAGCGTCCACGTACCGGTGGTCTGCAGCCGGGCGGCGTCGGAGGTGCCGCTCTTGTTGGTGTGCGAGAACCAGAAGTGGTTGCCGTAGCCCGCGCCGATCTGGTGCAGGTCGATCTTGGCCGAGGCGGAGCCGAAGGCGAGGTTGAACGATCCGGCCGACGAGACCGATCCGCACGAACGGCCGTCGGAACCGGCCGGGACCACCCCGTTGTCGAGGTCCTCCACGATGTACGTTCCGGAGGGCACGTTGGCCGAGCACTCCGGCGGGTAGGAGTTCGCGTCCGCCTGTTCGGGGTAGGTGTCGTCGAACCGGTGGATCGGGTTGCCGCACTGCGCTGAGCTCGTGCAGTTCTTCCACGTGGCCGGCTTGGTGTACCAGCACTTCAGGTACAGCGGGTCCGAGGTGTTCGGGTCACCGGGCAGCAGGCACGGGCCGCCGCCGGTGTTGTTGGTCGCGCCGGTGCTGATCTTCGACGGGTCGCAGTTGTCGCTGCTGTCGCAGAAGAGGCCGATCGGCGGCTTGGCCGCGGTGCGGTCCGCGGTGGTCGTCCACCAGGCGGGACGGTAGCCGGCCGCGTAGTTGCCGGGTGAGAACATCGCGGAGATGGGCCGCGCCGCCCAGCCGATGACCTTCTCCTCGTACGGCCAGTCCTGCGGGTGCGCCGCCTGGCTGTAGTCGTCTGCGCCGGCGGCGTCCTCCAGGAAGGGGGTGCGGTTCTCCTTCCACAGGGGGTTGGCCGGGTTGTTGGTCCAGCCCAGGCCCCACTTGCCGGAGTTCTTGCCCGCGTCCGACTTCAGGTGGTAGCCGGTGTTGTACGACCACAGGGCGGCGAACCAGTTCTCGATGTACTTCGGGTTGCCGTCGTTGATGACGATCCCGTCACCGCGGGTCTGGTTCCACTTCTCGACCAGGATGTTCACGCCCGCCGCGATGTTGGCCGCGTAGTCGAGGGCGACGGCCTCCTGCTGCGTGGGGGTCTTCGCGGTCTCGCCGTCCTTCAGGTGGCCCGGCAGCCGCATGCCGTCGGTGACCTGCGCGACTCCGTAACCGCAGTCCGCGTTGGACCAGTTGATGGCCCACGGGTCGGTCTGGGTGCCGTCGGAGGAGTACTTCACGCCGTAGAAGTTGGCGATCAGCGGGTTGGCGGTGACGCCCGGCACGGCGTACCGGGTCGCCTGCCACATGTTCGACTCCTGGGCGGTGACGCCGAGCATCACCTGGGCCGGGATGTGCCAGTCGGCGCCACTGCCGCCGCTGAGCGCCTGGAGCGGGAACAGGGACTGCGGCGCGTAGGCCGGCATCCCCATGTTCTTCCAGTTCGCCGGCCGGGTCGCGCCCTTGTTCAGCGCGCCGACGATCGCCTGGTCCACGGCCCACTCGATCTGCCGAGGGGTCGGCTGGAAGGCTTGCTTGACCGGGTCGTTGCGCGGAACCGAGCAGTACCGGTCCGAGTCGACGGGCGCCGCCATCTTCGTCGCGCCGCCCGAGGCCCTGGGGCCGGCCAGCGCCGGGCTGATCGCGGTCGCGGTGCGCTGGGCGGCCGCGCTGCCGAGGTGGTCACCCGGCTCGGCGTCCAGCACGGTCGCCCGGTGCGTGGCGAGGGAGGTGAGGGTGATCCGTGCGGTGCGCGCCGTGAAGGAGTCCTTCTGCGAGATCCGCGAGTCCTTGCCGTCCGCCCACGCGGTGGTCAGCGCGGCGGAGCCGTGGCTGGAGATCCGGGCGTCCTTGTCGATCCCGCCGGGGTTGCGGACCGCGGCCGGCAGCGTGCCGTTGTTCTTCGCCCGGCCCGTGACGTACACCGCTCCCTGGGGTGTGCGTGCGAGGTCGAAGCGGGTCAGCGCGCCCTGGGCGAGTTCCGCCGCCCGCGCCTTGCCGTTCGCCGTCCGCAGCGCCTGGGAGGTGACTCGGGAGACGGCGGCCTGGTCGGCGCCCTGGGCCTGCTTCTTCTTGTCGACCGGGAGGCGGTCGATGAAGGTCACACCGCCGTCGGCGTCCGGCTGGAGCTGGAAGGGCACGGCATGGGTGGGGGCGACGACCTTCACCGTCGAGCCGTCGACGCGCACGATCTGCTTGCCGCGCGCGGCGACGATGCCGGTGCCCACGGGGACCGCCGAGGTGACCTCACCGGCGACGGTCGCGTGGACGGACCTGCCGGTGCGGGCGTCGGTGGTGACCAGCCGCGTCTGGTTCTTCTTCGACGTGGCCTCGTCGGTGTACTGGGAGAACACCGCGTTGTCACCGGTGCCGCAGCCCGGGGAGAAGTAGCCGAGCGTGGCCTGGAAGGGCAGCTTGCGCACCTGGCCGTTGTCCAGGTTCACCAGGGCCGTGAACGCGCCACGGCTCATCAGCTCGGGCTTGTTGGTGAAGGTGCGCGGCGCGTACGCGACCGCGGCGTACTTGCCGGACGCGGTCACACAGGCGTTGCCGATCCAGGTGTCCGTGTCGAAACCCGGCTCGAACAGTGAGGCCGCGGTCTTCCACTGGTAGCCGTTCTTCTCGTCGGCGACCATCACATGGAAGCCCGTGCCGTCACCGGAGGTGGTGAACGCCCGGTCCGTGGAGGTCCGGTAGTTCCTGCCCAGCACCTCGGCGCGCTTGTTCACCGGGATCGAGGCCGGGTTGCCGCCGGGCTTCGCCGTCTTGCCCGAGGGCGAGGGCGACGGCTTGGCGGCCGGTGCCGCCCATCCGTTGGCCGCTCCCGGCGGTATCGCGTCCGCGTACGCTTGCGCCGTACCGACACCACACGCCACCGCGAACGCGACGGCCGTGGTCACCGGAATACGCGCATATCTGGGTATGCTGCGTCTCAACGTCCTGTCTCTCTACTGGGGTTCACGCCCGGGTCAGGGCGTGCACCGCCCCGGGGGCCGGCGCTCACGGCAGAGAAGGCAGGCCTCCCGGAGGCGGGGTTCAGGAGGGGGGAGACCGGTGCGGTCTCCCCGCCGTCAGAGGGTGCGGGCGATGCCCGCGGTCAGCTCAGGCCCGACTGGACCTTGTCGTCGATCACTCCGTCCTGGAAGTGGAACTGGGCGATCCCTCGGCCGGTGATCTCGGAGTAACCGGGCGCGAAACACCGGTACTCGATGTCCGACACGGAGGTCGACGGGTAGGAGGGGTACCGCTCCCAGAACACGACGCACGAGTCCGCGCCGACGACGTTCAGAACCTGGTTCACGGTCATGCGCTTGACGACCTTGTTGTACTTGGCGAGCGTCAGCGAGGGCGCCACCGGCTTCACCAGGAATTCCTGTGCCTTGCCGTTGACCTTGCCGTCAGCGCTGAAGTCGAAGGTCGCGTAGGGGTTGAAGTCCCCGTTCTGGTTCCCCCAGCACTGCAGGGAGGTCCCCCACTCCCCGCCGGTCTGGCACGCCCCCGACGGGACGATGTTCAGCACCTGCTGACGGGTCATCCCGAACTGGACCTGCTGGAACTTCTCCGCCGTCATGCCCGAGTACGCGGCGGACGTTCCGGCCGCCGAGACGACCAGGCCGGCCGCGGCCGACGCCAGCGCCAGCGCCTTGACCCCGGTGGACACGGCTGATTTCGCGCTTCCCCGTAACTTCACTTCAGATCCTCCCGACAGACCGGATGGCTCGACCATCCGAGTGGCGGGAGCCATCGTGGCACCGCGGCCTCTTCTGCTTATCTCCACCACATGAAGGGTCAGATGCCCCATGCGGCCCCTCGGCTCCCGCGGCCGCGCCCGGCTCCCCGCGGCCCTGCCGCACGTCGGAACCCAAAAAGAAGAACGGCACCTTCCAGCCGTTCTGGCAGGCAAGGCGCCGTTTGTCGAAAGTGCCCGGAGCCGGACTTGAACCGGCACGCCCGCGAAGGGGCAGCGAGGTTTAAGCTCGCCGTGTCTGCATTCCACCATCCGGGCAGGCCATGGGCTCCGCTTCGAGGTCCCGAGCCTATCGGGATGCATCCCCCGAACAGCGGACGTGCGGACCGATGTTGTCTTATTTTATTGACTTCTGAGGGTGCATCAGCACTCGGGACAGGCCGTCGGCACTTGCCAATAGCCTTGCGCGCGGCGGGCAGGGACGCATGCGGAATGACGGAATTTCACCGTCTGAACGAGGGGGCTCCACCTGTTCTCGACGTCCCCCGTTCCGGGGCCTGCCGTCACACTCTTGTCGTCGGCCCGGAGGACGGGGGCCGGGCGGCAGGGCCTAGGGGACAGCCGTCATCCCCAGGTATGACGTGAGCGGGTGTGGTCCGACCCGAGTCGCCCTCCGGAACCGGAACAGCGGCTGACTACACGGCCGGGATCGGCGGCGACGATGGACGAGATCCGTACGAACAGCCCTCGTCCCGTCAGGAGCACCCACCCGTGACCACCTCTTCCATCGCCGGCCGGACCACCACCGTGGCCGCGCGCGCCACGGATCTGTCGAAGATCTACGGACAGGGCGAGACCCAGGTGGTCGCCCTCGACCGGGTCTCCATCGACTTCCAGCAGGCCGAGTTCACCGCGATCATGGGCCCGTCCGGGTCCGGCAAGTCCACGCTGATGCACTGCGTGGCCGGCCTGGACACCTTCTCCTCGGGTTCGGTGCGCATCGGTGACACCGAGCTGGGCGCCCTGAAGGACAAGCAGCTCACCAGGCTGCGCCGGGACAAGATCGGCTTCATCTTCCAGGCCTTCAACCTGCTGCCGACACTGACCGCCATGGAGAACATCACCCTTCCGATGGACATCGCGGGCCGCAAGCCGGACAAGCAGTGGCTGGACTCGGTGATCCGGATGGTGGGACTCGCCGACCGGCTGAGCCACCGGCCCTCCCAGCTGTCCGGCGGCCAGCAGCAGCGTGTCGCCGTCGCCCGCGCCCTGGCCTCCAAGCCCGAGATCATCTTCGGCGACGAGCCCACCGGAAATCTCGACTCGCGCTCCGGCGCCGAGGTGCTCGGCTTCCTGCGCAACTCGGTGCGGGAGCTCGGCCAGACGGTGGTGATGGTGACCCACGACCCGGTGGCGGCGGCGTACGCGGACCGCGTGGTGTTCCTCGCCGACGGCCGGATCGTGGACGAGGTGTACGGGCCGACGGCCGAGTCGGTCCTGGACCGCATGAAGCAGTTCGACGCCAAGGGCCGCACCAGCTGACGTCCCGTCCACCTCCGTAACCCTGGACTGAGAAAACCCATGTTCCGCACTGCCTTGCGCAACGTACTCGCGCACAAGGCCCGGCTCCTCATGACCGTGCTCGCCGTGATGCTCGGCGTCGCCTTCGTGTCGGGGACCCTGGTCTTCACCAACACCATCTCCGACGCGTACCAGAAGAGCTCCGCCAAGGGCTTCGACCAGGTCGACGTCGCCGTGCAGTCCACGTACCAGGAGGGCAAGGGGGACCGGCCCGGCAGGACGCCGAGGCTGACCCAGGCACTGCTGGAGAGGAGCACCCGCGTGCCGGGGGCCGCGTCGGCCGTCGGCGTCGTGACCGGCTTCACCGCCATCGCCGACAAGGACGGCAAGCTCGTCGGCGACGGCTTCCGCTCGGAGGGCGGCAACTACTGGGGCACGCGGGATCCCCGCTACCCGCTGACGTCCGGCACGGCTCCGCACGGCGGGGACCAGGTGCTCATCGACTCCGAGACCGCCCGAAGGGCCGGGTACAAGGTCGGCGACACGGTGCACATCTCGGTCGACGGGCCCGTCCTGAAGCCCAGGATCACCGGCATCTTCACCACTGACGACGGCAACGTCGCGGCCGGTGGCAGCCTCGCCCTGTTCGACACGGCGACCGCCCAGAAGCTGTTCGGCAAGCCGGGCACGTACGACGAGATCGACGTGAAGGCGAAGCCGGGCACCAGCCAGGCCGCGCTGAAGACGCAGCTGGACCAGGCGCTGCCCAAGGACAGGACGGCGACCACCACCGGCCGGCAGCTCGCCGACGACCAGGCGCGGATGATCTCGGCGTCGATGAGCGGCCTGCGTCAGGGTCTGCTGGTCTTCGCCGGCATCGCGCTGTTCGTCGGCACGTTCATCATCGCCAACACCTTCACCATGCTGGTCACCCAGCGCACCAGGGAACTGGCGCTGCTGCGGGCGGTCGGCGCCTCCCGCAGGCAGGTCACCCGGTCGGTGCTGATCGAGGCGTTCGTGGTGGGCGCGGTGGCCGCCGTCACGGGTCTGGTCGCGGGCATCGGGATCGGTGCGGGGCTCAGGTCCCTCATGGGGTCGCTGGGTGCGACGGTCCCGGACGGGCCGCTGGTGATCACGCCCGGCACGGTCGCCACCGCGCTCGCGGTCGGCATCCTCGTCACCATGCTGGCGGCCTGGCTGCCGGGCCGCCGGGCGGCGAAGATCCCGCCCGTCGCCGCGATGAGCAGCGTGCACGCGAAGGCGACCACCAAGTCCCTGGTGCTGCGCAACACCTTCGGCGCCCTGTTCTCGGCCGCCGGCGTGGCGGTGGTCCTGGCGGCCACGACGATGAACGGCTCGGACGGCCAGGCCCCCATGGGCCTCGGCGCGGTGCTGCTGATCATCGGCGTGTTCATCCTGACCCCACTGCTGTCCCGCCCGCTCATCGCGGCCGCGGCCCCGGCCCTGCGGGCGTTCGGCGTCTCCGGCAAGCTGGCCCGGCAGAACTCGGTGCGCAACCCGCGCCGTACGGCGGCCACCGCCTCCGCGCTGATGATCGGCCTGACCCTGATCACCGGCATGACGGTGATGGCGGGCAGCCTGCAGAAGTCGATCGACAAGATGGCCTCGTCCGCGATCAGGGCGGACTACGTGGTGTCGATGGCGAACGGCAACCCCCTCTCGCCGGACGTCGACAGGAGGCTGAGGTCCGCCGAGGGAGTGACGGCCACCAGCCCGCTGCGCGACGCGCCCGCCCGCATCGGGGACCGGACCGAGTACCTCACCGGCGTCAACGGCGGCGCGATCGCCCGGCTCACCGACCTCAAGGTCGACGACGGTTCCTTCAAGGTCGGCGGGAGCCAGGTCGTCGTGGACGAGGACACCGCCAAGTCGCGCGGCTGGCAGGCCGGTTCGGCCTTCACCGTCGGCTACGAGGACGGCAGGAAGCAGCGGCTGACGGTCTCCGGGGTCTATGAGGGCAACGACATGATCCGCGGGATCCTGCTGGACAACGCCACCCTCGCCCCGCACCAGACGGACCCGACCGACATGCGGGTCATGGTGAAGACGGCGGACGGCGCCTCCAGCGCGACCAAGGACAGGCTGGTGCGGGCCCTCGGCTCCAACCCGGCGATCAAGGTTCAGGACAAGAAGGACATATCCAACCAGATCGCACAGATGTTCACCCTGATGCTGAACATGCTCTACGGCCTCCTGGCGATGGCCGTGATCGTGGCTGTCCTCGGGGTCATCAACACCCTGGCGATGTCGGTGTTCGAGCGCTCGCAGGAGATCGGCATGCTCCGCGCCATCGGCCTGGACCGCAAGGGCATCAAGCGGATGGTCCGTCTGGAGTCCCTGGTGATCTCCCTCTTCGGCGGGGTGCTCGGCATCGGCCTCGGCGTCTTCTTCGGCTGGGCCGCCGGCGAACTGCTCGGCACCAAGATGGCGACGTACGAACTGGTCCTGCCCTGGGCCCGGATGGCCGTCTTCCTTCTGCTGGCAGCCGCGGTAGGCGTCCTGGCAGCACTCTGGCCGGCCCGTCGCGCAGCCCGCCTGAACATGCTGCAGGCCATCAAGTCCGAGTAATAGCCTCCCAGTCCCCCAAACGAAGGGGGCCCCGTCCGCACGCCGGACGGGGCCCCCTTCGTCGTACGGCGCCACGGCCGTCGTACAACGCCACGGCCGTCGTCCGGACCCTACGGCCGGCTCACCCCCCAGGTGCGGGAGCGCAGGGGTAGGCCCGAGGTGCCCGAGTCGGGGGTTTTCAGGGCGAGGACCTGGTTGACGCCGATGCGGTTGCGTTCGAAGGCGAGGGCGGAGGCGGCCATGTACAGGCGCCAGACGCGAGCGCGGCCGGGGCTGGTGAGCTGGACCGCGCGGGGCCAGTGCGCCTCCAGGTTGGCGACCCAGCGGCGCAGGGTGAGCGCGTAGTGCTCGCGGATCGACTCCACGTCGCGCACCTCGAAGCCGGCGCGCTCCAGCTGGGTGACGGTGCTGCCGAGGGGGGCGAGCTCGCCGTCCGGGAAGACGTAGGCGTCGATGAACTCGTCCACGCGGTACGCCGACTCGTCGCGCTGCGGGCGGCGGGCGATCTGGTGGTTGAGGAGCCGTCCGCCGGGCCTGAGCAGTGCGTGCAGAGCGCTCGCGTACTCCAGATAGCGGGCGGCGCCGACGTGCTCGGCCATGCCGATGGAGGAGATGGCGTCGTAGGGGCCGTCGCGGACGTCGCGGTAGTCCTGCACACGGATCTCGACCCGGTCGGTGAGCCCCTCGTCGGCGACGCGTTTGCGGGCGTACGCCGCCTGTTCCTGGGAGAGGGTGACGCCGACGACGCCCACCCCGTGCTCGCGGGCCGCGTGGATCGCCATGGAGCCCCAGCCGCAGCCCACGTCGAGCAGCCGCTGACCGGGCCTCAGGTCCAGTTTGCGGCAGATCAGTTCCAGCTTGTCGCGCTGGGCCTCCTCCAGGGTGGCCGCGGGGTCCGGGGCCGGCCAGTAGGCGCAGGAGTACACCATGGACGGGCCGAGGACGAGCTCGTAGAAGTCGTTGCCGACGTCGTAGTGGTGGCTGATGGCCTGCCTGTCGCTGCGCCGGGTGTGCAGGTGGCGGCGGGGGCGGCGGACCTCCTCGCGGGGCGGGGCGGGCGGCAGCGGCGGGCCGGCGAGCCTCACCAGGCCGCGGACGGCGGCCCGGACCTGCGGGTCGCGCAGCGCCTGAGCGAGGGTCCTGGAGTCCTCGCCGCGCTCCCAGAACAGGCCGGAGAGCATGCCGAGCGCGGTGTACAGCTCGCCCTCGACGGTCAGGTCCCCGGCGACCCAGGCGCGCGCGAGGCCCAACTCGCCCGGCTTCCACAGCAACCGGCGCAGCGCGCGGCGATTGCGTACGACCAGCGTCGGTGCCCCGGGCGGCCCCGCCTGCGAACCGTCCCAGGCGCGGATGTGCAGCGGGAGCGGTGCCCCCAGCAGCTGTTCGAGCAGGCTCGTGAGCCGCAGCGCGGCGTCGGCCATGGCGCACACCTCCGTGAGTGACGTCTAACTCCGGAATGTCCTCCAACGTAAGCACCAGCGGGCCCGATGCGCAGTCCTGCAATGGGGTTACAACTGGGAAAACCCACGGAACGCCGAAGGACCCCCTGCACCACGGATGGCAGGGAGTCCTTCGGCTGGTTCAACGACCGGTGGTTCGGCGACCGGTTGGCCGGCGGCCGGAGAGTCAGGAGGCCTTGGCCTTCTCCCCGGGCTTGCTCGCGGCGGCAGCGACCGGCGCCGGCTTGGCGGCCTCGTAGAACTCCTCGCGGGGGTTCTCCATGGCGCCGAGCGAGACGACCTCGCGCTTGAGGAACATGCCGAGGGTCCAGTCGGCGAAGATGCGGATCTTGCGGTTCCAGGTCGGCATGGCCAGACCGTGGTAGCCACGGTGCATGTACCAGGCCAGGCGGCCGCGCAGCTTGATCTTCATCTTGCCCATGACGATCATCGCGACGCCCTTGTGCAGACCGAGTCCCGCGACCGCGCCCTTGTTGGCGTGGCTGTACTCCTTCTGCGGGAAGCCCCGCATGCCGGAGACCACGTTGTCGCCGAGGGCCCTGGCCTGACGCAGCGCGTGCTGGGCGTTCGGCGGGCACCAGGCGTTCTCGTTGCCCGCCCTGCGGCCGACGAGGTCGGGCACCTGGGCGTTGTCACCGGCGGCCCAGATGTAGTCCGTGCCCTTGACCTGGAGGGTGGGCTCGCAGTCGATGTGGCCGCGCGGGCCGAGCGGCAGACCGTAGCGGGACAGGGCCGGGTTCGGCTTGACGCCGGCCGTCCACACGATGGTGTTGGAGTCGACCTCGAGCCCGTTCTTCAGCACTACGTGGCCGTCGACGCAGGAGTCCATGGAGGTGGAGAGGTAGACCTCGACCCCGCGGCTCTCCAGGTGCTCCTTGCCGTACAGGCCGAGCTTGGGGCCGACCTCGGGCAGGATCTTGTCGGCGGCGTCCACCAGGACGAAGCGCATGTCCTCGCGGGACACGTTCTTGTAGTACTTGGCCGCGTCGCGGGCCATGTCCTCGACCTCGCCGATGGTCTCGGCGCCGGCGAAGCCGCCACCGACGAAGACGAAGGTGAGCGCCTTGCGGCGGATCTCCTCGTCGGTCGTGGAGTCGGCCTTGTCGAGCTGCTCGAGGACGTGGTTGCGCAGGCCGATGGCCTCCTCGATGCCCTTCATGCCGATGCCCTGCTCGGCGAGGCCGGGGATCGGGAAGGTGCGGGAGACCGCGCCGAGCGCGACCACCAGGTAGTCGAAGGGCAGCTCGTACGCCTCGCCGACCAGCGGGGCGACCGTGGCGACCTTGCGGTCCTGGTCGATGGTGGTGACCCGGCCGGTGAGCACCTCCGCCTTGGGCAGCACGCGTCGCAGCGGGACGACGACGTGGCGCGGGGAGATGCTGCCGGCGGCGGCTTCGGGGAGGAAGGGCTGGTAGGTCATGTACGACCGGGGGTCGACGACTGTGACGGTCGCCTCGCCGTAGCGCATCTTCTTGAGGATGCGCCGAGCTGCGTACAGGCCTACGTACCCACCGCCTACTACGAGGATCCTGGGACGCTCCGTGGTGCTCATGGCATCGAGTATCCACCCGCCACATGGGGGTCGCTCGTGCGCCCCTTCACAAGCTTCGACAGGGCCTGTGCTAAACTCCGCGACCCACGTGACGGAGGTCATGGCGACGGACAGGAACCGCTGTCCGGTTGGAACCGTTGTCAAGGCCGCGTGAGCTGCCCCTCCGGGTTCCCGAAGCACCGGAAGGCGCCCCGGATTTCACCCCTCCGCAAGCCCCTCCCGGCACCCCTCGAAGCAGCCTTCCATGTCCGCTGGGCCACCGGATGGGCCCTTGGGCCCCGTTTCCCGCCCCACCGGGACCGAATTCCTTGTGAAGAACTTCACGAACTTTTCCGAGGGGACGTCATCGAGGGGCCGGGCCAGGGCCAGGGACGCGCTCATACGTTATCCGACCTGCTCAGCCGAGGCTACCGATGAGTAGCAAAAAATCTGGGCCACCAGCCGCACCCTGACCGCGCTGACCGCGCTCGGCGACGACCCGTACCGCGAGGACGCCGACGTCAAGAAGCTCAGCGGCCCGTCCGGGCTCTACCGGCTCAGGGACGAAAGCTACAGGGTCGCCTACCAGATCAACGATGGTGAGCTCGTCATTCTCGTCGTCAAGGTGGGCGACCGGCGGGACGTGTACCGCAACCTGTAGGCGGTCAGGCCAAAGACCACGCGATCCCGTCGAGGATGTCGTGCTCGCTGACCACGACCTCCTCGGCGCCGATTCGCTCCATGATCGCCAGCAGGACCAGGGCGCCCGCGCCGATCACGTCGACCCGGCCCGGATGCATGGCCGGGATCGCCGCGCGTTCGGCGTGCGTCGAGTGCAGCAGCGACTCGGTGATCTCCCGGACGCGGTCGTGCGGGATCCGGGAGTGGTGGATACGGGCCGAGTCGTACTCGGGCAGTCCCTGGGCGATCGCCGACACGGTCGTCACCGACCCGGCGAGCCCCACCAGCGTGCGCGCCTCGCGCAGTGGGACGGTCTCCTCGGCGAGGTCCAGCGCGGCCTCGACATCGGCCCTTATCGCGGTGATCTGCTCCTCGGTCGGCGGGTCGCCCACCACCCCGTCGTGCACCAGGTGACGCTCCGTCATACGGACGCAGCCCACGTCGACCGAGCGCGCCGCGCGCACGTGGTCGTCGCCCACGACGAACTCCGTGGAGCCGCCGCCGATGTCCACGACCAGGAACGGCCGGGCCAGGTCCGTGCGTCCGCTCAGCTCCCTGGTCGCACCGATGAAGGAGAACTCCGCCTCCTGGTCGCCGGAGATCACCTCGGGCTCGACGCCGAGGATCTCCACCACCCCGCGCACGAACTCGTCGCGGTTCTCGGCGTCCCGGGAGGCCGAGGTGGCCACGAAACGCAGCCGCTCGGCACCGTGCTTCTCGATGATCCCGGCGTACTCGCGGCACGCCGCGAAGGTCCGCTCCAGCGCCTCGGGGGCGAGCCGCCCGGTGCGGTCGACGCCCTGCCCGAGCCGTACGATGATCATGCGCCGGTCCAGTTCGACGAGTTCGCCGGTCACGGGGTCGGCGTCGGCGACCAGCAGCCGGATGGAGTTCGTACCGCAGTCGATGGCGGCGACGCGCGTCACTGGCCGTCCTCCCCGGGCTCGCCGGGGACCGTCACGCAGGCACCCTTGCGCCACCACTCGGGGAGCATCGCGATCGCCTCGTCACCGAGCGGGTTGACGCCGGGCCCGGCGGCCAGTGAGTGGGCGACCAGGACGTGCAGGCACTTGACCCGGTCGGGCATGCCGCCGGCGCTCGGGAAGCCCTTCAGTTCCTCGATCTCGTCCCGGCGCCGGATGTAGTCCTCGTGCGCGGCCCGGTAGGCGGCGGCAAGCTCGGGGTCGGACTGCAGCCGCTCCGTCATCTCCTTCATCACGCCGTCGGCCTCCAGCGTGCCGATCGCGGAGGCCGCCTTGGGGCACGTCAGGTAGTACAGCGTCGGGAAGGGCGTGCCGTCGGGCAGCCGCGGGGCCGTCTCGACGACGTCCGGCTGCCCGCAGGGGCACCGGTGCGCGATCGCGCGCAGTCCGCGCGGCGGCCGCCCGAGCTGCTGCCTGAAGGCCTCGACGTCCGCGTCGGTGGGCTCGGTGCGCGGGGTGGGCGGCGGAGGGGTTTCCATGCCTGTCTTTCTGTTCGTTCACTGGTCGGCGGCGTCGGACCTGTCGACCCCGTCCCAGACGTTCACGTACCAGGGGCGGCGGGCGGTCGCCAGGTCGGCGCGCGACTGCTTGGCCGCGCCCGGGTCGGTCACGACGTAACCGGTCTCCCCGGGCATGACGTAGTGCAGCCGCTGCCGGATCTGCTGCTCCGCGTACGCGTCGTCCTGCCAGCGTGCCTTGATGTCGCGCAGTTGTTCCACCCGCTCCTGCGCCTGCTGCTTCTGCCGGCGCAGGTCGGCGATCTCGGCCCGCTGGGAGACGTACTGGCGCATCGGGTACGCCAGGGCGACCACCAGGGAGCACACGACGAGCGCGAGCAGGGCCGCGCGGCCGGTCAGCCGGGAGCGGCGGGCCTGGCGCCGGGTCTGGGAGCGGTAGACGCGGGCCGCGGTCTGCTCGCCGAGCAGCCTGAGCCTGGTCGCGGTGGAGAACCGGTCCCGGTCCTTCACAGCCATCGTCCCCGCCTCCCGTGGGTCACCCTCGTACGTGCTGCACACGTGCGTACGTCCCCGGACACGGTACGGGACCGAGTACGGGGACGTACGTACGACTGGCTGAGCCTTACCCTTTGTTGCTCAGCCCCGGCTGCACTTACTGGTTCGCGGAGCGGAACCGCGGGAAGGCGCTGCGGCCGGCGTACACCGCGGCGTCGTCGAGGATCTCCTCGATGCGCAGCAGCTGGTTGTACTTGGCGACGCGCTCGGAGCGGGCCGGGGCGCCGGTCTTGATCTGGCCGCAGTTGGTGGCGACGGCCAGGTCGGCGATGGTGACGTCCTCGGTCTCGCCGGAACGGTGGGACATCATGCACTTGAAGCCGTTGCGCTGGGCCAGCTCGACGGCGTCCAGGGTCTCGGTCAGCGAGCCGATCTGGTTGACCTTCACCAGCAGCGCGTTGGCGGTGCCCTCCTCGATGCCGCGGGCCAGGCGCTCGGGGTTGGTGACGAACAGGTCGTCGCCCACCAGCTGGACCTTGTCGCCGAGCCGGTCGGTGATGACCTTCCAGCCGGCCCAGTCGTCCTCGAACAGCGGGTCCTCGATGGAGACGAGCGGGTAGGCCTCCACGAGCTCCTCGTAGTACTCCGTCATCTCGGCGGCGGAGCGCTCCTTGCCCTCGAAGAGGTACGTGCCGTCCTTGTAGAACTCGGAGGCGGCGACGTCGAGGGCGAGGGCGATCTGCTCGCCGGGGACGTACCCGGCCTGCTTGACGGCCTCGAGGATGAGGTCGAGGGCCTCGCGGTTGGAGCCCAGGTTCGGGGCGAAGCCGCCCTCGTCGCCCAGGCCGGTGGACAGGCCCTTGCTCTTCAGGACCTTCTTCAGCGTGTGGTAGACCTCGGTGCCCCAGCGCAGCGCCTCGGAGAAGGACTCCGCGCCGATCGGGGCGATCATGAACTCCTGGATGTCCACGTTGGAGTCGGCGTGCGAGCCGCCGTTCAGGATGTTCATCATCGGCACCGGCAGCAGGTGCGCGTTCGGACCGCCCAGGTAGCGGAAGAGGGGGAGGTCGCTGGCCTCGGAGGCGGCGTGGGCCACGGCGAGGGAGACGCCCAGGATGGCGTTGGCGCCGAGGGAGGCCTTGTTGTCGGTGGCGTCCAGGTCGAACATGGCCTGGTCGATCAGGCGCTGCTCGGTGGCGTCGTAACCGACCAGCTCCGGGCCGATCTGCTCGATGACGGCGAGGACGGCCTTCTCGACGCCCTTGCCCTGGTAGCGGTTGGGGTCACCGTCGCGCAGCTCGATGGCCTCGAAGGCGCCGGTGGAGGCGCCGGACGGGACGGCGGCACGACCCGTGCTGCCGTCGTCGAGGCCGACCTCGACCTCGACCGTGGGGTTGCCTCGGGAGTCCAGGATTTCCCGGGCTACGACGACGTCGATGGACGGCACGAGCATCTCCTTCTTGGATGTGACGCTGAATGTGCGGGGCTGGTGTGCCTTGCGACTAGAGCCTAACCGCCCCGGGCCCGCCGGCGGCCGACCGACCGCCTTGTGGACAGGGTGACCGTACACATTGTTCATGCGCGGAACAAAGAGGGAGGGGGACGCGGGAACGGGGGCGGGAACGAGAAGAACCCGCCCCGGTGCGTACGGGGGAATACGCACCGGGGCGGGGAGCCCGTGGGGACGGGGGCAACCCGTACCGGCCTCCGCGGTGGAGGCCGGTACACGAGGAGCCTGCGGCTCGGTTACCGGCCGACTGTCACTTCAGGTGCAGCTGCTGGCCCGGGTAGATGAGGTTGGCGTCCTCGACGATGTCCTTGTTCAGCTGGAACAGCTTCTGCCAGCCGCCCTGGACGTGGTGCTTGGCCGCGATGGAGCTGAGCGTGTCGCCGGCGACCACCTTGTACTCGCCGTCACCCTTCTTGACCTTCTTGCCGGTCGGGGTGGTGACGGTCTTCTTGGCGGCCGGACGCTCGGCGGAGCGGTTGGCGGCCTGCTGCTCGGTCGAGCGGGTGGTGGTGGCGCTCTTGGTGGAGTTGCCGGAGCTGCCGGAGGCCGAGCCGCCGTTGTAGGCGGCGCCGGTGAGGCCCGTGCCGCAGACCGGCCAGGCGCCCTTGCCCTGGCCCGCGAGCACCTTCTCGGCGACGGTTATCTGCTGACCCTTGGTGGCCAGGTCGGCGCGCGAGGCGTAGGCGGTGCCGCCGTACGCGGCCCAGGTGGAGTTGGTGAACTGCAGGCCACCGTAGAAGCCGTTGCCGGTGTTGATGGACCAGTTGCCGCCGGACTCGCACTGGGCGACCGCGTCCCACTGGGAGGCGGTGGCGGCGGAGGCCTCGCCGGCCGCCATCAGCGGGGCGGCGACGGCGGCGGAGGCGACACCGGCGAGCGCGAGGGTGCGGGTGGACCGCTGAAGGACGGTCGGACGACGGTGCTTGCCCTTGCCGGAAAACAGCATGAAGGATCCCCTCACCGACGCCTGCGAGGTGAGCTGTCGGGTTCGGGCCGGTTGAGTTGCCCGGCCGTGCCCTCGTGAGGCACGGCTTCACCCCCAGCCGCTCCGGTCAACTGCCCGGCGCGGCACTTACCTTGGGTCCCCCGCTCCTGCCTACGGCGCTTGACGCGACGACTGTTCCCGGGCAACCGCTGGCAGGACTCGGCGTTGCGGCGGCCGGGGCTCGTGGTGACGAGCGATCACGACCGTAGCCACGCAATCCACCGAATTTCAAAGACGATCAGGGCTTCTGAGACTCATCCCACACTTTCACCGAACCGGACATTCTGCGCGAAGTGGGGCGTGAACTCCCGCTACTTCTGGGCCGTTTCGGCACCTATGGCAAGGGTCTGACCGGCAACGATGTGGTTGGGATCGGCACCGACGGCGTCCCGGTTCGCGGCGTAGAGGGCGCGCCATCCACCCTGGAGCCCAAGGGAGTCGGCGATGGAGGCGAGCGAGTCACCGGAGCGGACCGTGTACGAACCCTCCATCGCGGCGCGCGCGTCGTCGCGCGAGGCGTGCCGGCCGGAGGAGGTGTCGGTCCGGCTGCCGGCCAGGTCCTCTGCGGCAGTGCCGCCGCGGTGACGGCCGGAGCCGAGCGCGCCGGTGTCGACGAGGGCCGAAGAGCCGCCGTTCTGCCCGGGGTTGTCCGACTCGCCGGAGTTGGGGTCCGTGGTCGCCGAACCGCCGGACGACGAGGAACCCTCCGCGGTGGGGTCGGTGGACTTGCCGGGTTTGGCGGTGTTGTCCCCCTTGGTGGATGGAGAGGGGGATGAGGCGTGCTTTGTACCGGACTCATCCGACGATCCGGATGGATCGGGTGTTCCCGTCGGATAGCCGGACGGATCGGACGAGTTTGATGAGTTGGACGGGTCGGACGAGTTGGACGGTCCCGAAGATCCGGCGGATCCGGCGGATCCGCCGGAGCCCGCCGACGAGTTGGACAGACCGGAGTCCACCGATCCGGAGATACCGGACGAGCTGGACGAGTCAGACGAGTGGGACGAGCCGGACCCCGAGGAGGAGCCGTTGCCGACACCGGTGTCGACGTCCACCGAACCGGAGTTCCTGGTGAGGCCGGAGAGCAGTCCGCAGGTGGGCCAGGCGCCCGGCCCCCGGTCGGCGAGAATCTTCTCGGCGACGGCTATCTGCTGCGACCGGCTGGCCTGGTCGGCGCTCTGGGCGTAGGCGAGGCCGCCGTACTTCTCCCAGTCGTCCTGGGTCAACTGCAGGCCGCCGTAGTAGCCGTTGCCGTGGTCGGCGCTCCAGGAGCCGCCGCTCTCGCACTCCGCCACCTTGTCCCATGTGGTGCCGTCGGCCGCGCTCGCGCCGGTCGCGCCGAGCAGCGGAATGGCGATGGCGGATCCGGTCACCCCCGCGGCGACGAGGAGGGCGGGGGCCTGACGGGGGCGACGGTGACGACCGTTCCCGGAAAGCATGCGGAAACCTTTCACGCGACAGCAGTGACCGGCGCGGCGGGTACTGCCGGGCGCCGCGCTGATGCGTGAACGTATCGGCTGACGATCACTTGTCACAAGTTAATGCCGCGCAGATCACGTGAAGATCACATAGTTGAGCGCGTGTCACTTTTGCGCTCGCCGACGCGGAGGTGCGGGGCCGCTTTCACGGCGAACCGGATGTATCGGATGTACCGGGCGGGGTGAACCGGACGGGCAGCGTGCGCAGTCCACGCATGATGAGCCCGCCGCGCCAGCGCAGGTCCGCCGGGTCCGCGTCGAGCCGGAGGTCCGGCAGCCGGGTGAGGAGGGTGGCGAGCGCGGTCTGGCCCTCCAGGCGGGCGAGTGGGGCGCCCAGGCAGTAGTGGATGCCGTGGCCGTAGCCGAGGTGCTGGTTGTCGCGCCGGCCGAGGTCGAGGACGTCCGGGTCGGCGAACCGCTCCGGGTCCCGGTCGGCGGCGGCGAGCACCACGAGTACGGGGTCGCCCGGTGCGATGTCCTGGCCGCCGATGGTGAGCGGCCGGAGTGCGAACCGCCAGGTGGCCAGCTCCACGGGGCCGTCGTAGCGCAGGAGTTCCTCCACGCCGGTCTCCAGCAGGCTCCGGTCGCCGCCCGCCAGGCCCTTCTGGAGGCGGTCCCGCTGCTCGGGGTGGGTGAGCAGGGCGTAGGTGCCGTTGCCGATGAGGTTGACGGTCGTCTCGAAGCCGGCGAAGAGAAGGATGAAGGCCATGGCGGCCGCCTCGTTCTCGGTGAGGTGCTCGCCGTGGTCGGAGGCGCGGATCAGGCCGGAGATGAGGTCCTCGCCCGGGGCGGGCTCGGCCGGGAGCGCCTGGCGCTTGCGGTGGATGAGGTCGGCGAGGTAGCCGCGCATCTTCTTCACCGAGCGGGCGACCCCGCCTCGGGGCCCTCCGCCGTGCCGGATCATCATGCCCGCCCAGTCCCGGAAGTCGTCCTGGTCCTCGCGGGGGACGCCGAGCATGTCGCAGATGGCGTAGATGGGCAGTGGGAAGGCGAACTCGTGGATGAGGTCGGCGGTGCCGTGCGCCGCGAACCGGTCGATGAGGTCGTCGGTCAGCTCCTGGACGCGTGGCGCGAACTCGGCGACCCGGCGGGGTGTGAACGCCTTGCTGACCAGTCGGCGCAGGCGGGTGTGGTCCGGCGGGTCGATGTTGAGCAGATGCGTCATCAGCTCGGCCTTGCGCTCGCCCGGGATGCCGGTCTTGCCCTTGGCGTGCGCGGGCTCGTCGTGGTGCGCCGGGTTCTTGCTCAGCCGCTGGTCGGCCAGGGCCTGTTTGGCGTCGGCGTACCGCGTGACCAGCCAGGCCTCCACCCCGCTGGGCAGCCGGGTCCGGTGCACCGGGGCGTGCTCGCGCAGCCAGGCGTACGCGGGGTACGGGTCGCTGGCGAACTCCCAGGTGAACAGGTCGGGGGCGGGGCTGTCGGCCTCGGGCTGGTCGGTCACTCTCCGACGGTATCCGGCCGCACGACCACCGCCTCTTCGGGCCGCCCGGTCACGGCCCGGCGATGCACGGCCGCTGCCTCGGGCCTCCCCGCCACTCGCCGCCGGTGCCCGGCCGCACGACCACCACCTCCACGAACCGCCCCGTCACAGCCCGGCGACGCCCGGCCGCTGCCTCGGGCCTCCCTGTCACACCCCGACGGCGCCCGGCCGCACGACCACCGCCACCCCGAGCCGCCCCGTCACACCTCCGCCGGTGCCCAGCCGCACGACCACCACCTCCACGAACCGCCCCGTCACAGCCCGGCGATGCACGGCCGCTGCCTCGGGCCTCCCCGCCACTCGCCGCCGGTGCCCGGCCGCACGACCACCACCTCCACGAACCGCCCCGTCACAGCCCGGCGACGCCCGGCCGCTGCCTCGGGCCTCCCTGTCACACCCCGACGGCGCCCGGCCGCACGACCACCGCCACCCCGAGCCGCCCCGTCACACCTCCGCCGGTGCCCAGCCGCACGACCACCACCTCCACGAACCGCTCCGTCACTCCCCGCCGATGCCCGGTCGCGGCGCCGCTGCCTTCTCCGTCTCTCTGATGGCGTCCCGGTACGCCCGTGCGGCTGCTCGGAGTGCGGCTTCCGGGTCGACGCCCTCCGCCTCGGCGCGGACCGCCAGCGCCAGCAGCTCGTAGCCGAGGCCCTCCACCTCGGGCAGCGGGACGTCGAGGCCCGCGGTGCGCACCCGGGACGCCAGCTTCGCGGCGAGGGCCAGGCCGGGCTGGCCGAGGGGGATGCCCTCCGTCACGGAGCTGCGCCGCTTCTCCTCGGCCTTGGTGCGCAGCCAGTGCTCCTTGACCTCCTCGGGGGTGGCGGCCGTCTCGTCGCCGAAGACGTGCGGATGGCGGTGGATCAGCTTGGCGACGATGCCGCCGGCCACGTCGTCGACGGAGAAGGGCGCCTCGGGGTCCTCCTCGGCGATGCGGGCGTGGAAGACGACCTGGAGCAGGACGTCGCCCAGTTCCTCGCGCAGCTCCTCCCGGTCGCCGTCCTCGATCGCCTCGACCAGCTCGTACGCCTCCTCGATGCCGTACTTCGCCAGGCCCTTGTGGGTCTGGCGGGACGACCACGGGCACTCGGCGCGGATGCGGTCCATGACCTGGACGAGGTCGAGCAGGCGGGCGCCGGGCAGGTCGTAGGAGGCGGGGAGCAGCTCCAGCTCGGGCATGCTGACCCGGCCGGAACCGGCGAGGCGGGCGAGGCCGTCGGTCAGGGCCGGCTCGCCCTCGCCGGTGGCCACGACCACGACGGTGCGCCCGCCGGCACAGGCGTCGACCAGTTCCTCGGCGGTCGGCGACGCCTCGTCCACGGCTATGCCAGCCTCACGCAGATACGGCAGCTGCGGGTGCGCCCCGTCCGCGCACAGCACCCGGTCGGCCGAGCGCAGCGCCTGCCAGGCGGGCCAGGACAGCAGGCCGGGGGCGACCCGGTGGCTGGTGGTGAGCAGGACGACGCGGCCGGGCACGCTCTCGGAGGTGGTGGTGTTCACGCTCCGAACGTAACCCACGGGGCCGACAGCCCCGCGAGTTGTCCACAGGCCGCTCAGGCCGACTGCTCCGTCCCCGTCGAGTCCTCCTTCACCCACGGCGTCTTGGCGTCCATGCCCCGTCTCTGGACGTCCCAGGCGCCGTAGCGCGGGTTGAGGTCGACGTGGAGCCGGGCGGAGGCGTCGGACAGGGCCTTCCAGAAGTCGGGCCGGCTCGTGTCGGTGTGCAGCCGGTCCGCGAGCTTCTGGGCCTCGGCCTGGAGACGGAGGTTGTCGTCCAGGCGCTGCGGCGGCACCCCGTACTGCTGCAGCCAGGCCGTCTCCAGCGCCTCGGCGCCGCCCGCCTGCTGCTCCAGTCCGGTGCGCAGCTGCTGGACCTCCCGGCGGGTGACCGTGATGCCCGCGTCCCGCGCGGCGCGGTCCAGCACCCGGTCGAGCACCATCTGGTGCAGTGTGTCCCTGGCGAGCGTGCCGGTCCTGGCGACGACCTGCTGGTACTGCATCTCGTTCGGCAGCGCGGCCCGCTGCGCCCGGCGCACCTCGTCGACCCTGCTCTGCAGCTGCGCGACGGTGATCCGCTGCCCGCCGACCACGGCCGCTGCGCCGGGATGCGCATCGTTTCCGCATGCGGTGAGGAGAGGGGCCGCCGCGGCGATCGCGGCGGACAGGACGAGCGCGGTGCGACGGCGGCGGTGCAAGGGGACCTCCCGTTGGAGTTTGTGCGACAGTGCACAAGGTCTTGCGGTGATCGATGGTAGGCAGCGGCCGGGCTCCGGCCAACCCATTCGACCAACGATTCACCGCGACTTCGGGCACCGCCGCGCCCCTCCCGCGGGACCGGGCGTCAGCTCCGGCCGTCCACCGCCCGCTCCACGGCCCGGGCCACGTCGGCGCGCAGACCGTCACCGACGCCGAGCGCGGTCACGTTCGCGCCGCCTCGCTCACCGCCGACCAGGACGAAGCCGACCTTCCGGTACTGCGCTGCGGTCTGCGCCGCGGCCGTGACCTCGGGCCGGCCGACGGCGAGGACGACGTCGCAGGAGCGCTGGAGCATGCCGTTGAGGAACGGCCGCGCGTTGCCGGCGCTCTGCTCGCCGGTCACCTGTGCGTAGCTGACCCGGGCGTGGGTCTTCAGGGAGGCGTCCTGCATGCCCTGCCAGACGTCGGCGGCGGTGGTGCCGGAGGTGATGCCGTCCTTGCCGGTGAGCAGGCAGGCGTCGGCCTCGGTGTAGTGCCGGGCCCGGGTGTCCGGGATCGGCGGCCGGCCGTCGGGCCGGGAGAGCAGGACGCCGGCCACGACCAGCGCACCGACGACGACCAGCGCGCCCGCCGCGAGCGCGATCGTGCGGCCGCTCAGCGAGCGCAGCCATGTTCCGGCGGCCCGCCCGGCCACGGCGAGCCGCCCGGCCGCCGAGGTCCGCGCCTGCGTCTCTTTCGCCGAACGCGCCTGCGTCACCTGTCTGACCTGCTTGGCCACGTCCCACCTGCTTTCCTGTCTTCCCCGCCTTTCCTGCTCTTCGCGCCCCTCACGCCCTTTCGCCCGTCCCGCCGGTTCCCGCGGGGCCTCAGCGCCCCTGCCGGGGCGCTGACGTCGGACGGTCAGCCGGTGATGGCGACGGGCGCGTCCCAGGCGTCGCGGTCCACGGTGATGGTGTAACCGCCGCGCGTCTCCGTGCTGTTCACCATGTACTGGTGGGCGCGGCTGTGGTTGGTGAACTGGGTGGAGCCCCAGGGCCAGTCCGCGGTCGTGGTGTTGTTCTTGTCCCAGAGCGCGTACCAGAGGTTGCCCGGCAGGTCGGTCTTGTCGGTCGCGGTGGCGATGGCCTTGGCGCTGGAGCTGGTGAAGCCGTAGAAGCCGGCCCGGTACGTCTTGGCGTGCAGCCCCTTGTCGAAGGCGCGGACGTACGTCAGCACGGCGTCGTTGCACGACTTGTTCGTGACGTCGTACGGCTCCATGTCGAGGTAGATCGCGCTGCCCGCCTTCATGCCGAGCGCGGAGGCCTTGGCCGCCGCGTCGGCCGCGTCGCTCGCGCCGAGGGAGGCGGCGGTGGAGGCGGTGAGCTTCTCCGGGTTGGAGCTGGTCTGGCAGGGCGGCTGGGCGCCGACGTAGAGCGGGACGAGCTTCCAGCCGAGGGAGCTGACCGACTTCACCCAGGAGGCGGTGAGGTTGGGCTGGCCGCAGCCGCGGTTCTTGCCGCCGACGTAGACGGCGGCGGCACCGTAGAAGCCGTCGTGCCAGGCCTTCATGGCGTTCAGCGAGGGAGCGGCGCAGGTGTCGAAGGCGCGCCCGGTGAACGTCTTCTGCGCGGGCCAGGTGGTGGCGGCCATCGAGGTCTGGGCCGCGATCCCGGCGCCCGCGGCGACAGCGGTACCCGCCACCGCCCACGTCACGTACCTGCGCTTCTTCGACTGCCGGTGCTCGGCCATCGCCACCCCTGTTCCTGCGTACGCATGTCTGCTGGAGCGGCGCACGACGACGGTCGGGCGGCGTACGTCCGCTGGAAAACGTTTCTGAGCCCCCTGCAACGGCGCCCGGCGACAGGTCCGTTGACACGCCTCTGCGCGTCGTCTCCACCGCGGCTGCACCCCTGAAGCGGATCGCACGGTAACCGACCGCGTCTCCGCGATCGGGAAACGATGCCTTTTCGACGTCACAAGAACCACCCAAGCAACGGCAAAACCATCTGTGTCGGAGGTGGCGAACGACGGGCCGGACATCATCGTGCCGGCTTTGGCAAACACTTGATCAATTTCTGACCCGTGCGTGAACCGCGCGTCCGCGGGATCGCGTAACCTCCGCTGGCCACCCCCATGGCCTATACAAGGATTCAGATGCGCACCCCGTCCCGCCTCGCCCGCGCCCTCGCCGTGGCGACCCTGCCCCTGGCCCTGGCGGCCTGCGGCTCCCACGACTCCTCCTCCGCATCCGCGTCGGCCACGCCGTCGGCGTCCGCGACGAAGGACCCGAACGCCGGTCTGCTGACGGGCACGCAGCTGAAGAAGGCGCTGGCGCCCGCCTCTGCCTTCCCCGCGGGCCTCGTTCCCGTCCCGCAGGGCGCCTCGGACAGCGGCGGCAAGTTCCTCGCGCCCCAGCCGGGGAAGACGGGGAAGCCCGACTGCACCAAGCTGAACACCACCGCCTGGGTGAGCGTGGCCGGCCCGCGCGGAGGCGTGTCGTACGCGAACGACGACCGCATGGACAAGAGCCAGACCGCGGAGATCGCCCAGGAGATCGACGAGTTCCCGGGCACGGCCGCGGCGGCGGCGCTGAAGGACGTGCGGGCCATCACGGCCACGTGCCCGACGTTCACGGACACCGACCTGCACGCCAAGGTGAAGGTCTCGGGCCGCTCCGTCCCGGGGCTCGGCGACGAGGCGTACGCCATCACGCTCACCAGCGCCGGCTGGGAGAACGGCACCACGCTGATGGCCGCCCGACAGGGCAACGCCGTGGTCACGGTGATGTCCACGGCCGGCAGCGACAACGGTGCCGCCGGCGCGAAGAAGGTCGCGGAGCAGGTCGTCGGGTCGCTGCAGAAGCAGTCCTGACCGCAGACGTCCTGACGGAGACATCCGGACGGAGACCCCCCGACCGGGCCTCCGGACGCCGCCGGTGGCCTAATCTTGCCCCTGCTTCGTCTCCGCCGACGTACGGCGGAGCGGTGGGGGGTGGAGATGGAAAAGCGTCTGGAGGCCGGCTGGTTCCAGCGGGTCGCCTGGTCGTTGCTGGTGTGTTGCTCACTGGGTCTGCTGGTGTGGGTCCCGTTCCTGTACGTGGCGATCCGCCGCGGCCGGGGTTCGGACTGGGGTGCCTTCGCCTCGTTCGTCCTGTACGAGTGCGTGACCCTGCCGTGGGCGGTGATCACCTCCGGCGGCCAAGGCGACCCGGTCCTGGGCCTGGTCACCGTCCTGTGCCTGCTGACGGCGACGGGAATGCTGCTCTTCGCCCTGTTCGACCGGCGCACGCAGGCGCGGCCGACGCAGCCCGCGCGGCCGGCGTACGGGGCGGCGGTCATGGCACCGCCGCCGCAGGGTCAGGCGTACGGGAATCCGTACGGTCGCTGATCCCATACTCATCCAACCGACGCCGACAGCACGAGCGGTGGACGCGGCCGGTCTCAGGTCCGCCGTGTCCCGCGCAGGACGCATACGGCGGGCCGGGCCGGCAGGGCCGCGACACCCCACAGGAAGCCCGCGACGGCGGCCCGGCGGAGGCTTCCCCGGCGCCCGCCTCCGCCGGCCCGGTGCCGGAGGTGATCACGGCCTGAGGCACCTGCACGGACAGCTCATGGGGGTCCGTCGGCGAGTACAGATTGGTGGCCGAGTCGTACGCCTGGACGGTCCAGCTGTACGACTTGCCCCAGGCGAGCTTGCCGAGTCATGCCGCACCCAAGGAACCTTCACCTACCGGCGACCTGCGTGGACGGGGTGGACCACCCTGGGGTCGGGTGGCACCACCCCAGCCGGTGGTCCTTGGCGTGCTCAGCCCGCGCGGAAACGGGCGGGGGCCTTCGTGGGGTTGCCGCCGGTGGGGAGTTTCTGGTCCGGGCAGGTGGACAGGACGTTCTTCATCGCGTCCTTCTCCGCGGCGGTGACCCACAGGCCGTACTTCTTCTTCACGGCGACCTGCGCGGCGACGTAGGCACACCGGTAGCCCTTGTTGGGCGGCAGCCAGGTGGCCGTGTCGCCGTCGCCCTTGCCGCGGTTGGCAGCGGCGTCCACGGCGAGCAGGTTGAGGGGGTCGTTGGCCAGGGCTATGCGCTTGCTCGCGTCCCAGTACTTGGCGCCCTTCTGCCAGGCGTCGGAGAGGGCGACCAGATGGTCGATGTCCACCAGGCTGCGGCCCCGCCGGTAGGTGACGGCCCTGCCGGAGTACGGGTCCGGTTGCAGCACGCCGTAGGAGACCTTGCACTTGCCGCCGGTGAAGCGCACTTCCTTCAGGTCGCGCTTGAGGATGTCGTCCCGGGTGTCGCAGCTGTTGGCGTCCGTGTCTGCCCAGGCGGTGCCGAACTCCTCCCGGGTGTAACCGGTCTTGGGCGCCCGGCCCTTCACGGGCAGTGACTCGGCGGCGGCGAGGGCCGCTCCCCCGCCGCCGGTCGCCTGCGGTCCGCCCGGCCCTGTCGTCTGCTGTGTACATCCGGCCACGGCCAACGCCGTCACGGCAGCCGCAACCGCCCCGCCCCTCAGACGCGTCACGGTGCGCCCCTCCCCTTGCCTTCCCCGGTCCGCCCCCTGGCGTGGGGGTTTCTTCCCTGCTGCCCACGGTAGCGGGGAAGATGTCCGGCGCGGCACACCCCTTTCCCGGCGGCGGGGTCCGGCGCTCCGGCGCGGAGCCGGCGGTGCTACGACCCGAGGACCGAGGTGAGGAACTCCCCGACCCAGGCCAGCAGTTCACGGCCGACCAGGGGCTTGCCGCCGATCTTGGCGGTCTTGGGGCGCGGGACGAGGACCTGGTGGACGGCCGGCTTGACGACCGTGCCGGGGTACAGGCGCTTGAGCCTCAGCTCCTGCGACTCGCGCAGGTCGACCGGGGCGAACCGGATGTTGTTGCCCTGCAGGACGACCTCGCCGACGCCGCACGCGCGGGCGAGCATGCGCAGGCCCGCCACCAGCAGCAGGTTCTCCACCGGCTCCGGCAACTTGCCGTAGCGGTCGGTGAGTTCCTCGCGCACCGCCTTGATGTCCTCCTCCGAGTTGGCGGAGGCGATGGCCCGGTAGGCCTGCAGGCGCAGCCGCTCGCCGGGGGCGTAGTCGTGCGGGACGTGCGCGTCGACCGGCAGCTCGATCTTGACCTCCAGCGGCGGCTCCTCCTGGATCTCGCCGGTCTCCAGCTGCCGCCGGTAGTCGGCGACCGCCTCGCCGACCATGCGGACGTACAGGTCGAAGCCGACGCCCGCGATGTGCCCGGACTGCTCGCCGCCCAGCAGGTTGCCGGCGCCGCGGATCTCCAGGTCCTTCATCGCCACGTACATGCCCGCGCCCATCTCCGTGTGCTGGGCGATGGTGGCCAGACGCTCGTGGGCCGTCTCCGTCAGCGGCTTCTCCGGGGGGTACAGGAAGTACGCGTAGCCGCGCTCCCTTCCCCGTCCCACGCGGCCGCGCAGCTGGTGCAGCTGGGAGAGGCCGAAGGTGTCGCCGCGCTCCACGATCAGTGTGTTGGCGTTGGAGATGTCGATGCCCGACTCGACGATCGTCGTCGACACCAGCACGTCGAACCTCTTCTCCCAGAAGTCGACGACGACCTGCTCCAGGGCCGCCTCCGACATCTGGCCGTGGGCGGTGGCGATCCGCGCCTCGGGGACGATCTCCCTCAGTCTCGCCGCCGCCCGGTCGATCGACTCCACCCGGTTGTGGATGTAGAAGACCTGGCCCTCGCGCAGGAGTTCGCGGCGGATCGCCGCCCCGATCTGCTTCTCCTCGTAGGGACCGACGAAGGTCAGCACCGGATGGCGCTCCTCCGGCGGGGTGGTGATGGTGGACATCTCACGGATGCCCGTCACCGCCATCTCCAGCGTGCGCGGGATCGGGGTCGCCGACATCGTCAGTACGTCGACGTTCGCGCGCAGCTTCTTCAGCTGCTCCTTGTGCTCGACGCCGAAGCGCTGCTCCTCGTCGACGATGACCAGGCCCAGGTCCTTGAACTTGGTCTCGGAGGAGAACAGCCGGTGGGTGCCGATGACGACGTCCACCGCCCCCTCCTTCAGGCCCTCCACGACCGCCTTGGCCTCGGTGTCCGTCTGGAAGCGGGACAGCGCCCGGACGTTCACCGGGAACTGGGAGTACCGCTCGGAGAAGGTGCCGAAGTGCTGCTGCACCAGCAGGGTGGTGGGCACCAGGACCGCCACCTGCTTGCCGTCCTGCACCGCCTTGAAGGCGGCCCGGACCGCGATCTCCGTCTTGCCGTAGCCCACGTCGCCGCAGACCAGACGGTCCATCGGGACCGACTTCTCCATGTCCTCCTTGACCTCGGCGATCGTGGTCAGCTGGTCCGGGGTCTCCGCGTACGGGAAGGCGTCCTCCAGTTCCCGCTGCCAGGGGCTGTCGGCGCCGAAGGCGTGCCCGGGGGCCGCCATCCGCGCGGAGTACAGCTTGATCAGGTCCGCGGCGATCTCCTTGACCGCCTTCTTGGCCCGCGCCTTGGTCTTCGTCCAGTCGGCGCCGCCCAGCCGGTGCAGGGTGGGTGCCTCGCCGCCGACGTACTTGGTGATCTGCTCCAGCTGGTCGGTGGGGATGTACAGGCGGTCGCCGGGCTGGCCGCGCTTGGCGGGGGCGTACTCCACCACCAGGTACTCGCGGGTGGCGCCCTGCACCGTGCGCTGCACCATCTCGATGTAGCGGCCGACGCCGTGCTGCTCGTGCACGATGTAGTCGCCCGTCTCCAGGGTGAGCGGGTCGATCGTCTTGCGGCGCCGGGCCGGCATCCGGGCGCCGTCCCGGCCGGCCGCCTTCTGGCCGGTCAGGTCGGTCTCGGTGAGGACGGCCAGCTTGCGGGCCGGGTCGACGAAGCCGTGGTCGATGCAGCCGCACGCCACGTGCACCACCGACGGGGTCAGCTCCCCCAGGTCGACGTCCAGGCGGGCGGCGATGCCCTCGCCGCCGAGCACCTCGACGGTGCGGGTCGCCGGGCCGTGGCCCTCGGTGACGAAGACCGTGCGCCAGCCGTCGGCGAGCCAGCCCTTGGTGTCGGCGAGCGCCTTGGCGGTGTCGCCGCGGTACGTCTCCGGCGCGTGCATGCCGAGCTTGAGGGTGTCCGCGTCGCCGGCCGTCTCGTCCGCGGCGAACGGCGACACCGACCACCACAGCATGTCCAGCTCGCGTGCCCGGTCCCGCACGTCGGCGATGGACCACAGGGAGGCCGCGCCGAGGTCGATGGGCGCCTCGCCGCCTCCGGCGGTGGCCGCCCAGGAGGCCTGCAGGAACTCCTGCGAGGTCGCCACCAGGTCGGCGGCGCGCGTGCGCACCCGCTCCGGGTCGCACACCACGGCCATGGCGCCCTTGGGCAGGACGTCGATGAGCAGTTCCATGTCGTCGACCAGGACCGGCGCCAGGGACTCCATGCCCTCGACCGCGATGCCCTCGGCGATCTTGCCCAGCAGCTCGCCGAGCTCGGGGTGCTGCTCGGCCAGGGCACGCGCACGCGTGCGGACGTCCTCGGTCAGCAGCAGCTCACGGCAGGGCGGGGCCCACAGGCCGTGCTCGGCGACTTCGAGGGAGCGCTGGTCGGCGACCTTGAAGTAGCGGATCTCCTCGACGTCGTCGCCCCAGAACTCGATGCGCAGGGGGTGTTCCTCGGTGGGCGGGAAGACGTCCAGGATGCCGCCGCGCACGGCGAACTCACCGCGCTTTTCCACCAGCTCCACGCGGGAGTAGGCGGCGGCCGCCAAGGCGTCCACGACGTCGTTCAGATCGGCGGTCCGGCCGGTCTTCAGGGACACCGGCTCCAGGTCGCCCAGGCCCTTGACCTGCGGCTGGAGTACCGAGCGCACCGGCGCCACGACGACGGAGACCGGGCCGGTCTCGGGGTCGTCGGGGCTGGGGTGGGCCAGCCGGCGCAGCACGGCCAGCCGGCGGCCGACGGTGTCGCTGCGGGGGCTGAGCCGCTCGTGCGGGAGCGTCTCCCAGGACGGGTACTCCACGACGCCGTCCGGGGGCAGCAGCGAGCGCAGCGCCGCGGCCAGGTCCTCGGCCTCGCGGCCGGTGGCCGTCACCGCGAGCACGGGGCGGCCGGCGTCGCGGGCCAGGGCGGCGACCGCGAAGGGGCGGGCCGCCGGGGGACCGACCAGGTCGACGTGCATGCGGGCCCCGTCCGCGGCCGCGGTGATCGCTTCCGCGAGGGCGGGGTCCTTGACGACGGCGTCGAGCAGACCGTGCAGGCTCATGGAGGAGGCTTTCCGTCCGAGGGGTGGTGAGGGGGTGGAGATGGGAGTGGTGAGGGGGCTGGACAACGCGTGGACAACACGAAGAGCCCGACGCGCGCTGCGGGCCGGGGGTCTCTCCAGCGTACGACGCCGGAAAAGTGACCGTTGGGGCTGTGGAAAAACGCCGGGGCCGATGAGCCGGACATCCCGGGACCGGCACATGCACCGGCACGTGCCGGGGCCCGGTGCCGAGGAGCTCCCACTCCCCGGCACCGGGCCCTTCACCGCAACCCCCGTGTGCGGTGGCTCAGCCGTCCGCTTCGGCCTGCGCGGACAGGAAGGTGACCTCCCTGGTCCGTCCTAGTCCGTCGCGATGGCGTTCAGGACGTTCATCCGGCCCGCCCGGAACGCCGGGATCAGTGCGGCGAACAGGCCCACGAAGGCCGAGCCGACGAAGACGGCGATGATCGTCGGCCAGGGGATCTGCAGCACCTTCAGACCCTCCAGGGCGAGCAGTTTCTGGGCGGTCGCGCCCCAGCCCATGCCGAGGCCCAGGCCGAGCAGGGCACCGAAGAGGGCGATCACGACCGACTCCATGCGGATCATGCGGCGCAGCTGCCTGCGCGACAGACCGATCGCCCGCAGCAGGCCGATCTCCCGGGTCCGCTCGACCACCGACAGGGCCAGGGTGTTCACCACGCCGAGGACCGCCACGATGATCGCCAGGGCGAGCAGGCCGTAGACCATGTTGAGCAGCTGGCCGACCTGGTCCTTCAGCTCCTTCTTGTAGTCGGTCTGGTCGCGCACCTGGTACTGCGGGTAGTCGTGCATCGACTTCTTCAGGGCCGCGTACGCCTGCTTCTCCTGGCCGGGCCCGGCCTTGGCGAACATGATCGTGTTCGGCGGGACGCGGTCCTTGGGGAGGTACTTCTCCATGGTCGCGATGCTCGTGTACCGCGCGCCCTTGTCGATGGCCGTGTCGTCGTTGGTGACGGCCGCGACCTTGAGCTTCGCCGTACGGCCGCCCTTGAAGGCGACGGTGATGGTGTCGCCCGCGTGCACGCCGTGCTTCTTGGCGTAGTCGGAGCCGACCGACATGGCGTCCTCGCCGTAGGCGCCGGACAGCGTGCCCTCGGTCGTCGTACGGCGCAGGTCGTCGGCGTACGACGGGTCCGCGGCCGTGAGCCCGGAGTCGTCCGCCTTGCCGTCCGGCGAGGTCAGCGTGGCGTCCAGCACCTTGTAGCGGGTGACGTGGGCCAGGCCGGGCGTGTTGCGCATGGCCTTCTCGGCCTGCGGGACGATCCGCTGGTTGCCCTGGACGATGAAGTCCGCGCCGACCGACTTGTCGAGCTCGTCGGTCGCCGAGGCCACCATCGAGGAGCCGACCACCGACAGGCAGGCGACCAGCGCGAGACCGATCATCAGGGCCGCGCCCGTGGCGCCGGTGCGGCGCGGGTTGCGCAGGGCGTTGCGCTCGGCCATCCGGCCGACCGGGCCGAAGGCGCGCAGCAGCACCGCGCTGATCACCCGGACCACCCCGCCCGCCAGCAGCGGACCGATGACCACGAAGCCGATCAGGGTCAGGACCACGCCGACGCCGAGGACCAGCGAACCGTCGCTCGCCTTCTTCGCGGCCGCCGCCGCGAACAGGGACGCGGCACCGGCACCGGTGAGGACCAGGCCGATCAGGCCGCGCACCCAGCCGGCCTTGCCGTCGGCCGGCGTACCGGCGTCCCGCAGGGCGGCCATCGGGGAGACCTTGCCGGCCCGGCGGGCAGGCAGGTAGGCGGCCAGGACGGTCACCACGACCCCGAGGAGCACTCCGGCCACCGGGGTGGTCGCCTTGATCGTCAGATCCCGCGTCGACAGGTCCATGCCCATGGAGCCCATGATCTTCATCAGCCCGATCGCGATGCCGACGCCCGCGCCGACACCGAGGACGGAGCCGATCACGCCGAGCAGCAGGGCCTCCACCAGCACCGAGCGGTTGACCTGCCGGCGCGAGGAGCCGATCGCCCGCATCAGGCCGATCTCCCGCGTCCGCTGGGCGACCAGCATGGAGAAGGTGTTGATGATCAGGAAGATGCCGACCAGGAACGCGATGCCGGCGAAGCCGAGCATGGCGTACTTGATGACGTTCATGAACTGGCCGACGCTCTTGCGGTTCTCGTCCGCGTTCTCCTTGGCGGTCTGGATCTTGTAGGACCCGGACCCGGCGAGCGTGCGGGCGACGTTCTGCTTCAGCCGCTCGTCCGGCACGCCGGAGGCGGCGGTGACGTTGAGGTGGGTGAACCGGCCGGTGGCACCGAGCAGTTCACGCTGCGCGGTGGGCGTGTCGAACCAGACGATCGCGGCACCGGGGTTGGTCACCTTGAAGGTGGCGATGCCGACGATCCGTGCCTTGAAGTCACCGGTCTGCGCGATGGTGCGCAGCTCGTCGCCGAGCTTGAGGTGGTGCTTGTCGGCGGTGTCGGCGTCGACCATCGTCTCGGCCGGGCCGTGCGGCGCGTGCCCGGAGGTGATCTCCATCGACCGTAGGTCGTTGCTCGTCCAGTTGCCGGCGATGGTCGGAGCGCCGGTGGAGGAGCCCATGTTCTCGTTGTCGCCGTTGACGACGGTGACGTTCACCGAACTGACGCCGCCCTCGACGGACTTGACGCCGTCGGCGTGCCGGGCCTCGGCCAGTACGGACGCGGGCAGCGACTCGGGCACACCGTTCTGCGGCGTCCGGTCGTCCTTCGCGGCCTTCGGCGAGACGGTCACGTCGGACGCCGTCACCGCGAACAGCTTGTCGAAGGTGGTGTTCATGGTGTCCGTGAACACCAGGGTGCCGCACACGAACGCCACCGACAGCAGCACCGCTATCGCGGACAGCGCCATGCGTCCCTTGTGTGCGAAGAAGTTGCGCAGTGAGGTCTTCAGGACGGTCACGACGTACGCCCCCGGGCGTCGAAGTCCTTCATGCGGTCCAGGACCTGGTCCGCCGTCGGCTGGTACATCTCGTCGACGATCCGCCCGTCGGCCAGGTACAGCACCCGGTCCGCGTAGGAGGCGGCCACCGGGTCGTGCGTGACCATCACGATCGTCTGTCCCAGCTCGTCCACCGACCGGCGCAGGAAGCCCAGCACCTCCGCGCCCGCACGGGAGTCGAGGTTTCCGGTCGGCTCGTCACCGAAGATGATCTCGGGCCGGGCGGCCAGCGCCCGGGCCACCGCGACGCGCTGCTGCTGGCCGCCGGAGAGCTGGTTGGGCCGGTGCTTGAGCCGCCCGGCGAGCCCGACGGTCTCCACCACCCGGTCCAGCCAGGCCTTGTCGGGCTTGCGCCCGGCGATGTCCATGGGCAGCGTGATGTTCTCGAGCGCGTTCAGCGTCGGCAGCAGGTTGAACGCCTGGAAGATGAAGCCGATCCGGTCCCGGCGCAGCTGCGTGAGCTTCTTGTCCTTCAGCCCGGTGATCTCGGTCTCGTCCAGGTAGATCTGGCCGCCGGTGACGGTGTCGAGCCCGGCGAGGCAGTGCATCAGCGTGGACTTGCCGGACCCCGAGGGGCCCATGATCGCGGTGAACTGGCCGCGGGCGATGTCCACGTCGACGTGGTCGAGGGCGACGACACGGGTCTCCCCCGCCCCGTAGGCCTTCACGACCTGCCGCGCCCGCGCGGCAACGGCCGTAGGCCCTCCAGTACCCCCGTGCCTGGGAATGGTCACAGCCGATGTCACGGTAAGTCTCCTATGTCGGTCGGGTGATGCTTCGCTTGGGTGACGAGGTGGAGCGGGTTCGTGGAACCCGGCAGAACTCGCCCGGACGGGCACGCCGACGAGTCTGGTCGGCGCAGGGCCCCGGCGCGCTGGTGCCCGGCACCCTCTTTCACTGGGGAAAACCCCACCCCCGTCGGTTCGGTGCGCCGCCCCCCAGCGGCGTAAAGCCAGATTAAGGAAGACCTACGGGCCTCCTCGTCCTCCGCCGGGACGAACCCTCCCCGACCCCAAGTACGGAGCAACCCCTAGGGGCTGTCCACCGACAGGTGGAGGCCGTCTCGGGGTCGCCTCCACCCTCCGGCCCACTCATGCTCCACCCTCCCGCTGCGTCAGGCTCAAGTGGGAAGCTGTCGAACGGCCATGGGTGCAGGGGGAAAGGATCCGGGGTGGGCAGGACGAGAACCGCCGCACGCGGCGGCACCGCACAACCGGCCGGGACCCGGGGGCGGGGCGCGGTGGTCGCCGCGCTCATGCTCGCCATGGCGCTGGCGGCGCTGGACGCCACGATCGTCTCCACCGCCGTTCCGCAGATCGTCGGCGACCTCGGCGGGTTCTCCGTCTTCTCCTGGCTGTTCTCCGGCTACCTGCTCGCCGTGACGGTCACCCTGCCCGTCTACGGCAAGCTGTCCGACACCTTCGGCCGCAAGCCGGTGCTCGTGGTCGGCGCCGGCCTGTTCCTGCTCGGCTCCCTGCTGTGCGCGGCCGCCTGGAGCATGGGCGCGCTGATCGCCTTCCGCATCGTGCAGGGCCTGGGAGGCGGTGCACTGCAGGGCACCGTCCAGACACTCGCCGCCGACCTGTACCCGCTCAAGGAGCGCCCGAAGATCCAGTCCAAGCTGTCCACGGTGTGGGCGGTGTCGGCGATAGCGGGTCCGGCGGTGGGCGGCCTGCTGGCCGCGTACGCCCACTGGCGCTGGATCTTCCTCGTCAACCTGCCCATCGGGGCGGTGGCGCTGTGGCTGATCGTGCGCCATCTGCACGAGCCGCAGCGTGCGGTGCGGGGCGGCCGGCGGCGCATCGACTGGGCCGGTGCGCTGGCGGTGTTCGCCTGCGGCGGCGCCCTGCTCACCGCGCTGGTGCAGGGCGGGGTGGCCTGGCCCTGGCTGTCGGCCCCGTCGATCGCCCTGTTCGCCGCGGGACTTGCCCTGGCCGCCCTCGTGGTCGTCGTCGAGCGCCTGGCGGCCGAGCCCGTCATCCCCGGCTGGGTCTGGCGCCGCCGTACGATCGCCGCGGTCAATCTGGCTCTCGGCGCGCTGGGCCTGCTGATGGTCGCCCCCACGGTCTTCCTGCCCACGTACGCCCAGTCGGTGCTGGGCCTCGCGCCCGTGGCAGCGGGCTTCGTCCTGTCCGTCTGGACGCTCACCTGGCCGGTCTCGGCCGCGCTCAGCCAGCACGTCTACCGCCGGATCGGCTTCCGCAACACCGCGATGCTCGGCATCGGCGCGGCGACGCTCATCCTGTTCGCGTTCCCGTTCCTGCCGTATCCGGGGCAGGCGTGGCAGCCGACGGCGCTGATGCTGCTGCTGGGCGCGGCCCTGGGACTGTTCCAACTGCCGCTCATCGTCGGTGTGCAGTCGACGGTGGAGTGGTCGGAGCGGGGTACGGCCACCGCCTCGGTCCTCTTCTGCCGCCAGAGTGGCCAGACGATCGGCGCGGCGGTGTTCGGGGCGGTCGCCAACGGGGTGCTGTCCGCGCGGCTCGGCGGCGCGAGCGACCTCGACTCGGTGACCCGGGCGCTGGACGCGGGCACGAAGGCCCCGGAGGTGACCCGCCGGGCCATCGCCGACGCGGTCCACGCCGTGTACCTCGGGGCGTCGTGCGCGGCGGCGCTGGCGTTCCTGGTCCTGCTGGTGCTGGCCCCGCGGAAGTTCCCGGTGCTCGGGGACTGAGCCGTCCCCGAGCACCGTCGACGCGCGCACGGTGTCCGCTACGAACGGCGGCACCTCGGACACCGGCAGGGCGGGAACCGGCCCGCCGACTCCAGCGGCGCGGCCTCGCGCGACGGCCGGTACGTCGTCCTCGGGCCCCAGGTCCGCCCGCCGTCCCGCGAGACACGCAGTGTGATGTGGGCGCCGATGAACCCGTCTCCCTTGTCCGGCTCCATGTCCTCCACGTCTTCCGCGTCTTCCGCGTCTTCCACGAGCTCGCCTTTCACTTTCCGTGCTGATGCATGCACACAGTGGCGTCACGGCCGATAGCCTCGGAAGGTGGCTGAGCGTGACACCGCAGGGTGCACGAGGGGGGGTTCGCGGGTGGCGATCGAGGACAATCCGCGTTCGCGGGAGCAGTACGGGCAGGAGCTGAAGCGGCGGCGGGAGGCGGCGGGGCTCACCCAGGAGGAATTGAGCCAACGTGCGGTGATGTCCCGCACGCACATCGCCCACATCGAGGCGGGGCGCCGACGGCCGGACGTGGAGGATGCGCGGAGGCTGGATCAGGTGCTGGGGACTGATGGGTTCTTCGAGCGGTTTCTGCCTGTACTTGATGGGCGGAAGGTCGCGGAGCACTTCGCCGAGGCGCTTGAGTTCGAGAGCAAGGCCACCGAGATCCGTGAGTACGCCCCCAAGCTTGTGCCCGGCATCCTGCAGACCGCGGCGTATGCACGCGAGGTACTGAGTTCGGGGGCCACCCCCAAGAGCGCCGATGAACGCGACCTACTGCTCGCTACGCGACTCGAACGGGCCAGGATCCTCGACAAGTTCCACTCACCCAAGGTCTGGACGCTCTTCGACGAGGCTGTGCTGCGGCGCCCTGTCGGCGGACCGGCGGTAATGTGCGAGCAACTCCGGCACATCGCGGCCCTTGGCGAAAGCCACCGCATCCGCGTGCACGTGCTGCCGTTCTCGGTCGGCTACCACGCCTTGCTGGAAGGCTTCGTCTCGCTTATGTGGTTCGAGGAGTTGCCGCCTATCGCCTACGCAGAGGGCTTGAAGTCCGGCCGCATCTGGGAGCTTTCGTCCGTGGTTCGCGAATGCCAGGTGGCCTACGATCATGCGCTGGGAGACGCGTTGTCGCACCGTAGCTCCCTGGCGTTGATCAGGTCGGTCGCGGAGGATTACGAGCATGAAGCGCAGCGAGAGCACCATCCCTGACGCGTCAGCGTTGTCCGGCTGGCGCAAGTCGACGTACAGCGGCGGCAGCAGTGGCGACTGCCTCGAAATAACGGCTTGGCGCAAGTCCACTTACAGCGGTGGAAGCAGCGACAACTGCCTCGAAGTGAACGACACCGCCCAACCGCTCGTCCCCGTCCGCGACAGCAAGAACCCCGCCGGGGCCGCGATCGTCTTCTCGGGGGCCGCATGGGCCGCGTTCGTGGCCGGGTTGCGTTAGGAGTCCTCGTCCTCGAAGGCGTTGCGCAGGTCGTCGAGCAGGCCGGGGTCGCAGGGACTGAGGCGGGTGTTCTGGGCCACCTCCACGATGGCATCGGTGATGTGCCCCACCATGCGCCGGTACCCAACGGGATCGGATTGCAGGAAATCCACCACGCCCTTTTCGGTGCCCCCGGTCGCGGCGAACGCGGCCAGGTACGGCACGCTCCGGGCGACCGTCGGCCAGGTCTTGGAACTGGTGGGCGTCCACAGCACAGGCACGATCGCCGGACCACTCCCCTCCCGGGACTGCCGTCGGCTGAAGCCATCCCATTCCTTACCGCACCATTCAGTTCTGAAGTAGCGCGGGGAATAGAGCGGCACGAACACCTGAGCCCTGGCCAGGGCGTCTTTCATCGACTCACGCCACAGTGACGCCTGGGCCACTTTGCTGAGAGCGAAGCCCGGCTCCGGCAGCCCGGTGAGTTCCGCAGTGCGAGCGCGCAGATCGTCGAAGAAGGCGTGCACCCGGCGGAGGCTTTCACCGGGTGCCTGGGCGTAGCTCAGATAGAACAGCAGCTCTCGCTCACGGCGCCGTGCCCGGGTGGATCGCGCAGTGGCGGGGAGGAGTTGGAGGATGAGTTTCGAGGTGACGTCTACCGCCACCGCGCCGTCGGCGCCCGGTGCGACCACCGAGCACAGGTCTCCCTCCGTGTCGATCAGTACCGCGCCCGGCGGCGGAGACTGCGTGCCGGAGGCGGCGGGGCGCAGGCTGAGCAGCGGAGTCCGCGAACGCCGGTGCCGCAGGTAACAGGCTGCGACGGCCGGACTGCTGCCGGGACGAGAAGGCGGCACTGCCGGGAGTTCACCGTCCTCGACGCCCAGCGCCAGCAGCCCTGGGCCCCCGAGCTGCTGCCCCGAGTGGGTCACCCGGACCTCCGAACCGTCGGAACAGTGGACACGGAGCCCGGGCAGCCTTGGTTGGACGCCTGCTGTGAGCACCATGTCCGGCCTCACCGCGATCCCCGTACCCACGAACTCACCGTCCCTGCTGATCCACACCAGGGAGCGCAGGAACCCGTCTCCCACCTCGCTCGCCAGCAAGTCGTTGAGATAGTCGCGGACCGGCTGCCGAGTCTCCTTGAGCAACGTCACGACTTCGGCCAGGCGCACCGGGTTCTTCTCGGTGAGTTCGACGAGGTCGGCCAGCTCGGCAATGTCGTGCCACAACACTCCCTGCTCCTCGGCGAGCGCCGTTTGAAGGTAGGCAACAGCCTCCTCACGGGACAGCTCGGTCAGAGTCACCGACCCGTACAACTGCCTGTACGGCCAAAGCGTCCTGTCGGCCAGGGTCACCAGCAGGCAGCCGTATCCCTCCGGAGGCAGACACAGCTCCTTCGAGTCCGCCGGATCGCCGGGGTCGGGCGTGAAGGTCTGCTGGGTGACGCCGTCGTAGACGATTAGCCAGCCGGGCTGACTGACCAGACGATCACGGAGCTGGGCCAGGCGCCGGGCGGGGAAGGACCCTTGTCCACTCCGGGGAATGCCCAGATCGTCGGCAAGGCCGGTGAGATCCTCCAACAAGGCCTTGCGGCTGTGCGCGCGGACCCACCGGACCATGGTGAACTCGGTCGCCAACTCCTTAGCGAGATCGATGGCAAGCGGGGTCTTGCCCACGCCTGGGCGGCCCTCGATCAGCCACGTCGTCAGGAACGGGAGCGGATACCCTCCATTCTCGGTCGCGCCCCGAGGACTCAGCGCGCGCAGTCGCTCCACGATGGCTTCGACACCCTCTCGGCGTACGTAGGCAAACGGAAGCGGAGGCAGCCGGCTGCTCCGCAGCCCCAGCGCATGCACTTTGTCGACAACTGCCTGCACCTCGTCCGCCTTGAGACCCCGGATCTCAAACGTGGTCCCCGCTCCCTCCATGGTCACCATCCAGGCGCGCTTGCGCAGCCACGGCAACAGCCGACGCCTCCGGTCCCGCCGTACCTGCACCCTCTCCCCCGTCGGCTCCGGCTCCACCGGTTCGGCCGGCGCATCCGCCTGCCTCCGTCCCAGCCGCGCCGCCACCTCGGCGTAGTCCCCGCCCACCCCGCCGATGACCGCCAGTGCCACCTCCGCGAACGCCCTGCTGTCCTCGGGCAGTTCGAGTCCGTCCAGGCCGCCGCCCGCACCGATGGCGGCCACCAGCGCCCCGAAGTCCGTCACCGAGCCGAACGTCGCCGCGACCCGCTCGCTGACGCCGTCGATGACGTTGCGCAGCACACGCAGTGACTCGGTGCGGGTCAGCCGGTCCAGCAACGCGTCCCGGACCCCGGCCCGGAAGTCGTACAGCACGCTGTCGGGGTCCTCGCCCGGTTTGGCCGGGGTGCGGCGGACGAGCAGGCCGGAGAGGAAGAGTTCGGCCAGGTGCATGGGTGTGGAGGCGGGGAGCATGGTGCGCTGGACCAGCCGCATGACCGGCAGGCTGAGCGGGGCGGCGGCCAGCAGTCGCAGCAGGCGGAAGGCCTCCGGCGAGTAACCCTCCTCGAACTGCTCGATCCAGGCCGCCGGGGTGCCCGGCTCCTCGGCCGGGGTGGGCCGGGCGGGGCGTTCGGCGACCGTGAGCGGCGCGGCGTGCAGGGGGACCCAGTCGGTCGTGCGGCCCGAGACCAGGCGGGCCCAGGGGGTGAGCCAGTCCCCGGCGACCTCCAGCACCGGCAGCCAGCGGATCCGTGCCCGGTCGGCGGTGCCCGCACGGCCGCGGGCGATCCCGGGCAGCGGGCCCGAGGAGCGGACCTCGACCGTGGCGCGGGCCGCTTCCGTGCCGCGGGCCCGGACGGGTGCCGTACGCAGCGCTGTTCGGTGCCACAGGCGGCTGGGCAGAACCTGGAGGGCGGCGACCGGGCGGCGCCGGGACCAGTCGGCCAGGGCGGCGGGCAGTTCGCCGCCGTACCAGGCGGGGCCGACGCCGTCGGTCAGGATCAGGACCGCACGGCGGTCGGTCGGGTCCGCCAGGGCCGGGCGCCAGCGGCGCGTGGGTGCGGCCGCCTGTGGGCCGCGGCGGAACGGTGCCAGCGTCGGCTCCGGTCCGTCGGTGCACAGTGCCCAGGCGCGGACATCGGCGAAGGCTCCGTGCCGGGCGAGCAGGCTGCGCAGTTCGCCCGCCAGGCGGTGCCAGACGGTCATGGTGGTACCGGTGTCGATCAGCAGGTCGACCGAGAAACGCCGTTCGGTGGCAGCGCACAGGACCGGCAGGAGCAGGCCGGTGTCGCCAGAGGCCGACGCGGTGGCCTCGACGTCGAGGATGCGGGCGTGGGCCGAGGGCACCGTCTGGCGCAGGGGGCGCAGGGCACGGGTCAGGGACAGGGTGTCGGGCAGTGCCTGGGGCTGGGCGACACGGATGGCCTGCGCGCCGGCGGAACGGACCGGGGCGGCGGTGTCGGTGCCGCCGGGGAGGTGGAGCCCGGCCGACGGGGGATCGGGGCCGGGGTCGGCGGTGGGGTGGTCCTCCTGGGGTGCGGGAGGTGGCGGCTCGGCGGGCGGGGCGGGGGCGGTGGGGTCGCTGCCGTTGCCGAGGAGCGACCAGTCGACCGGGGCGAGCCCGCTGAGCCGGGCGATCCACAGCACGTCGAGCGCGTCGCCGGCGTCCGGCGCGCCCTCGGAGTCCAGCAGACGGGCGAGTTCCTCCCGCAGGAGCTCGTCGTGCGCGGCCCGCTCGCCGCCGGGCGCATCCCGTCCGGCGCTCGTCATGTCCCGCTCGGCCCCGGCCACGACCGTCCTCAGCCCCGGTCCAGGGGCCGCAGCAGATCGTCGCCGAGCAGGGCCCGCCCCGTCTCGTTGTCCCACAGTCCCCGTTCCGCCATGAGCAGCGCGTTGAGCAGCTGGTCGTTGGCCAGGGTGCCCATCTCCCGCTGCCGGGCCAGGAACTGGGCGATGATCTCGGCCCGGGCCTCGGCGGAGCCGTTCCCGCCGGCCCCCGGCTCGCCGAGATGCGCCGCGACCATGCCCTTGAGCCGCTCCTCGTCCGGCGCCCCGATCTCCAGGCGGATGCAGCGGCGCAGGAACGCCATCGGGAACTCGCGCTCCTCGTTGCTGGTCAGCACCACGAACGGGAACTCCGCGCAGGCCACCGCGCCCGCGCTGACCTCGACCTGCTCCCGGTCGGCGGTCATCACGTGCTGCTCCCCGCGCCCGAGCCGGGCCAGTTCGGGGATGACGAACTCGCCCTCCTCGAACACGTTCAGCAGGTCGTTGGGGAAGTCCATGTCGCTCTTGTCGATCTCGTCGATCAGCAGCACCCGGGGCCGCCGCCAGGGCAGCAGAGCCGTTCCGAGCGGGCCGAGCCACATGTACTTGCCGATGTCGGGCGGTTCGGGCGCCTCACCGGTGCGGCCGGTCAGGGTGCCCGCGTTGCGCAGTCCGGCGTCGTAGAGACGGCCCACCGCGTCGTACTCGTACAGCCCGTCCTTGAGGGTGGACCGGCTGGTGATCGCCCAGCGCAGGACCGGCCCGAGTCTCAGCTCGTGCGCGACGGCGTAGGCGAGCGTGGACTTGCCGGTGCCGGGCTTGCCGGTGAGCAGCAGCGGGCGGCGCAGGTGCAGGGCGAGGTTGACGAGGTGGATCTCGCGGTCGCCGGCCTGGTAGGCGGCGCCCTGGCCGGCCCGGCCGAGATGGCGCTGGACGGCGTCGTCGTCATCGGCCGCCGGCGGCCCGAGCAGCCTCTCGGGCCGGGCACCGCTGTGCCGGAAGGCCCGCCACGGGGGTGCCTCGGGCAGGCGGCGGATGCCGTCGTGCGGGACGCCGCTGCCCTCGTAGACCCACCAGTCCTGGCTCTGCGTCATGCTGCTCCTTCGCCGGCCCCGCGGGTGCCGGACATTCGGCTGTCCTGTGTGCGGAAGACGCATGTCGGGTCGTCCCACAGCAGGGTGATCTGCTTGCCCAGGCTCGTCTCGTCGCGGCGCCCCCGCTTGCGGGCCTCCAGGACACTGCGGGGCAGTTCCGCGAGGAGGGCGGGCGGGCTGACGTCGCGCAGCGCGTCCAGCAGGTGGGCGGGGTCGCCCGCGTCGCGCCGCCAGACCATGACGGGGATGCCGTCCTCCAGCAGGGCGTCGAGGACGGCATCCCGGATGAGGGGGTCGTGGTGGTCGTACGGCGTGCCCAGTCCCAGGCAGGCCAGGTCGGCGTTGTGCCGCAGCCAGTCCTCGACGTCGGCGGGATCGGTCAGGCGCAGCGGCGGGTACTTGCTGTCGGGGCAGAACCGGGCCCTGCGGCCGAAGTCCGCGCCGTCGCCGTTCTCCGGCTCCCCCCGGTCGGGGCTCATCCAGCCGATGCGGTGCAGCGCGTCACCGGGCACGCAGTCGCGGTCGAGGACCTGCCAGCGCCGGTCCCACTCGGGGTGCAGCGAGCTGTCCTTGTAGCGTCTCAGGGACCGTACGACGACCTGGCAGCTACGGCTCAGGGGCACGCCGGACGACCCGCCCGGCCACATCTCGGCCGCGTAGCCGAGGAGCGAGTCCGGCAGCAGGAACTCCACCCGCTTGCCCGGCCCCCAGTCGACCGCCTCCTGTGCGTGCCAGGCGGCCAGGAACTCGTGGCCGCAGCGCTCCAGTTCGTCCCCGGTGAACAGGCCGGGCCAGTCCCAGGAGCAGTGGAAGTCCAAACGGGCGTCCGCCGTGCCCTCGTAGTGCAGGCCGCGCAGTGAGTAGCGCCGCCGGGTGTAGGGCAGGTCGCTCGGGGCGTCCTCTTCCTCGACCCGTATCTGGATGATGACCTGGCGCTCGGCCCGTACCGCCACCGCGGCGGCCGCCGCCTGCGGACGGCCGCCGGGCTCGCAGCCCGGGAGGCGGGCGAGGAGGGTGGCGAGCCGGTTGCTGCGGCCGGGCTCCGTGGTCAGCTGCCGCAGGAACGCCCGCAGGTGCCGGCGCGGGGCGTCGGGGTCGGTGGCGGACATCCGGGCGTCGTAGAGCCGGAACAGCACCTGCGGCAGAGTGCGGCCGTCCAGCGGGTGGCCGGCGGCACGGCGTTCGGCCCGGTAGCGGGACACCGCGGCCCTTGCGAAGTCCGGTGGGTGGTTTCGCAGTTCGCCGATCAGCTCCATCATGAAGCCGGCGGGCAGGGGGCCGTCCGGCCGGGTCAGCACCGTGGCCGCGAGCTTGAACCACGCGGCGTCGATGTCGTCCGGCGCCATCTCCTCCAGCGCGTCCCGCAACGCCTCCAGCGCTGCGCCGCGGCGGGCGGCGCGGACGATGGCACGCAGATGCGCCGCGGGGTCGGGGTTCTCGGGCACCGCGAAGGCGCGGCCGAGCTCCAGTTGCTCGCCCATCAGCAACAGGAGCTCGTGGCGGGTGGCGAGCTGGTGCAGTTCGCCGACGCCGAGCAGGATCATCACGAGCTGCCGCCCGTGCTTTCCCGACCACGGCCCCCGCACGGCTGCCCGGCGGGCGCTCCGGTCACCGAACAGCAGGTGACCGAACACTCACGCCTCCCCGAGCGGAAGTCCGCAGGCGACGAGGAGTTCCCGTACCCGCTTGGTGCCGACGTCGTCCGGCGCGATCTCTTCGAGGGCGAGGTACATCGCCTTCAGCGCCGCGTCGGCCGTCAGGGTCGTCCGTCCGATCCGGCGGCACAGGGCGCGCAGATGGGTCCGGGCGTCCGCGGACTCGGGCACGTCGAAGACCTGCCCGAGTCCGAGTGACTCGCCCATCAGGAGCAGGAGTTCGTGCCGGGCGGCGAGCCGGTGCAGCGCGGGGCAGGCCAGGAGGGCGTCGAGCAGGTCCTTCTGGCCGGGCAGGACGAAGGCCGCGGGCGGTGGCTGGGGCGGCGGCGCCGGCGCGGCGACGGGGGCGGGGACGCGAGCGGGGGCGGGGACGCGAGCGGGGGCGGGGGCGGGGGCGGGCAGGGCCGGTGAGGTGCCCGCGCCCTGGTCACGCGATGGCAGGACGGGCACGGGCCCCAGCTGCGGCGCTGTCTCGTACGGCTGGCCGGTCAGCAGCCGCAGCAGCTTGTGCGCACCGTCGACGGTGAAGTCCTCGACGGTGTAGTGGGTGGTGGTGCCGCCACCCAGCCACACGGGCAGGTCCGCGCGGGAACCGCCGGGCAGGACGACGGGGACGATACGGTCCAGGGCTGCACCCGGATCTTCGTAGGCCAGGTTCCGCAGCAGCAGGGCCTCCCACTGCACTCCCGCGCCCTCACCGGCCGGGGCGTCGCCCTCCGCGCGCCGTCTGTACTCGGGCGAGGCCACGACGATCACCCGCCGGCTGTCCCGGATGCCGCGCAGCATCCACAGCGCCCAGTCCTGACGGCGTTCCCCCGCGGGCAGGTCCAGGACGGCGTCGATCCCGCACGCGCGCAGGAAGCGGTAGAGGTTCCGGACCCGTTCGACGTGCTCGTCGTCGTCATGGGCGTAGGAAATGAACACGCTTTCCCGCGACGGCACCTCACTCATGTGGCCTCCCCCTTGCACTCCGCGCGACCACGAGTGCGTACATGATGGCTCAACAGCAGTGGAGGGGCAGCCCGTTTGGCATCGAAGCGCTCGAACGGGCCGGGAAATGCCGGCGTCGACACGGGTGACACCCGAGTCGGTCCGGGCATCGGCCCGGGCAAGCGCATACCGACCGCTCAGTTTGGCCAAAACGCCCCGCATCCCCGGTGCTCCGAGTAGCGTGCGTCACTCGCACGCCCCCCACTCCCTGCCAGAGCCGCCACTCAAGGAGCCCCGGGATGTCGTACGAGCCGGAGCCGTTTCCGTCGTACCCGTATCCACGTCCGCGGCACGACGCCTCACCGTCGTACGCGACCTACCCCTGGCAGCCGCCACCGCCCGAGCCCGTGCAGCCGCGACTGCCGCGCCGTCAGGCGCTGGGGCACCACAGTGACCTGCGCGTCCTGCGCGGCGCCTACCGCTGGCAGCGGCGCGTGGCCTCGATCACCGCGCTCGGCTACTTCACCGTCTTCCTCGTCCTGTCGGCCTTCGCACCGTCGTTCATGACGAGCACCGTCACCGCCGGCCTGCCCACCGGCCTGCTGCTGGCGCTGGTCCAGCTCCCCGTCACCTGGCTGGCGATAGCCCTGTACGAGCACACCGCGCGCCGGTACGTCGACCCGATCGCCGACCGCATCCGCAAGCAGGCCGAGCTGGACGCGAGGCGGGAGGCGGCGCGATGACGACGCAGTTCAGCGGGTCGGCGCAGTCCATGTCCCTGGTGGCGTTCACATCCGTCGCCACCGTCACGCTGCTGCTGTGCGTGATGACGGGCCCGGACCGCGACGACCTCGACGAGTTCTACACCGGCTACGGATCCCTGTCCCCCATGCGCAACGGGCTGGCGATCGCGGGCGACTACATCTCCGCGGCGTCCGTGCTGGGCACCGGCGGGGTGATCGCCCTGTGCGGCTACGACGGGATCGTGCTGGCGCTGAGCACGACGCTGTCCCTGATGCTGATGATGTTCCTGCTGGCCGAACCGCTGCGCAACGCGGGCCGGTTCACCATGGGTGACGTGCTGGCGCGGCGGATGCCGGGCCGGTCCGTGCGGATCACCGCGTGCGCGGTGACCATCACCGCACTGGTACCGCTGATGCTGGTGCAGCTGGCCGGCACGGGTCAGCTGCTGGCCTTCATCCTCGGATTCTCCAACGACTCGCTGAAGACGGGCTGTGTGATCGGCCTCGGCGTGCTGATGATCAGCTACGCGGCGATCGGCGGGATGAAGGGCACGGCGCTCATCCAGATCCTGAAGATCGTGATGCTGCTGGGGTCGGGCACGGTGGTCGCCCTGCTGGTCCTGCGGAGGTTCGACTGGGACCCGGGGACGCTGTTCGACACGGCGGCCCGGCAGAGCGGCGTGGGGCCGGCCTTCCTGCACTCGGGACTGGAGTTCGCGGGCGGCGCCAACCCCCGCCTGGACATGATCACCTCGGAGCTGACGATCGTCCTGGGCGGTGCGTGCCTGCCGCACATCACCATGCGCATGTACACCGCGTCCAGCGCCCGGCAGGTACGGCGGTCGATGTCCTGGGCGGTGTCCAGTGTGGCGCTGTTCGTGCTGGTGGTGACGGTCGTCGGGTTCGGCGCGACGGCGCTGATCGGACGCGGGGCGATCGCGCAGGCCGATCCGCAGGGCAACACCGCCTACCTGCTGGGCTCGCGGGCGGTGTTCGGCTCGGACGTGTCGGCGGTGGAGAGCTTCCTGTTCACGACCGTGACCACCGCGATCTTCCTGACGCTGCTCGCCTCGGTGGCCGGGATGATCCTCGCCTGCGCCAACTCCCTCGCCCACGACGTCTTCGCGGCCCGCGTGCAGGAGATGCCGGCGCGCCGCGAGATGACGCTGGCCCGGGTCTCGGCACTCGCGGTCGGCATCCCGACGATCCTGCTGGCCACCCTGGTCCAGCACCGCAGCCTGCAGCCACTGGTGACCCTGAGCTTCTGCCTGGGCGCCTCCGCGATCGCCCCCGCCCTGGTCTACAGCCTCTTCTGGCGCCGTTACACCCGAACGGGCCTGCTGAGCACGCTGATCGGCGGCACGCTCACCGTCCTGCTGCTGATGCCGGGCACCAACCTGGTCTCCGGCTCCCCGGTCGCCGCCTTCCCGCACGCCGACTTCAACTTCTTCCCCTTCACCACCACCGGCCTGGTCTCCATCCCCCTGGGCTTCCTCTTCGGCTGGCTGGGCACGCTGGCCTCCGGCCGTACGAAGTCGGAAGAGCAGCGCCGGCAGTACGAGGCGGTGGAGGGCTGGATCCTGGCGGGGGCGGTACGCAGGGGAGGCTGACGGCCCGCCGCCACCGAGTCGCGGGCAACCGGCGCCGGGCGAGGCGGGCAACCGGCGCCGGGCGAGTCGCGCAACCGGCGCCGGGCGAGTCGCGCAACCGGTTCCGGGCGAGGCGTGCGCCCGGCGCAGGGCTTCGCGGGCAACCGGCATGCGCAGGGCAACACGGGCAACCGGCATGCGCGGGGCAACGCGGGCAACCGGCATGCGCCGGGCTACGCGGGCAAAAGGGCGCCGGGCGACGCGGTCACCGTTGCCCGGCCGCTTACCGCGCGCGAGGGCCGGTGCCGTCCGGCTGCTCGGTCCACGCCCGTCCCGTGAGCGTCGTGATGCTGTTCTGCACCGTGTCCATCTGGGCCCGCACGGCGTCCCACGCCTCCCCGTGCTCGCGCAGCACCTGCTCCGTCTCCTGGGCGATCCGCTCCGCCCGCAGGCGCGCCTCCGCCAGCACCTCCGCCGCCCGTTTGCGCGCCTCGTCCGGAGCCCGCCGGGCCGACTCCTGCGCATCGGCCAGCGCCTGCTCCGCCGCGGACAGCGCCGCCTCGGCTGCCGCCACCCGGGCGGAGTGCTCCGCCTCCAGCGCGGTCTCCCGCCCCGATGCCGCACGCTCGACGGCGGCCAGCCGCTCGGCCTGCTCCCGGGTCAGCTCGGCGAGCATCCCGGTGGTCCGCTGACGCACCTCGCGCAGCGCCGCCAGCGCCTCGCTGCGGGCCGCCTTCACCTCGCGCCGCACCGAGATCCGGATCTCGTCGGCCTCCGCCTGCGCCGCCAGCAGCCGCTGCCGGGCGCGTTCGTCGGCCTCGGTGCGCACCTCGTCGGCGTGCGCCTGCGCGGCGGCGAGCATGTCCTCCGCCTCCGCCCGCGCCTCCTCGACCAGGCGCTGCGCCTCCCGCCGCCCGCCCTCCCGGACGGCCTGGGCCTCCTGCTGTCCGAGCTCGTGGAGCCGCCGGGCGCCGTCACCGAGCGCCTCGTACGTCTGCGGGCCCAGCTGCGCCACGGCCTCCCGCAGCTGGGCGAGCTCCGCCTCCATGTTCTTGGCGAGGACGGTCAGCCGCGCGGCACGCTCCCAGGCGGCGTCCCGGCTGTCGGAGAGGGCGTTCACATACGCCTCGGCCTGCCCGGGACGGTAGCCCCGCCCTCGTACGAGCACGAAACCATGGGGCGACACCGCTGCGCTTCTCATCCTGGAACAACCCTCTCCGCCGAGATGATTTCGCGCATATCCTGAGGTATTGGGCGGAAATGTTCATAACGCGACACTCCGGACGCCCGCTCGATCAGTAGCCGAACACAAGCCGAACACAAAAGGACCGGCCCCGGTCGCACGACCGGGGCCGGTCCCTGACAGGACCTCCTAGGGCCTGATCCGCCGGACAGGACCAGGGGGTGTAGGGGGTGTCACAGCAGCCCGTCCCACATCTGTTCCAGCAGTACCGACCACCAGCTCTCGGGCGAGCCGAGTGCCGCCGGGTCGAGGGCGGCGAGCTGGGCCTGGAAGTCGACGGTCCAGCGACCCGCCTGCTCCTGGTTCAGGCCGTACCGCAGCCGCCACATCCGGCCCAGCAGGGCCAGGCAGCGCGCGAACTCGGGCAGGCCCGTGTTCACGAACTGCGGCGGCAGGGACGTACCGCCCGGCCCCGCCTCCACCGGCACCGCGACGATGTTCGCCGTGCCGTACTGCACACAGATGGCCCTGCCGAAGTCGCTGCCCATGACGAGGTACGACCCCGCGTCCGGCGCCGGCTGCACCCCGCGCTCGGCCGCCAGCTCCGCCAGCGTCGGCACCGGCCGCCCCGGCTGGGCCTGCGCCCAGAAGAACGGGCCCATGTCCATCGGCAGACCCGCCACCACCAGCGTGTGCGCCACGATCGGCGGCACGCCCTGGCGGGAGACCGCCGCCTGCTCGAACCGGAACACCCCCGGCCCGAAGGCCGCGGCGAGCTCCTGCGCGATCCCCTCCGGGGCAACCGGCGGCGCCGACTGCACCGGCGGCAGCGGCGCGCGGACCGGGGCCGGTCGGGCCGGCCCGTCGGCGACCTGGTGCAACTCGCCCTGATGGGCGAGCAGTTGCTGCATGCCCTGCTGCCTGCTCGCATGGTCCGTGCCGTACGGCGCGATGGACGTGATCCGCGCCTGCGGCCACTGCTCACGGATCATCCGCGCGCAGTACGCGCCCGGCAGCTCGCACGACTCCAGCTCCGTGTGCAGCTCCAGCACCTGGTCCGGCGGAACGTTCATGGCGCGCAGCTCGTGGAAGATCTGCCACTCCGGGTGCGGCGTGCCCGGCGCCGAACGCCGGATCAACTGCTGCTCCGACCCGTCCTGCGCGCGGTAGCGCAACACGGCCTGGTAGCCGGGTCCGACCGTCGGCTGCCCCTGCGGGGGGTAGCCGTAGGCCGGGGGCCGCTGGCCGGGCACCGGCTGAC
>NZ_JBEYZY010000007.1:40407-158552 GCF_040646295.1 Streptomyces sp. NPDC046197 | reverse complement strand
CGGGCACGGACTGTCCCGGCAGGGGCTGCTGACCGGGTACGGGCGGTCCCGGTACGGGCGGCTGCCCGGGTGCGACCTGTCCCGGGACGGGCGGCTGCCCCGGTACCGGCTGACCGGACATGGGCGGCTGCCCCGGTACGGGCTGACCGGGCATGGGCTGGCCGGGCACGGACTGTCCCGGCAGGGGCTGCTGACCGGGTACGGGCGGTCCCGGTACGGGCGGCTGCCCGGGTGCGACCTGTCCCGGGACGGGCGGCCGTCCCGGTACCGGCTGACCGGACATGGGCGGCTGCCCCGGTACGGGCTGACCGGGCATGGGCTGGCCGGGCACGGGCCGGCCCGGAGGGGGCACGGCGCCGGGCGGTGGGGCGACGGGCGGCATGGGCTGCGGGGCACCCGGAGGCGTTCCGGGGGCGCCCGGCGCAGGAGGCACGCCCGGAGCGGCGGGGGCGCCGGGGGCCTGAGGCGGGGCAGGCGTGCCGGGGCCGCCCGACGGGGGCGCGGCCAGCATCGTCTCCGCATGGTGCACGGCACCCGGGCGGCCCGGCGCGGCCCCGGGCGCACCGGGCACGCCAGGAACGCCCGGCGCCTGCGGCGCACCCGGCGGCTGCGGCACGGTCCCGCCGGCCCGGTGCGGGTCGGCAAGCATCGTGGCGGCATGGTGGACGCCACCCGGAGGCGTACCGCCGGGAGTGTTCGGCGCGCCCGGCACACCGGGAGCACCCGGCGGCTGCGGAGCACCGGGACGGGCGGCACCCTCGGAACCGTCAGGACCGTTGGGGCCATCGGGACCGAGTGACGACACGAGCTGGGTCGGCACGTACCCACCAGCCCCGGCACCCGGCGCTCCAGGCCCGGACGGCGCGGGCACACCGCCCGGACGCACGCCCGGCGTACCCGGGGCACCCGGCGGCGGAGGCGTGGCCGAACCGCCGCCCCGCCCGCGGCGCGGCGGAGGCGCGGCCTTGCTCGTCGCGGCGTCGGCGATCTCCCCGGCGTTCGGCGCGAGCGGCCGCCCGGGTCCGCCGGGACCGCCGGGAACCTGCGGACCGCCCGGAGGCGGCGTACCCGGACCAGCCGAAGCCCCGGCCCCCTGCGGATACCCGTACGAGGGCGCACCCGGCACCGGCGGAGGCAGCGGGGTGCCCGGGGCAGCCGGGACGCCCGGTCCCTGCGGATACCCGTACGACGGCGCACCCGGCGGCGCAGGCGGAGTTGCGGGCACCGCACCCGGCACCGGCGGAGGCGGCGGCATGGTGCCCTGGGAGCCGCCGGGCACGGCAGGCGCTCCCGGCACACCGGGCCCGCCCGACGCACTCGACGCACTCGGCGCACTCGGTGCACCGCCGGGCGAAGTGCCCTGCACGCCCTGCGCGTTGACGTCGAACACCGGCGCCATGGCCGTACGCGGAAGCTGACTGCCCCCCGCCATCAGCGCCGTCTTCGCGTCCGGCGTGGCGGCAGGCGGCGCAGCGTCGCCGGAGTCGCTCAGCGGCGGCGCGAACACGGTCGCGGGCAACGGCACCGAACGGTCGTCACCGCCATCGGCGTTGGTGTCCGTCCCGGCCCACGGAGTCGCCCCGTCGGGCGGCGCACCCACCGGCACCCCGGCCTGCGTCTGCGGAAGCCCACCGCCCCCGGCAGAAGCCCCGGCCGAACCGGACGCCGGAACCGAAGCAGAGGCCGAGGCCGCACCCGGCCCGGCACCCACACCCGCTCCGGCATCCGCGCCGACACCAGAACCAGCAGCGGCACCAGCAGCGGCACCAGAACCAGCAGCGGCACCAGCAGCGGCACCGGCCCCACCCCGCCGGTCCGGGATCCCCAGCTTGTCCGCCGCCTCCTGCAACCACTCCGGCGGACTCAGCAGGAACGACGTCTGGTTCAGGTCCACCCGGGCCGCGGGCGCCGGAACCGCATCGGCGACCTCGTCGGCCCGGCCGTACTCCTCCTCGTACCGGCGGATCACCTCACCCACCGGCAGCCCGGGCCACAGCGTCGCCTCCCCGCTGTCCCGCGCGATCACCAGCCGCTGCGCACCCCCGTCCGAACGCGGCCCGTCCGCACGGTCCTCGGCCCACACCACGAAACCGAGTTCGAACTCCCGCACCCGCACCTCCCGATGCTGGTACGACGGCACATCCCCGTTGATCCACTCTTCCGCGCGCTCCTGCGCCTGCGCGAACGTCACCATCGCTCGACTCACTCCCCCACCGACGATCCGGAAGAGACCGGAACGGCACGCGCGAAACCGCCGTCCACCATCAGATTCGCCACCGTCTCCAACTCCGGCGGAGAACCCGCCAACCGGGACAGGAAGGCATCGAAGTCCTCACCGCACGGCAGCAGCAGCCGCTCCACCCGCTCGGCCTGCGGCCACCCCGGATCCACGTCACGCACGTCGTCGTAGGCGCAGAACCACACCGAACCGCTCCGCTCGCCCTTCACCTTCACGGCCAGCAGCCCGCCCTGCACGAACCCGACGCCCAGATAGTCCTTCGTCAGGTGATCACGCAGGCACTTGTTGACGTACACCAGATCGTTGACCGCCGCCTCCTCCCGCACCGTGAAGAACGGCTGGTCGATCAGCAGCCCCAACTCCGCGTCCAGCGCGGTACCCACCGGCGCACAGCCGCCCGCCGCCTTCAGGAACGCCCGGTACGGACCCGGCAACCGGTACCCCAGATCCTCCTCGACCCCCTGCACCTGCTGCTCCGACACCGCCGCACCCGACTTCGGCAGCCCGAAGTGCGCCGGCCGCGTCTCCTGCAACGGCCGCGTGCCCCGCTTGTTCTGGTCGACGTTCGCGGTCGCGATGCCACCGTGATGCCTCAACAGCGACTTCACCTCGACCGGAACCAGCTCCAGCCGACGGCCGCCCGCCACGTGATGCCACGTCCAGCCGTGCGGGGTCGCCACGCTCGGCACCGTGTCCCACAACTCGTGACCCGACGCCGCCAGCGCCGCGTTCGCCGAGACGTAGTCCGTCAGCCGCAACTCGTCGACACCGAAACCCTCCGGCGGCTCCGCGATCTCCGCCGCCGCACGCGCATACGGCGAGAAGTCGGGGAAACCACGCTCGTCCACCCGCACCCCTCTGGGATGCCGGGTGGCCCGGACCGGGTCCGGGAAGTGCACGACCTGCCCGGCGTAGGCCGCGTTCGGCGGCACGGCCTGTCCCCCGGCCTGGCCGCTGAGCGGTGCTCCCAGCCCGAGCCGACCTGTCGTCATGGCGGTTGCCCCCTGCGGCACTCTGTACGACCCACGGCGACCGGATCCGGCTCCGGCCCACCAAGGCCCGTATCGACTACTTCTCTCCAACGCGTTGACCGCACCTAGCGCGGTGCCGACAGCCTATGCGGTACGACGAGACCGGTCACCGGCCCTCCGCTTCCCCGCCCTCCCCAGCCCCGGCACCACCGTGACCAGCCGTCACCCCGCCGTGACACACCGACCCCACCGGGCGTGTCGCACCGCCCCAGCTTCCGTACCAGCCACGGCATTTGGCACTCTGTGTCCTTCGGGGGGATGCCCGGAGGGGATGATGATCATGAACGCGACGCAGACGGGACCGCACACCAGCGCTTCCGGCGACCCAAGGATCGGCTGGAGCAACACCGAAACGCCCCACGCCCCCACCCTGCGCCACCGCCGCGACGGCATACTCCCCACCGTCGCCGCCGCACTCTCCGTCCGCGGCGCCACCCTCACCGGCACCGCCGCCCGCGGCGACCAGCCCCCCGCGCTCCACCCGCTGGTCCAGGACTTCCTCGACACCCTCACCAGCGCCCAGCGCGACCGCTTCACCGGCCGCTGCGCCGAGACCATCCTCATCTCCCGCCACATCGCCACCGCCGACGCCGCCCGCAGCAAACGCGCCGCCCGCAAACCCATGACCAACGGCGAAGCCCGCAAAGCCCTCAAACAGGCCAAACTCACCGCCCGCCGCATCCGCGAGGACGGCGACCCCCTCCACGGCAGCTTCGCCACCCCCTGCCGCGCCTGCACCGCACTCAGCGCCCACTTCGGCGTCCACATCGTCGACCCGGCGAACAGCGACGGCTGACGACCGGCACCTCACACCCCGGTCACCCCTCCCCCACCCCACCCCCGCACGACCCACCACCCCTCGACGAACGAAGGGCAGATGCACGCCGACCGCACCTCCACACGCTTCGCCGTACCCGTCGACGCCACCCTGCGCGCCGCCGGCTGGCAGCCCGGACGCTGGGACATAAAACAGGCCGAGATCTGGGCCGACACCCTCCGCGACCACACCTCCCCCGCCGGACACCGCCACACCGTCTTCCCGGCCGCCGTCGAAGCCTGGGCCGAATTCGGCGGACTCCACATCACCGCCGGCGGACCCGGCCGCCAGATCGCCCCCGCCGCCCTCCACCTCGACCCACTGCACGGCCTCCACATGGCCCGCACCCTCGGCGACCTCGGCCGCGCCCTCGACACCCAGGTCTGCCCCCTCGGCGCCGAACCCGACACCCACTCCCTGCTCGCCATCGACACCGAAGGCCGCGTCTACGCCCTCGACCACACCGGCGACTGGTACCTCGGCCCCGACATCGACCAGGCCCTGTCCGCCCTCGTCTCCGGCATAACACCCGTACGACTGACCGCAGGCTGACCGAGCCCGGCACGCGCAAACACGCGCAAAGAAGCCCGGCCCTACGACGCCGGAATCACCGCCGACACCCGAAAACCCCCCGCATCCGTCGGCCCCGACACGAACACACCGCCCAGCGCGGCCACCCGCTCCTTCATCCCGACCAGACCATTGCCACCCGAGGGCAACCCCACCGACGCCGCCGACGCCGGCTCCGGCGGCGGCTCGTTCTCCACCTGCATCGCGATCTCCGACACCCGATGCGCCAGCCGCACATGCGTCTTCGCCCCCGCCGCATGCTTGTGGACGTTCGTCAACGCCTCCTGCACCACCCGGTACGCGGTCTGCTCGACCTCCGCCGCATACGACCGCACATCCCCCTCGACCGACAGATCCACGACCATCCCGGCCGCCGCCGACTGCCCGATCAACACATCCAGCTCCGACAGACACGGCCCCTCGACCGCAACCCCCTCCTCACCCACCACCCGGAACGCCGCCGCAGCCGCCGCCACACCCACCGCGGCCAGCGGCACGGACGCCGCCGCACGCCGCTCACGCCCCTCCGCGCTGCGCAGCACCCCCAGCATCTCCCGCAACTCCGTCAACGCCTGCCGCCCCATGTCCCCGACCAGAGCGGCGTTCTTCACCGCCTTCTCCGGATCCTTGCGCGCCACCGCCTGCAACGCCGCCGCATGCACGACCATCAGGCTGACCCGATGAGCCACGACGTCATGCATCTCCCGCGCGATCCGCGTCCGCTCCTCGTTGCGCGCCCACTCCGCACGCTCCTCCGCCCGCTCCGCCAGCAACTGCAACTCACGCTCGAGACTGTCCGCCCGCTCCCGAAGACTCTCCATCAGCCGCCGCCGCGCCCCCACGTACAAGCCGAGCAGCACCGGCGGCGCGGTCAGCCCCAGCGAGGTGGTGACAGCGGCGAACGGAACGAACCAGTCCCCCAGGGTCAGATCCCCCCGCGCCAAATCCTGACGCACCCGCACAAATGTCACGATCATCGTCCCGAGCAGCGACATCCCCGCCAACGCCACGATGATCCGGCGCGGCAGCTCACACGCCGCCAGCGTGTACAGGCCGACGATCCCCATCAGGAAGCCCATCTGCGCCGGCGTGATCGCGATCGCCACCAGCACGACCGCGATCGGCCAGCGCCGGCGAATGAGCAGCACGGAACCCGCCAGCAAACCGAACACAATCCCAACGGACACCGGGATACCCGCATCCCGGGCAAACGGCATTCCCTCCGCCCCGCACTCCAGCGCGGACACCACCGCAAGACTCCCGTCGAGCACCGCACTGCGCCACCGCGCCCACCACCACGGCCCGGTCACGGCCGTCGCGCGGTCTTCCCCCGTCGTGGTCATGACTCCAGCCTACGGGCGCCGCGCGCGGCTTTTCCGGCGAGTTTCCGGTACCGCCCCACACCACACTCGGTAATCGAATAAGAACAAAACCAGCCGGTATCCCTCGAACTACTGAACCACCCCCCGTTCGCCCCCGGAGCTCCACATTCCGCCCGGATGGTATGCCTATGGCACATTCCACAGGCAAGTACACGAACTTCGAGGGGCTGCGGGAGCAGGCGGTCGCCCTCCGCCGAGGCGGCTACAGCCTCCGGCAGATCCGGGACGAACTGAAGATCTACAACAACGACATCCTCAACCAACTCGTCAAGGGCGAACCACCCCCGGAGTGGACAAAACGCCCCCGCGCCAAGGACGACCTCCGAGCGAAAGCCCGGGAGCTGCGCCTCCAGGGCTGGACGTACGACCAGATCGAGGCGGAACTGGGGTGCTCCAAGGGCTCGATCTCATTGTGGGTGCGGGATCTGCCGAAGCCGGAGCCGCGCTACACGCAGGAGGAACAGCGGGCGCTCATGCAGGCCGGACTGACCCGCCTGCGCAACGCACAAGACGAGGAGCGCCAGCGGGTGAAGAAAAGCGCCACCCAGGAGATCGGCGAGCTCACAGACAGAGAGCTGTTCATGACCGGCGTCGCGCTCTACTGGGCCGAGGGGCAGAAGAGCAAGCCCTACAGCCGCCGGGAAGCCGTAATCTTCGTCAACAGTGACCCTCAAGTGATCCAGGTCTACCTGGCCTGGCTCGACCTGTTGGGCATCCACAGGGAGCGCCTGCGCTTCCGTGTCATGATCCACGAAACCGCAGACGTGAGCGCCGCCGAGCAATACTGGGCCGACCTCGCGGGGATCGATGCGACGGCCCTTCAAGCAACAACGCTCAAGAAGCACAACCCCAAGACCGTGCGCAAGAACACCGGCGACACCTACCGCGGGTGCTTCGTGATCCGAGTCCTACAGGGAGCCGAGCTGTACCGTCGCATCGAAGGCTGGTGGTACGGCATAGTAGGTGCCGCGACCTCAACGGACTGACAGAATGTCCGTTTTAGGGAGCTATACACTCCCCTGTGGTGTAATTGGCAACACGGGTCACTTTGGATGATTTATTCCAGGTTCGAGTCCTGGCAGGGGAGCTGCTTATGTTCGGGTCCTGACTACCAAGTCAGGACCCGCTCTCGTCACCCCCCACAAACGCCCCGGTATCCTGCGGATGTCCACCCCCACCCATCCACAGCCGAAGGGCATCCCGTGAGCGCCATTCGCCCGGCAGCCGTCGTCGTTCTCGCAGCGGGTGAGGGCACCCGTATGAAGTCGGCCACACCCAAGGTCCTGCATGAGATCTGTGGCCGTTCCCTGGTCGGTCATGTGCTGGCCGCCGCACGCGAGTTGAAGCCCGAGAATCTGGTCGTCGTGGTCGGGCACGCGCGCGAGAAGGTCAGCGCGCACCTGACCGAGATCGACCCGCAGGCCCGTACCGCGGTGCAGGAGCAGCAGAAGGGCACCGGGCATGCGGTGCGTATGGCGCTGGAGGAGCTGGGCGGGTCCGTCGACGGGACGGTCGTGGTGGTCTGCGGCGACACTCCCCTGCTGACCGGTGAGACGCTTCGGAGTCTCGCCACCGCCCATCGCGAGGACGGCAATGCGGTGACCGTGTTGTCGGCCCAGGTGCCGGATGCGACGGGTTACGGCCGGATTGTGCGGGACGGTGCTTCCGGTGCGGTGACGGCGATCGTGGAGCACAAGGATGCGAGCGAGTCGCAGCGGGCGATCCGGGAGATCAACTCCGGTGTGTTCGCTTTCGACGGTCAGCTGCTTGCGGAGGCGCTGGGGAAGGTGCGGACGGACAACAGTCAGGGTGAGGAGTACCTGACTGATGTGCTGGGGATCCTGCGTGAGGCGGGTCATCGGGTGGGTGCGTGTGTGGCGGGGGATCACCGTGAGATCGCGGGGATCAACAACCGGGTGCAGCTTGCTCAGGCGCGTCGGATTCTGAATGACCGGCTGCTGACCGAGGCGATGCTGGCCGGGGTGACGATTGTGGATCCGGCCACGACCTGGGTGGATGTGACGGTGACGTTCGAGCAGGATGTGACGGTGTTGCCGGGGACACAGCTGCATGGGTCGACGCAGTTGGGTGAGGGCAGTGTGGTGGGGCCCAACAGCCGGCTGACGGATACGCGGGTGGGCAGGGGGGCGCGTGTGGACAACACGGTCTCGGACGGGGCTGTGGTGGGTCCGGAGGCTTCCGTGGGGCCGTACGCGTATCTGCGGCCAGGTACGCGCCTGGGGCTCGGGTCCAAGGTGGGTACGTATGTCGAGACGAAGAACGCGAGGATCGGCGAGGGGACGAAGGTGCCGCACCTGTCCTATGTCGGTGACGCGACGATCGGTGAGTACACGAACATCGGTGCGGCGAGTGTGTTCGTGAACTACGACGGGGAGAACAAGCACCACACGACTGTCGGGTCGCACTGCAAGACGGGGTCGGACAACATGTTTGTGGCTCCTGTCACGGTGGGGGACGGTGCGTACACCGCGGCCGGCTCGGTGATCACGAGGGACGTGCCGCCCGGTTCGCTGGCTGTGGCCCGTGGTCAGCAGCGGAATATCGAGGGTTGGGTGGCTCGTAAGCGTCCGGGGAGTGCGGCGGCGAAGGCGGCCGAGGCGGCGTCCCGGAGGCCGGAGGGCGAGGCCTGACCGGATAACGGGTGCGTCGGGGACGGCGTACCGTGATAGGTGAACATCCGCACCCCACCAGCTGAGACGGCCTCTTGCGGACGGCTGAGGGGGTCTCTGGACATCCAGCTGCGAACACCTCTGAGGAGACAGTGCTGTGACCGGGTTCAAGACGACCGGCGAGAAGAAGATGATGTTCTTCTCCGGCCGCGCCCACCCCGAGCTTGCCGAGGAGGTCGCCCACCAGCTGGGTGTCGGGGTTGTCCCGACGAAGGCCTTCGATTTCGCCAACGGCGAGATTTATGTGCGGTACCAGGAGTCGGCCCGTGGTGCGGACTGTTTCCTGATCCAGAGCCACACGGCTCCGATCAACAAGTGGATCATGGAGCAGTTGATCATGATCGACGCGCTGAAGCGTGCGTCGGCACGTTCCATTACGGTCATCGTGCCGTTCTACGGTTACGCGCGGCAGGACAAGAAGCACCGTGGTCGTGAACCGATTTCGGCGCGTCTGGTCGCGGATCTGATGAAGACGGCGGGTGCGCACCGGATTCTGGCGGTGGATCTGCACACGGACCAGATCCAGGGTTTCTTCGACGGTCCGGTGGATCACCTGTTCGCGCTGCCGCTGCTTGCGGACTATGTGGGCAGCAAGGTGGACCGTGCGAAGTTGACGGTGGTGTCTCCGGACGCGGGCCGGGTGCGGGTGGCGGACCGTTGGTGTGACCGGCTGGGTGCGCCGCTGGCGATCGTGCACAAGCGTCGCGACAAGGACGTGGCGAACCGGGTGACGGTGCACGAGGTGGTCGGTGATGTGAAGGGCCGTATCTGTGTGCTGGTGGACGACATGATCGACACCGGTGGCACGATCTGTGCCGCGGCGGACGCGTTGTTCGCGCACGGTGCGGAGGATGTGATCGTGACGGCGACGCATGGTGTGCTGTCGGGTCCGGCGGCGGACCGGCTGAAGAACTCGAAGGTGAGCGAGTTCGTGTTCACGAACACGTTGCCGACGCCGGGTGAGCTGGAGCTGGACAAGATCACGGTGCTGTCGATCGCGCCGACGATCGCGAGCGCGGTGCGTGAGGTGTTCGAGGACGGTTCGGTGACGAGCCTGTTCGACGAGCAGTGAGCGATCGCCCGCAGGGATCGTTGTAGAGATCGTTTTGGGTGCGGCCTCCTGGTCCGAGTATCCTGCTGGGGTTGCTCGGCGAGGGAGGCCGTGTTCGTTCCCGCGAATACGGTGATCCGTTATCGACGCGCTCTTCGTAGCAGGCCGTTCGTGGCCGGGTGACCCCGTCCGTTTTCCACGTTCTTCTGCGAGGAGTGAGAGATGTCCGAGGTGAAGATCTCCGCCGAGACGCGCACCGAGTTCGGCAAGGGTGCCGCGCGTCGTATTCGTCGTGACAACAAGGTTCCGGGTGTGCTGTACGGGCACGGTTCGGACCCGCTGCACCTGACGCTGCCGGGTCACGACCTGCTGCTGGCGCTGCGTACGCCGAATGTCCTGATCTCTTTGGACATCGACGGCAAGACCAATGAGCTGGCGATTCCGAAGTCCGTGCAGCGTGACCCGCTGAAGGGTTTCCTGGAGCACGTCGACCTGCAGCTGGTCAAGCGTGGCGAGAAGGTCACGGTCGAGATCCCGGTGCACGCCGAGGGTGAGCTGGCTCCGGGTGGGAACCTGCTGGAGCACGTTCTGGCCGCGCTGCCGGTCGAGGCCGAGGCCACGCACATTCCCGAGGCGGTCACGGTGTCCGTCGAGGGTCTTGCTGCCGGTGCCTCGGTCCATGCCAAGGACATCACGCTGCCGAGCGGTGTGACCCTGGCCGTGGACGAGGACGCGGTGGTTCTGCAGGTTCTGCAGGCCCAGGTCGAGGAGGCCCCGGAGGGCGAGGAAGAGGCCGCCGGCGAAGAGGTCGCCGAGGCCTGAGCCCGACCGGCGGTTCGGCTTTGGTTTCAGCCGCTGCTCTCCTTCCGGGGGAGCAGCGGCTGCTGCATGAGGGAGATATGACGTGAGCACCCCCGCCAATGCCCCTTGGCTGATCGTCGGGCTCGGCAATCCGGGTCCGGAGTACGCCATGAACCGGCACAATGTCGGGTTCATGGTGGTGGATCTGCTGGCTGAGCGGATCGGGGGGAGGTTCAAGCGGGCCGGGAAGGCGCAGGCGCAGGTGGTGGAGGGCCGGATCGGTCCGCCGGGGCCGGCGGGCCGGCGGGTGGTGCTGGTGAAGCCGATGTCGTTCATGAATCTGTCGGGTGGGCCGGTGAACGCGCTGCGGGACTTCTACAAGGTGCCGCTGGGGAACATCGTGGCGGTCCATGACGAGCTGGACATCGACTACGGCACGCTGCGGCTGAAGCTGGGCGGCGGTGACAACGGGCACAACGGGCTGAAGTCGATGACGAAGGCGATGGGTGCGGACTATCACCGGGTGCGGTTCGGGATCGGGCGTCCTCCGGGCCGGATGCAGGTGGCGGACTTCGTGCTGAAGGACTTCTCGTCGGTGGAGCGCAAGGAGCTGGACTTCTTCGTGGACCGGACGGCGGACTCGGTGGAGTGTCTGGTCACGGAGGGGCTGGAGCGGGCGCAAAGCGCGTACAACTCCTGACTTGTCCCCCGCCGGAGTTGACCGGTGGCGGGGGGATGGCCAATGATCCCGGCCATGTCTGCCACCGCCGCCCGTTCTCGCCGGGCCTCGAACACTGCGCTGCGGTTCGGGCAGGTCGCGGTGATGGGGGTGGTCGCCGTGCTGATCCTGATCGCCGGTGTGTGGGCGTCCTGGAGCACCGCGCCGTACGTGATGCTGACCAGGGGCCGGGAGAGCGGCACGGTCGAGGTGACCCGGTGCGGCGACGACACGTGCAGCGGGCCCTTCAGGCCGCTCTCGGAGGGTTCGACGGCCCGCGGCCGGGTCGTGATCGCCCACACGGTCGGGGTGAAGAAGGGGCAGACCTACACCGTGGTCGTGAAGCCGGGTACGGACGAGGTGGTGCGGTCGGGTCCGGCCGGGGTCCTGTATGCCTGGGTTCCGCTGGGCGGGGCGCTGCTGCTGGCGTCGGTGGTGGTGGCGGGCGGGTTGCGGTTGAGGCGGGCGGCCTGGGTGCTGGCGGGGTCGGGGGTTGCTCTGCTGACGGCGGCTTTCGTGGTGCTGTGAGGGTCCGTGCTGTGCGGGTCCGTGCTGTGTGGGGGTCCGTGCTGTGAGGGTCCGTGCTGTGCGGGGGTCCGTGCTGTGCGGGGGTCCGTGCTGTGCGGGGTCGTGGATGTGGGGGTGCCCCCGGGTTCGGTGAACCCGGGGGCACTTTCGTGTCCGTGGCGGTGTGGTCAGCCGGTGTTGCGCAGGCCGGCGGCCACGCCGTTGACGGTCAGCAGCAGGGCTCGTGAGAGCAGCGGGTCGGGGTCCTGGCCGGCTGCTGCCGCGTCCCGCTGCCGCTTGAGCAGGGCGACCTGGAGGTAGGAGATCGGGTCGAGGTAGGCGTCGCGGATGCTGAAGGTCTGCTTCAGGACGGGCTGGGCGTCGAGCAGCTCGGTCTCGCCGGTGATGCGGAGTACCTCGCGGACGGTGAGTTCGTGTTCGGCCTGGATGACCTCGAAGATGTGCTTGAGGTGGTCGGGGACGAGGGTGTCGACGTAGTGCTCGGCGATGCGCAGGTCGGTCTTGGCGAGGGTCATCTCGACGTTGGAGATGAAGTTGCGGAAGAAGTGCCACTGTTCGTGCATCTCGTCGAGCACGGTGTCCCCTTCCTGCGGCAGGCCTGCCTCGCGCAGTGCCTTGAGGCCGGAGCCGACGCCGAACCAGCCGGGGACGATCTGCCGGGACTGGGTCCAGCCGAACACCCAGGGGATGGCGCGCAGGCCGTCGAGGCCGGCGCCGGAGTCGGGGCGGCGGGAGGGGCGGGAGCCCAGGTGCAGGTCGGCGAGCTGGTCCACGGGGGTGGAGGCGAAGAAGTACGCCGGCAGGTCGGGGTCCTCGACCAGCTTGCGGTAGGCGGCGTGGGCGGCGTCGGAGACGACGTCCATGGCGGCGTCCCAGCGGGCGAGGGCCTCGTCGGACTGGCGGGGTGCGGTGTGCAGGGCGGAGGCCTGGAGGGTGGCGGCGACCGTCAGTTCCAGGTTTTCCCGGGCGAGGGAGGGGATGAGGTACTTGTCGGAGATGACCTCGCCCTGTTCGGTGACCTTGATCTCGCCCTCGAGGGTGCCCCAGGGCTGGGCGAGGATCGCGTCGTGGGAGGGGCCGCCGCCGCGGCCGACGGTGCCGCCGCGGCCGTGGAAGAGGCGCAGGCGGACGCCGTAGCGGTGGGCGACGTCGCGCAGGCGGCGCTGGGCGCGGTGGATCTCCCACTGGGAGGTGGTGATGCCTCCGAACTTGGAGGAGTCGGAGTAGCCGAGCATGACCTCCTGGACGTCTCCGCGCAGCGCGACGAGGCGGCGGTAGGAGGGGTCGGAGAGCATGTCCTCCAGGATCGTGTCGGCGGCCTTGAGCTCGTCGGTGGTCTCCAGCAGCGGCACGATGCCGATCCTGGCCCAGCCGGCGTGCAGGTCGATGAGGCCTGCCTCGCGTGCGAGTACGGCGGCCGCGAAGACGTCGTCGGCGCCCTGGCACATGGAGATGATGTACGACTCGATGACCTCGGCGCCGAAGACCTTCAGGGCCCGCTTGACGGTTTCGAAGACGCCGAGGGTCTTGGCGCCGGCCGCGTCGACCGGGGCGGGGGTGGGGGCCAGCGGCCTGCGGGAGCGGAGTTCCTTGGCGAGCAGCTTGGCGCGGTACTCGCGGGGCATGTCGGCGTAGCGCCAGGTCTCCTCGCCGAGCCGGTCGAAGAGCTGGCCGAGGGCGTGGTGGTGGGCGTCCGCGTGTTCGCGTACGTCCATGGTGGCGAGTTGGAGGCCGAAGGCGGCGAGGGTGCGGATGGTGCGGGCCAGGCGGCCGTCGGCGAACAGACCGCCGCGGTGGGCGCGCAGGGAGGTCTGGATGACGCGCAGGTCGTTCAGCAGTTCGGAGGTGCCGAGGTAGTCGCGGCCGGGCTGGTGTCCGGTGCCCTTGGCCAGGCGCTGCTTGGTGTTGACGAGCTTCTGCCGGATGCAGGTGGCCTTGAGCCGGTAGGGCTCCTCGGCGTTGAGCCGCTTGTAGCGGGGGCTGATCTCGGGCAGGTTCTCCAGGTCGGTCTGGAGGGACTGGAGGAGTTCGTCGGTGGCGCCGGAGTAGCGGATGGACTGGGACAGCAGCCCGCGCAGCTCGTCGATCATGTCGAGGGCGTCGTTGATGCCGTGCTCGTGCTGGAGGATCAGCACTTCCCAGGTGACCTCGGGGGTCACGTTGGGGTTGCCGTCGCGGTCGCCGCCGATCCAGGTGCCGAAGGTGACGGGGCGGGTGTCGTCGGGCAGCTTGACGCCGACGCGTTCCAGTTCGGCGGTGAGGTCCTCCAGGACGTCGCCGACGGCGCCGGCGTGGAGTTCGTCGAGGTAGTAGATGGCGTTGCGGGCCTCGTCGGCGGGCTCGGGGCGTACGACGCGCAGTTCGTCGGTCTGCCAGACGAGGTCGATGTTCTCCGCGAGCCGGATGTCGTGGCGGCGGCGGTCGGAGTCGAGGACCGGGGTCTCCAGGAGTGCGGCGATGCGCCGGAGCTTGTTGAGCACCGACCGGCGTGCGGCTTCGGTCGGGTGGGCCGTGAACACCGGACGAACATTGAGGTGCTGGACCGTCTGGCGCAGGTGTTCGGGGTCGGCGTCCTTGAGGCGGTCGGCCGTGCGGGCGAGCAGGCCGCCCTCGGCGGCGCGGCGGGCGCGCAGTTCGCGGCCGCGGTGGACCTGTTCGGTGACGTTGGCCAGGTGGAAGTAGGTGGAGAAGGCGCGGACCAGCTTGGCCGCGGTCTCCAGCTCGGTGCCGCGCAGCAGTTCGGCGGCGGCTTCGCCGTCCTCCCTGGTGAGGCGGCGGACCTTCTCGACCAGGTCGAGGAGTTCGGGGCCTTCCTGCCTGACGAGGGTCTCACCGAGGAGGTCGCCCAGTCGGCGGATGTCGGCGCGCAGCTCGGTGCTGGTCGTCGTCTGGTCGTCGGCACTGCTCACAGGTGCGGCTCCTTGCAGTGTTGGTGCTTGTCTGAAGCTCGTCTGGAGGGGTACCCGGCCGTCACCCGCGCGGCGGGCTGCCGCATAGCGACGGGGCATCCGGGAAGTAATCAGAGCGGACCGCGCTGTCCGACCGAGTCCAAGTCTAGGTGTCGGGTCGGACGCGCAGGCTCACGGGCTCTTGCCGCGGTGCGACGCGCTGCGATACTTACGACGCCGTAGGTTACGGAACCGTAAGAAGACGGACCGGTTCCGCGGCCTGCCGGCATCTCTCGACCCTCGACCCCACAGGGGACGCCCATGACCACAAGCTCCGATGTGATCGACGACGCCCCGAAGGCGACCGACACCACGCTGCTCACCGCGACCCTGGGCGGCGAGCAGAAGCGTTCGATCGAGCAGATCACGCTGCTGTTGTTCATCACCGTTCCGTTCCTCGCGCTGCTGGCGGCGGTGCCGCTGGCGTGGGGCTGGGGGGTGAGCTGGCTGGATCTCGGCCTGCTGGTCTTCTTCTACTTCCTCGGCTGCCACGGCATCACGATCGGTTTTCACCGGCATTTCACGCACGGCTCGTTCAAGGCGAAGCGGCCCCTGAAGATCGCGCTGGCGATCGCGGGGTCGCTGGCGGTCGAGGGCCCGCTGGTCCGCTGGGTCGCCGATCACCGCAAGCACCACCGGTTCTCCGACGCCGAGGGCGATCCGCACTCTCCGTGGCGGTACGGGGAGACGGTCCCGGCGCTGATGAAGGGCCTGTGGTGGGCCCATGTCGGCTGGATGTTCGATGAGGAGCAGACCCCGCAGGAGAAGTACGCGCCGGATCTGATCAAGGACCGTACGCTGCGGACGATCTCCCGGCAGTTCGTCCTGTGGACGGCGGTGTCGCTGCTGCTGCCGGCGCTGATCGGTGGTCTGGTCACCATGTCCTGGTGGGGCGCGTGCACCGCGTTCTTCTGGGGGTCGCTCGTGCGGGTGGCGCTGCTGCACCACGTGACCTGGTCGATCAACTCGATCTGTCACGCGGTCGGCAAGCGGCCGTTCAAGTCGCGGGACCGCTCGGGAAACGTGTGGTGGCTGGCGATCCTGTCCTGCGGCGAGTCCTGGCACAACCTGCACCATGCCGACCCGACCTCGGCCCGGCACGGCGTGGAGCGCGGGCAGCTGGACTCCTCCGCGCGCATCATCCGCTGGTGCGAGCAGCTCGGCTGGGCCCATGACGTGCGCTGGCCGTCACGCTCGCGTATCGATTCCCGCCGGAACACCGGTGAAGGCGGCTCCCGGCGCCGGAAGGAGGCCGCCGAGGCGGCATGATGGTCGCTGTGGCGACCGACTCCAGCACTCCCAGCAACGACAAGCCGCGGCGCACGCGTCGTACCCGTATGACCGGTGCCGAGCGCCGCCAGCAGCTGCTGGAGATCGGTCGCACCCTCTTCGCCGCGAAGGGCTTCGAGGGCACGTCGGTGGAGGAGATCGCGGCGAAGGCCGGGGTGTCCAAGCCGGTGGTGTACGAGCACTTCGGCGGCAAGGAGGGCCTGTACGCGGTGGTGGTGGACCGCGAGATGCGGCGCCTGCTGGACATGGTCACCAGTTCGCTGACGGCCGGTCACCCGCGTGAGCTGTGCGAGCAGGCGGCGTTCGCGCTGCTGGACTACATCGAGGAGTACACGGACGGCTTCCGCATCCTGGTGCGGGATTCGCCCATCCCGCAGTCGACGGGTTCCTTCGCCTCGCTGATCTCGGACATCGCCACCCAGGTGGAGGACATCCTGGGCCGCGAGTTCAAGAGCCGCGGTTTCGACCCGAAGCTGGCTCCGCTCTACGCGCAGGCGCTGGTGGGCATGGTGGCGCTGACCGGCCAGTGGTGGCTGGACGTGCGCCGCCCGAAGAAGGCGGAGGTCGCGGCCCACCTGGTGAACCTGGCGTGGCACGGACTGGACGGGCTGGAGCCGAAGCCCCGGTTGATAGGGCACCGCAAGAGCTGACCCGGGCACGTGATCACCCGATGTGGTGATCTTTGACCGGCTCGAGAAACTCCAGTCGGTTCCCCACCGGGTCCTCGGAGTAGAAGCGGCGGTGGCCCGGCAGGTTCTCGTCCCAGACGACCGCCGCTCCGTGCTCGGCCAGCCGGGCCGCGTACGTCTCGATGTCCGTCACCCTCAGCCCGGGGTGCGCCTTGCGCGCCGGGCGGAAGTCCTCCTCGATGCCCAGGTGGAGCTGCACCGCTCCCGCCTGGAACCAGCAGCCGCCGCGTGTGGCCAGGACCGGTGGTTTCGGGGTCTCCGTCATGCCGAGGACGTCGACGTAGTACGCCCGAAGCGCCACCTCCGAGCCGGGCGGCGCCGCCAGCTGTACGTGATCCACCGCGGTGAGCATCTCTCACGCCTCCCTGGTGGCCACTGCGAAGATCCGGCGGAAGGGGAACGGCGTGCCGTGCGGGCCCGCCGGATACGCCTCGCGCAGTGCGGCCCGGTACTCGGACAGGAAGTCCTCCCGTGCCCGGGGGTCGTCGGCGAGCACGGTCAGGACCGGGCGCAGGCCGGTGCCCTTCACCCAGTCCAGGACCGGGTCCTCGCCCTGGAGCAGGTGGATGTACGTCGTCTCCCAGACGTCCGCCGTGCAGCCGAGGCCGGTCAGCTTCTCCAGGTAGGCCTCGGGGGAGAGCACCGCGTCGTCGTGGCGCAGGGTGTCCGCCAGGCGGTCCTTCCAGCGGGCGGAGTGGGCGAGTTCCCGCATCAGCTGGTGGCTGGGGGCGGGGAAGTTGCCGGGCACCTGGAAGGCGAAGGTGGCGCCCGGCTTCAGGGCTGTCACCCAGTCGGGGAACCTCTCGGCATGCCCCGGCACCCACTGGAGGGTGGCGTTGCTGATGATCAGGTCGTACGGCTCGTCCGGCGTCCAGGTGCGGGCGTCGGCGTGGGCGAAGTCGAGGCGGCCGCCGCCGGGGGTGGGGCCCTCGTGGTCGACCGCGGCCTTGTCGAGCATCTCGGGCGAGTTGTCGTAGCCGGTGATGTGCGCGGTGGGCCAGCGGTCGGCGAGGAACACGGTGACGTTTCCGGGGCCGCAGCCCAGGTCGGCGATGCGGGGTGGGTCGCCGGGGAGCTCGGGGACGCGGGCGAGCAGGTCGGCGAAGGGGCGGGCCCGGTGACCGGCGTGGCGAAGGTACTGGGCGGGGTCCCAGACGGGGGCGGGCATGGCGGCCTCCTCGAAAGTCGTGGGCGTCGTCGACGCCGTGCACCACTGTGATCACCACTGTCGCGCGAGATATATCTCGACGTCAAGAGAATCGACATCAAGAGACTTCACGTCGACACAACCACTACACTGATCGTCATGGAGGACGAGGTCGATCGGCTGGTCGCGGCGTGGCGCCGGGAGCGCCCGGACCTCGACGTGGAGCCGCTTGAGGTGCTCAGCCGGGTGAGCAGACTGGCCCGGCACCTCGACCGCGCACGGCGGCTGGCCTTCTCCGAGCACAGCCTGGAGCCCTGGGAGTTCGACGTGCTGACGGCGCTGCGCCGCGCGGGCGCGCCGTATCAGCTCTCGCCGGGACAGCTGCTGACCCAGACCCTGGTCACCTCGGGCACGATGACGAACCGTATCGACCGTCTGGCGAAGAAGGGCCTGGTGGAGCGCCTGCCCGACCCCAGCGACCGCCGCGGCGTGCTGGTCCGCCTCACGGCCGAGGGCCGGGACCGCGCCGACCAGGCCCTGGCGGGTCTGCTCGACCAGGAACGGGCGATCCTCGGAGAGCTGTCGAGCGCCCAGCGCGCCGAACTGGCCGGTCTGCTGCGCCAGTTGACCGCCCCGTTCGACAACATCCCGGGCTGAGGGCCCGCGAAGAGGATCAGGACGCGGACGCGGGGCCCGGAATGGCACGCACCGGCGTCGATCAGGCGCTGCTGCTCGCCTCCACCCCGATCCGCCCGGCGGGCCCCAGATCGACCGGCCCGACCCCGGCCCGGCGGGCCAGCGCCACCGCCGCCAGTGTGGAGTGCACGCCGAGTTTGCCCAGGACGTTCTGCATATGGGTGCGCACCGTGTGCGGGGACAGGTACAGCCGCTCGGCCACGGCCTTGCGGCCGAGCCCCGCGACCATGCAGCGCAGCACCTCCCGCTCCCGCGGGGTCAGCGACTCCACCAGCCGTTCGCTCTCGGTGCGGTGCTTGCGGGCGGCGGTCAGTTCGCGCAGCACCCCGGTGAGCAGGGCGGGCGGCAGATGGGTCTCCTCGCGCAGCACGCCCCGGATGACGGTGAGCAGCCGGGACAGCGAGCAGTCCTTCGCCACCCAGCCGGAGGCACCGGCCTGCAGGGCGAGCGCAGCCCTCCGCGGGTCGTCCTTCTCGGCCAGTACGACGGTGCGCACCCCGGGCTGGGCGCCGCGCACCCCGGCGACCAGGGAGATCCCGTCGACCAGGCCGTCCGCGTTGCCCTCCTGCACCGGCACCGCGGGCCGTCCGCCGGGTACGTTGCCACCGAGGTCCGCGTCGACGAGCAGTACGTCGAAGCGGCGGCCCTCGGCGGCGGCGCGCTCCAGACAGCGCAGCGCCGCCGGGCCGGAGCCGGCCGCGGAGACGTCGACGTCGGGCTCGGCGGCCAGGGCGGCGGCGAGCGACTCGGCGAAGATGCGGTGGTCGTCGACGACCAGGACACGGATGCGAACCACTGAAAACCCCCTTCCCCAGGCTCCCGAAAGAGCAGGGGATTCCCCATCGTCCGGAGAACGCCGACCGGCGCGGGCACGACGCCCGGGCTGACACGACCGCACGGCCGCCGCCATGCGGAACTGCTACCCCCACTTCGGGCGTCGTACCCGACTGTCTCGCCCCCTGATCGGTACCGGCCCCCACCGGTACTGCTCCTCAGAGTACGGACGGGGGGCAGGAGCGGAAGGCAATTCGCAGAACTGGCCGTCCAGCGCGTTTAGGGTGTGCCGCATGTTTCGTATTGAGGCAGAAGTAGACAAAGAGCGGTGCGATCTGCTCCGCTCCCGCCTCCGCGACACGAACTCGGTGGCCTCGCCGGTACTCGCCGCGCTGCGCGGAACCCCCGCCGAACGTGAACTTCCGCTCCACGTCTGGGCGTTGGACGACGCGGGCGGCCTCGTGGGCGGTCTGGTGGGCCACACCTGGACGACCTGGCTGCATGTGACCTACCTGTGGGTCGACGAACGGCACCGGGGCGCGGGCCTGGGCTCCCGGCTGCTGGCCCTTGCGGAGCGGCTGGCCCGCGCCGACCGCGGCTGCCGGGGCGCACGCCTGGAGACCTGGGACTTCCAGGCACCGGAGTTCTACCGCAGACACGGCTACAAGGTGGTGTGCGCGATCCCCGACTATCCGCCGGGGATCACCGAGTACACCCTGATCAAGCCGCTCGGCTGAGCCGGCGCGCACCCGCCGACGGCACCGCCTCGAACACCCGGGGGGCTGTGAAGCCCGCCGCGGCGAAGGCATCCTCGATCGCCTTGGTGAGGGAGGGCACACCGGCCTCCTCGGCCAGCACGATCGCCGAGCCGCCGAAGCCTCCGCCGGTCATGCGGGCGCCCAGCGCGCCCGAGGCGTTCGCGGTGTCGACGACCAGGTCCAGCTCCGGGCAGGAGATGCGGAAGTCGTCCCGCAGCGAGATGTGCCCCTCGGTCAGGACCGGCCCGATGGCCCGGGCGTCGCCCGCCCGCAGCAGGGACACCACCCGCTCGACCCGGTGGTTCTCGGTGACGATGTGGCGCACCAGGCGGCGCACCTCCGCCTCGTCGCCGAGCCTGCCGAGCGCCGCGTCCAGTTCGTCGTAGGGGATGTCCCGCAGCGCGTCCACGCCCAGCAGGGCGGCGCCCTTCTCGCAGCCGGCCCGGCGCTTGCCGTACTCGCCGTCGCTGTGGGCGTGCTTGACGCGGGTGTCGACGACCAGCAGCCGCATTCCCTGCGACACCAGGTCGAAGGGGATCTGGCGCTGGGACAGGTCGCGGGTGTCGAGGAAGAGGGCGTGACCGGCCTCGCAGCAGGCCGACGCCGTCTGGTCCATGATGCCCGTGGGGGCGCCGACGTAGATGTTCTCGGCGCGCTGGCACAGGCGGGCCAGTTGCCAGCCCCTGAGGCCGAGCTCGAACAGGTCGTTCAGTGCCAGGGCGACGACGACCTCCAGTGCCGCCGACGACGACAGGCCGGCCCCGGCCGGGACGGTCGACGCCAGGTGCACGTCCGCGCCGGTCACCGCGTGGCCGGCCGCGCGCAGCGCCCACACCACGCCCGCCGGGTAGGCAGTCCAGCCGTCGCCGGACTCGGGGGTCAGTTCCTCGACGCGCAGTTCGACGGGCTTTCCCGCCCCGTCGTCGATGTCCGCGGAGTGCAGTCGCAGCAGGCCGTCGGTGCGCCGCGCGAGGGCGGCCACGGTGACGTGCGGCAGCGCGAACGGCATCACGAAGCCGTCGTTGTAGTCGGTGTGCTCGCCGATCAGGTTGACCCGGCCCGGCGCTGCCCACACTCCCTCCGGTTCGGCTCCGTACAGCTCGACGAAGCCTTCCCGGACCCGCTGTGGCCCCACTACTGCTCCCTTGCGATGTGCTGGGCGAACTCCCAGGCGTCGGCGACGATACCCGCGAGGTCCGCGCGGGACGGATTCCAGCCGAGCTTCTCCCGGGCCGCCCCGGCCGAGGCGACCAGCACCGCCGGGTCGCCGCCGCGGCGCGGGGCCACGACCTCCGGGATCGGGTGGCCGGTGACCTTGCGGACGGTCTCGACGACCTCGCGGACGGAGAAGCCGTTGCCGTTGCCGAGGTTGCAGATCAGGTGCTCGCCGGGCCGAGCTGCCGTCAGGGCCAGCAGGTGGGCCTCGGCGAGGTCGGCGACGTGGATGTAGTCGCGGACGCAGGTGCCGTCCGGCGTCGGGTAGTCGTCGCCGAAGACGGAGATCGCGTCGCGGCGGCCCTGCGCGACCTGGAGCACCAGGGGGATGAGGTGCGACTCGGGGTGGTGCCGCTCGCCGTACGCGCCGTAGGCGCCGGCCACGTTGAAGTAGCGCAGGGAGACCGCGCCCAGGCCGTGCGCCGCGGCCTCGCCGGTGATCATGTGGTCGACGGCGAGCTTGGAGGCGCCGTAGGGGTTGGTGGGCCTGGTCGGCGCGCTCTCCACGATCGGCACCCGCTCGGGCTCGCCGTACGTCGCCGCCGTGGAGGAGAAGACCAGCCTGCGCACGCCCGCCTCGCGCATGGCGGCCAGCAGCGCCATGGTGCCGCCGACGTTGTTGTCCCAGTACTTCTCCGGCTTGGCGACCGACTCGCCGACCTGGGAGAAGGCGGCGAAGTGCAGGACGCCGTCGTAGGAGGAGTCCAGCCATTTGGCGGCATCCCGGATGTCCCCCTCGACGAAGGCGGCACCGGCCGGGACGCCCTCGCGGAAGCCGGTGGAGAGGTTGTCCAGCACCGTGACTTCGTGACCGGCCTCCAGCAGGTGCCGGCTCACCACGCTGCCGACGTAGCCCGCGCCGCCCGTCACCAGGTACTTACCGCTCATCAACTCGCTACCTCTCGCAGTCGCTCGGCCGCGCGCTCCGGCGGCACGTCGTTGATGAACACGCTCATGCCGGACTCGGAACCCGCGAGGAATTTCAGCTTGCCGGAAGTGCGGCGGATGGTGAAAAGCTCAAGGTGCAGCGCGAAGTCGTCGCGCGTCACACCGTCGAACCCCTCCAGCCGGCCGAACGGCGCCTGGTGCCAGGCGGCGATGTACGGCGTCGGAGACTCACCATGGTCGAAGATCCGGTCGAAGCGCCTCAAGAGTTCCAGATAGACGGCGGGGAACTCCGCGCGCGCCGCCTCCTCCAGCGCGAGCAGGTCCGGCACCCGGCGCTTGGGGTACAGGTGGACCTCGTAGGGCCAGTGGGCCGCGTACGGCACGAAGGCCGCCCAGTGTTCACCCTCAAGGACGACCCGCTTGTCGGCGAGTTCCCGCTCGAGGACCGCGTCGAAGAGGTTCTCCCCACCGGTGGCCTCGCGGTGGGCCGCCAGCGAGCGCAGCATCAGCGCGGTGCGGGGAGTGGTGAAGGGGTAGGCGTAGATCTGACCGTGGGGATGCCCCAGCGTCACGCCGATCTCGGCCCCGCGGTTCTCGAAACAGAAGACCTGCTCGACGGAGGGCAGATGGGACAGCTCCGACGTCCGGTCCGTCCAGGCCTCCAGGACCAGTCGCGCCTGCTCCTCGGTCAGGTCGGCGAAGGACGCGTCGTGCGCGGAGGTGAAGCAGACGACCTCGCAGCGGCCAGAGTCGCCGGCCAGGGACGGGAAGCGGTTCTCGAAGACCACCACGTCGTAGGACGAGTCCGGGATCTCGGTCGGTCGGCCGCCCTGCGAGGGGCACAGGGGGCACTCGTCGGCCGGCGGGTGGTAGGTGCGGCCCTGGCGATGGGAGGCGACGGCGACCACGTCACCGAGCAGCGCGTCCCGGCGGATCTCGGACGTGGTGAGGGTCGGCTCCAGTGGGCGCCGGTCGACCGACCCGCGCACGGTGTCGTCGCGCAGGTCGTAGTAGATGAGCTCACGACCGTCGGCCAGCCGGGTCGAGGTCTTCTTCACTCCGGACTCCCTATGCCCGCACCCAATCACTCAACACAATCAAACATAACACGTCACAACCAATCATCGGACGAGCACATCACAATCCAACAAAGCCGACCATCAAATGTGTTCAAATACTGAACGCCGAGGCGTAGGTTCGCCGCTGGATCAGTTCGCGCAACGAAGCGAGTTCTCATGCACACCCCCACGTACCTGGCAGCGGGGCTACGGCTGCCGACCAACGGGATCGACTACACGATCCTCGGGATCTACTTCGTCGTGGTCCTGGGCATCGGCTTCGCCGCCCGCCGCTCGGTGAAGACCAGCCTCGACTTCTTCCTCTCCGGGCGCTCACTGCCCGCCTGGATCACCGGTCTGGCGTTCATCTCGGCCAACCTCGCCGCCACCGAGATCCTGGGCATGGCCGCCAACAGTGCCCAGTACGGCGCCTACACCGTGCACTGGTACTGGATCGGCGCGATCCCGGCCATGGTCTTCCTGGGCCTGGTGATGATGCCCTTCTACTACGGCTCCAAGGTCCGGTCGGTCCCCGAGTTCCTGCTGCTCCGCTTCGACCGGGGGGCGCACCTGCTCAGTTCGATCCTGTTCGCCTTCGCCGCCATCCTGATCTCCGGCGTGAACCTGTACGCCCTCGCGATCGTCGTTGAGGCGCTGCTGGGCTGGCCGCAATGGGTGGCGATCGTGGTCGCCGGGGCCTTCGTGCTCGCCTACATCACCCTCGGCGGTCTGTCGTCCGCGATCTACAACGAGGTGCTGCAGTTCTTCGTGATTCTCGCCGCCCTCATCCCGCTCGTCGCGCTCAGCCTGCGGAAGGTCGGCGGCTGGGACGGCCTGACCCACAAGCTCACCGCGACGCACGGGGCGAACTTCGTCACCGCCTGGGGCGGCACCGGCATCGGGGACACCAACCCGCTGGGCGCCAACTGGCTGACCATCGTCCTCGGCCTCGGCTTCGTACTGTCCTTCGGCTACTGGACGACCAACTTCGCCGAGGTCCAGCGCGCGCTGTCGGCGAGGAACCTCTCCGCGGCCCAGCGCACCCCGCTCATCGCCGCCTACCCGAAGATCTTCATCGTCTTCCTGGTGATGATCCCGGGTCTGGTGGCCGCCGCCCTGGTGCCGAAGATCGGCACCCCCGGCTCGGGCCTGCAGTACAACGACGCGATCCCCTACCTGATGCAGGAGCTGCTGCCCAACGGCGTGCTCGGCATCGCGGTGACCGGTCTGCTCGCCGCCTTCATGGCCGGTATGGCGGCCAACGTGTCGTCCTTCAACACCGTGTTCACCAACGACATCTGGTCCAAGTACGTGGTCCGGCACCGCGAGGACGAGTACTACGTGCGGTTCGGCCGGATCATCACCGCGATCGGGGTCCTCGCCTCGATCGGCACGGCCTTCCTGGCCTCGTCGTTCTCGAACATCATGGCCTACCTGCAGACGCTGTTCTCCTTCTTCAACGTGCCGATGTTCGTGGTCTTCATCATCGGCATGTTCTGGCGGCGCGCGTCCATGAAGGCCGGCTTCTGGGGCCTGCTCGCCGGCACGACGGCGGCGATGGTGAACTACTTCGTCCTCTACAAGCAGGGCATCGTCCGCATCCCAACCGACCAGGGCGCCAACTTCGTCTCCGCGATCGTCGCCTTCGTGGCCGGTGCGGTGGTCATGTTCGCCGTCTCGCTGGTCACCTCGCCGAAGCCGGACGACGAGCTGCAGGGCCTGGTCTACGGCACCCGCTCGCCCGGTATGGCCGAGCCGCCCGCGCCCGGTGACGAGGCCTGGTACCGCCGGCCGGCGCTGCTCGGCTGGGGCGCCGTCGTCCTCGCCGCCATCTGCTACATCCCGTTCTCGCTCTGACGCGGGAGGATTGAGAAACCATGACTGATCAGTCCGGGTACTCCGGGTTTTCCGAGAAGGACGTCCAGCGGGAAGTCACCGAGCTGGAGGGCAAGTCGGCGACCGCCGCACGGATCTTCGACCTGCGGCGCATCATCGGCGGCCTGTTCGTGGTGTACGGGATCATCGTCACGATCGTGGGGATCACCGACTCTCCGGCCGCCATCGAGAAGGCACAGGGCGTCAACATCAACCTGTGGACCGGGATCGGGATGCTGCTGCTCGGTGTGTTCTTCCTGGTGTGGCTGAAGCTGCGGCCGGCCGTGCCGACGACGCCCCCACCGCCGGAGGACGAGCCCAAGCAGTGAGCCGATGGCATGCGCCTCGGGCCAGCGGCCGAAGACATGGGCCTCCGGGTCCGCGGGGCCAGGGGCCCATGCCGTCGCCTCCGGGTCCGCGGGGCCAGGGGCCCATGCCGTCGCCTCCGGGTCCGGGTCCGGAGGCACAAGCCATCGCCTCCGCTTCCGGGTCCGCGGGGCCAGCGGCCGAAGACATGGGCCTCCGGGTCCGCGGGGCCGGAGGCCCATGCCGTCGCCTCCGGGTCCGGGTCCGGAGGCACAAGCCATCGCCTCCGCTTCCGGGTCCGCCTTCGGCTCCGTTTCCGGATCCGGAAGCCCATGCCATCGCCTCCGCTTCCGGGTCCGCCTTCGGCTCCGTTTCCGGATCCGGAAGCCCATGCCTTCGGCACCGTTTCCGGGTCCGCCTTCGGCTCCGTTTCCGGGTCCGGAGGTCAATGCCTTCGGCTCCGTTTCCGGGTCCGGAGGTCAATGCCTTCGGCTCCGTTTCCGGGTCCGGAGGTCTATGCCTTCGGCTCCGTTTCCGGGTCCGGTGAGGTGGGATGCGGGAGGGGGCCCGCGCGGTCCAGCAGGCCGGTGCGGGCCGCCAGGGCCGCCGCCTCCAGGCGGGAGCCGACGCCCAGTTTCATCAGCACGCGCTGTACGTGCGTACGGGCCGTGCTGGGCGCTATGCCCATGCCGGCCGCGATCAGCCGGGTGTCCTCCCCCTCCGCGACCCGGACCAGGACCTCCACCTCACGCGGGGTCAGCATCTCCAGCAGGCGCTGTCCCTCGTCGTCCGGCTGGGCCGCCGGGTTGAGGAGCTCACCGAAGGCACCCTGGAGCAGCTGGGGCGCCACCGCCGCCTCCCCGGCCCTGGCCTTCATGATCGCGCGCTCGACCCCTTCTATGCGCTCGTCATGGCGTACGTATCCGGAGGCACCGGCGGCGAACGCCGCCGCGATGCCCCGCGGCGACGGAACCGGCCCCAGCACCACCACCGCGACCTGCGGCCGCTCCCGCTTGATCTTCGCCACCGGGTCGAACGCCCCCGGCTCGGCCGGTGTCGCCGTGCCCAGCAGGCACACCTCCGGCGCACGGCTGATCACCAGATCCGCCGCACCCGCGGCCGGCGCCGCCGCGGCCAGCACCCGGTGCCCCCGCAGCTTCAACGCCGAGGCCAGCGCCTCGGCGAGCAGTCGGTGGTCGTCGACCACCATGAGCCGCACTCCCATCGAGCAACCCCCCAGTCCCCCCAACGGATGCCCACTATGGATGCCCACTGGATCCCACGGACAGCCCCCCAACGGGCCGGTGGCCCCCCGGCACACCCGCCCTTCATGCCCCCGGAAGCTACACGCTTGTTCGACGTTGCGCTGCCCCTACCGGCGAGAAGTGCCCCGGATCGACGGACTTTCTGGCATTGCTCGCATTCGAGGGTGATGAGCGGTAACGCGCACGGCCCCGCCCCCGAGCGGGGGCGGGGCCGTGGCGGTGCGGCCGCAGGGCGGGCTCAGCCGACCGTGCCGAAGGCCAGCAGCAGGTACTCCTTGTCGGACGACGAGGTGGACTTGTGGGCGAACACCTCCGACATGTACAGGTGGCCCTGCGCGTAGAGGATCTCCGCGTAGTCCGGGGACATGCTGGTCTCCGCGTTCCGCACCACCTCGGTGGACGGGTTCTCGAGCAGCTTGGTCTCCTTGAAGGTGCTGCCGTCGATGCTCACGATCTGGCCGCCCTTGTCGTAGGGCGGGCGCTTGTAGGCGATGACGTTGCTGCCGTCCATGCGCAGCGGGTAGATCATGTAGCCGTCGCCCGCGTCCGCGCGCTGGCCGGTCTGCCTGCCCGTGGCCAGGTCGAAGGCGACGACCTCGTTGGTCTTGCTGTACTCGCCGGAGCCGTCGTGCTCCTCGGTCGGCACGTACAGCCTGTCGTTGCCGACCGCGAGCCCGGTGCACAGCTCGACCCTGCTGATGCCGTCGCAGCGTGCGGCGTACTTGTCGCCCGGCGCCGAGATGTGGGCGCGCAGCCGGCCGGTCTTGTTGTCGATGGAGAAGAAGTCGGAGATGCCGCTGCCGTCGCCGGCGCTGTCACCGACGTCGGCCGCCACGACCAGCGGGTTGGTCGACACGACGGCCGCGTACTCGATACCGGCCGACATCTTGTACTCCGAGATCACCTTCCCGGACTTCGGGTCGATGGTCTGGATGTGCAGCTGACGCTGGTCGTAGGAGCCGCACTTGCGCACCGCCACCAGCTTGTCGCCGCCGCCGTAACCGGCGTCGTAGCAGGTGTCGGACGGCTTCGGGGCCCACAGGACCTTGCCGGTGGGGATGTCGAAGGCGGCACCGCCACTGGTGCTGCCCACGGCGACCGTGCTGCCGCTTACCGTGACGTTGTCGAGGCTGACCAGCTGGTCGCCGCTCTTGACGGTCTGCGTCCACAGCTTCTTGCCGCCGTCGAGGTCGATCGCGGCGACCTGGCTGCAGCCGTGGGACGGCTTGGCCTTGGTCGGCATGGCGGGCTCGTAGACGATCGCGGTCCGGCCGTCCGCCGAGGTCTGACGGCTGGCCTGGCACACCGGCCCGGGCAGCTTGATCGACCACAGCCTGGTGCCCTTGTCGCGGTCGTAGCCGGCGATCTCGGCGACCCCGCTCTTGGCGTACACCTTGTCGGTCAGCCAGGAGCCGGAGGTGACGATCGTGTCGCTCACGGCGGGCATCGGCACCTGGTAGAGGACCTTGGCCGCGGCGTTCGCCGGCACCTTCTCCTTGCCGCCCGAGGAGGTACCGCCCGTACCGCCGTCACCGCCGTCGGGGTTCTTGCCGCCGGTGCCGCCGCTGGAGCTCGCGGTGTCCTTCTTGCCGCTGCCGCCGGAGGACTTCGCGTACCAGACGCCGCCGCCGACGATCAGGGCGATCGCGACGACGGCCGCGACGATGATCACCAGCTGCGCGTTGACCTTCCGGCCGCCCCCGGCCGGCTGCGCGGCCTGGGGGTGCAGCGGGACCGTCGAGGGCTGGCCCGGGTAGCCGTAACCGGGTTGCGGGGCGCCGTACGGGCCCGGCTGTCCGGCGTATGCGCCCGGCTGCGGGGCGTACGGGTTCGGCTGCTGGCCGGGGTAGCCGTAACCGGGCTGCGGCTGCGCGGGGCCCTGGGGCGGCTGCGGGGCCTGGGGATAGCCGTAGCCGGGCTGGGGCTGCGGAGGTCCGGTCGGCGGGGCCGGCGGCGGAGGCGTCTGCGGGGCGCCGTGAGGCGGCGGAGGCGGCTGCGGGGCACCCTGTGGCGGCGGAGGAGTCTGCGGTGCGCCCTGCGGCGGCGTAGGCGGCTGCGGGGAACCCTGCGGGGGCTGGGGCTGCTGAAGACCCTGCGGCGACTGGGGAGCCTGCGGGGCCTGCGGGGCCTGCGGGGCCTGCGGGGCCTGCGGGGCCTGCGCAGCCTGCGGGGCCTGCGGGGCCTGCGCAGCCTGCGGGGCCTGCGGAGCTTGCGCAGCCTGCGGGGCCTGCGGGGCCTGCGCAGCCTGCGGGGCCTGCGGGGCCTGCGGGTAGCCGTAACCCGGCGCCGGGGCAGGGGACTTGGTGAGGTCCGGCGCGTCCGCGGGGGGCGGGGTCTGCGCGGGCGGCTGGGGCGGCTGGTCCTGGGGCGGGCCGAACCCGCCCTGCTGGGGCGGCTGCTGGGGCGGCGGGGGCGGCTGGGTCATGACGGGTACACCTCAAGGGGACGAAGACGAACGAGCGAGCGGAGAAGGCGGGTGATCGGGACGGCACCTGAGCGGCGGCCGCCCGGCCGGAGCGGGCGGGGCGACCGGGCCGCCTCACTTGCCGAAGGCGAGCATCAACTTCTCCTTCGTCTTGTCGTTGCCGTTCAGGTGGGTGGTGGAGATGTAGAAGCGCCCGTCGACCCAGTCGACGTCCTTGGAGAAGAAGCCGTCTTCGATCTGCGCGGTGCCCTGCGGGTTCTGCAGCAGCGTCACCGGCGTACGGCTCGCCCCGGTCGTCGGTACGGCGACGATCCGGCCGCCCGCGGAGTACGACGGCTGGACGTAGGCGATCAGCTTCCCGTTCTCCACCTTGATCGGCATCATCGAGGTGTCCGAAGGGGACTTGACGCGCCACTTCTCCTTGCCGGTGGCGAGGTTGACGGCGACGATCTCGTTGGGACCGCTGGAGGCCTCGGTGGGCAGGTAGAGGGTGCCGGCGTCGGAGGCGACGTACTGGCAGCCCTGGAGGTCGCGGTCGAGGACGGCGTAGTCGCACTTCGCGTCGAAGGAGGCCTTGGAGTCGACCTGGGAGCGGATGGAGCCGTCGGTGTTCAGGGTCGAGATGTTCCAGTGCTTCTTGTCCTCGTTGGTCGAGTACAGGATCACCGGGTCGAGGGAGTAGGCGCGCTCGACCGTCCAGCCCTTGGGGATCTGCTTGGTCCACTTGACCTTGCCGGTGGCCGGGTCGAGCTCCTGCACCTCGTCGTGCTGGTTCGCCTGGCTGGCGTCGCACCACGAGACGGAGATCAGCCGGGCGCCGCCCGCGAACCCGGCCGGATAGCAGGCCTGGCCGTAGTGCTTCTTCTCGAACAGCTTCTTCCCGCTGTCGACGTCGTACGCGATGCCCGACTGGGAGCGGCCCACCATCAGCGTCCTGCCGGTGAGGGACAGCTCGATGCTGAGCGTGCTGTCGAACAGCTCGCCCTCGGGGACCTCCAGGCTCCAGCCCTTCTTGCCGGTGTTCAGGTCGATCTGCTGGAGGTGGTTGCACTTGGCGCGGTCGCTGGTCCCGCTCATGTACGCCACGACGACCTTGCCGTCGGCGGACTGCTGCCGGGTGACGGCGCAGATCTTCTGCGGGAAGGTGACAGGCGCCCAGGTGGGGTTGCCGTCGCCGACGTTGTAGGCGAGGAGCTGCTTGTACGCCGCCTTCACCGCGGTCTTGTCGGTGATCCACATGCCGGGGGCGTCGGCGCCGGAACCGGGCGCGTCGGGCGCCTCCTTGTACCAGAGCACCTTCGCCTCGCCGGGCTTGCGGCCCGCGTTGAGGTCCTGGGTGTCCTTGCGGCCGTCGCCGCTGCCGTCACCGGGGTTGGCCGGGTCGCCGGAGGCGGAGCCCGTGGCGGCGCTCTGCTCGGCGACGGGCTTCTTCTTGTCGCCGCCGCCGGACACGGCCCACACGGTGCCGCCGACGACCAGCAGTGCCGCCACCGCGGCCGAGACGACGAGCGCGGGCTTGCCCTTGAAGGGGTTGCGGGAGGCGCCGCCGGGCGGCGGGGTTCCGGGCGCGCCCGGGAACTGCGGCTGCGGGTAGCCGTACCCGTACCCGGGCTGCTGACCGTACGGGCCGGGCTGCTGCGGCTGGCCGTAGGGGCCGGGTGCGGCGGGCGCGCCGTACGGGCCCGGCTGGGCGTAGGGGCCGGGCTGCTGCGGGTAGCCGTAGCCCGGCTGGGGCTGCTGCGGGTAGCCGTAACCGGGCTGCGGCGGTCCGGCGGGCGGGGCCTGGGGCGGCTGGGGCGTGGGCGGGGCCTCGCGCGGGTCCTGGGGGGCGCCGAAACCGCCCTGCGCGGGCGGGGTCGCCGGAGCTTCGGATGCGCCCGGCCGGGCGGGCTGCTGCGGCGGCTGGTCCTGTGGTGCTCCGAAGCCGCCCTGCGGCGGCTGACTGGGCGGCTGAGCCATCAGCGCGCTTCCCCCTCATTCACTGATTTTTAGCCACGCCCTGAGGTACGTGATGGACCCAGAGTCGTACTCAGACAGTTGTCCGACGGATCTTTCTACCACTGGCCACCGACAGCAGAACGGGCCGGATCCGCCCCTGTTCCCAAGGAAGAACCGGCCCGTGATGGCCTCGTTACGCGCCTTCACTCCCCCTTCACGCGGCGCGCGCCACGCCACCGCGCGCCGGGCGGGTGAGCCGTGGCGCGCGGCACGCGACTGCTATGCGTCCTCCGCGAGTTCCAGCCAGCGCATCTCCAGCTCCTCCCGCTCGGACGTCAAGTCGCGCAGTACGGCGTCGAGTTGGGCAACCTTCGCGAAGTCGGTGGCATTCTCGGCGATTTGGGCGTGGAGCATGGTCTCCTGCTCGGCGATCCGGTCCAGGTGCCGCTCGATCTTCTGGAGTTCCTTCTTCGCGGCCCGCTGCTCGGCGGCGCTCTTCTCGGGCGCGGCCTTGTCCGGCGCGGGCGCGGCAGCCGAGACGGCCGCGGCGGCGGCCTGCTGCTCCATCCGCTGCCGCCGCTCCAGGTACTCGTCGATGCCGCGCGGCAGCATCCGCAGCGTGCCGTCCCCGAGCAGGGCGTACACGGTGTCGGTGGTGCGCTCGATGAAGAACCGGTCGTGGGAGATGACGATCATCGAGCCGGGCCAGCCGTCGAGAACGTCCTCCAGCTGGGTGAGGGTCTCGATGTCGAGGTCGTTGGTGGGCTCGTCGAGGAAGAGGACGTTGGGTTCGTCCATGAGCAGCCGCAGCAGCTGCAGCCGGCGCCGCTCACCGCCGGAGAGGTCACCGACCGGCGTCCACTGCTTCTCCTTGCCGAAGCCGAAGGTCTCGCACAGCTGCCCGGCGGTCAGCTCGCGCCCCTTGCCGAGGTCGACCCGCTCGCGCACCCGCTGTACGGCCTCCAGGACCCGCCAGCTGGGGTCCAGTTCGGCGACCTCCTGGGACAGGTACGCCAGCTTCACGGTCCGGCCGACGGCGACCCGTCCGCCCGCGGGCTGCGCCTCGCCCTCCGTACGGGCCGCCTGAGCCATGGCGCGCAGCAGGGAGGTCTTGCCCGCGCCGTTGACGCCGACCAGGCCGATGCGGTCGCCGGGCCCGAGCTGCCAGGTGACGTGCTTGAGCAGCACCTTGGGCCCGGCCTGGATGGTCACGTCCGCCAGGTCGAAGACCGTCTTGCCGAGCCGCGAGGAGGCGAACCTCATCAGTTCGCTGCGGTCGCGCGGCGGCGGGACGTCCTTGATCAGCTCGTTGGCGGCCTCCACCCGGAAGCGCGGCTTGGACGTACGGGCGGGGGCACCGCGCCGCAGCCAGGCCAGCTCCTTGCGGACGAGGTTCTGCCGCTTGACCTCCTCCGTGGCCGCGATGCGCTCGCGTTCGGCCCGTGCGAAGACGTAGTCGGAGTAGCCGCCCTCGTACTCGTACACCGTCCCGCGCTGCACGTCCCACATGCGGGTGCAGACCTGGTCGAGGAACCACCGGTCGTGCGTGACGCACACGAGTGCCGAGCGCCGGTCCCGCAGGTGCTGGGCGAGCCAGGCGATGCCCTCGACGTCGAGGTGGTTGGTGGGCTCGTCGAGGACGAGCAGGTCCTGCTCCTCGATGAGCAGCTTGGCGAGCGCGATCCGGCGCCGCTCACCACCGGACAGCGGCCCGATCACGGTGTCGAGCCCCTTCGGGAAGCCGGGCAGGTCGAGCCCGCCGAAAAGCCCGGTCAGCACATCGCGGATCTTGGCGTTGCCGGCCCACTCGTGGTCGGCCAGATCGCCGATGACCTCGTGCCGCACGGTCGCCCCCGGGTCCAGGGAGTCGTGCTGGGTGAGCACGCCCAGCCGGAGCCCGCCGGAGTGCGTGACCCGCCCGGTGTCGGCCTCCTCCTGCCTGGCCAGCATCCGGATGAGGGTGGTCTTGCCGTCGCCGTTGCGCCCGACGACACCGATCCGGTCCCCTTCGGACACGCCGAGCGAGACACCGTCGAGCAGGGCACGCGTGCCGTACACCTTGCTGACGTTCTCGACATTGACCAGGTTGACGGCCATTTCTCTCCTGCCCGGGGGGATCGATCGACCCTCAAGGGTAGTCGGAGCTCAGCCTTCGTCTCCGGGCTCCTGCTGACGCAGCCGGTAGCGCCACACCGCCCACAGCTCCTCCCGCAGGTCGTCTGCGTGCACGGGGCCGACGAACAGCCTGGCCTCCAGGCACCGTGGATCGTCACGGTGGGCCAGCCCGCTCACCGCACGGACCCGGACGCGCTGCCGCTCGTCACGGGCGAGCGCCATCAGCGAGTCGGCGACCGCCGGCTCCGGTACGGAGTCGGCGACCGCCGGCTCCGGTACGCGCAGGTGCCCGAGCCACCGGGCCAGCCGTTCGCGTACGTCGGGGTCCGGGTCACGGACCAGTGTGAGCACCGCGGCCAGGCTGTCGGGGCGGACCACGTCCCCGTCCTCGGACAGCTCCAGGGTTTCCGGCACCAGGCCGCGCACCCGCGCGTCCGGATGCGTCAGGTGCGGCAGGCCGACGGCTTCTATGTCCGGGCCGTTGTCGTGGGTCAGCGCGTGGAGGACGACGGCCAGCACCTCCGGGTCCTGCTCGCGCCCGGCCCAGGGCGCGAGTTCCCGCGCCCGGTCCCAGAACGGGGCATGTCCCTTGCGGATGTCCCCCAGGACCAGACCCAGCAGCAGGTCGGCCGCGAGGAGCCGGTGCAGGCGGTCGGGGTGAGCGCTCAGGTCCACGGCGGCCGTCCAGGTCTCCTCGTCGACGCGGCAGCCGAGTGTGAACACCACCTGGGACCACACCGCGTGGTCCCGGTCCGGGTGGTTCAGGGCGCGGGCGGCCAGTTCCGCGAAGGGCGTGCGCTCCCCGTAGCGCTCCTCCAGGGCGGTGAGAATCGCGGCGTGGCCGTCGCGTGCGGTCAGCCCGCCGAGCGCGACCTGCTCATAGGCGTTGTACGAGGGACCGTCCCAGGCCCGGGTCCGCCGGGCCGGCCCACGCAGGCCGGTCCTGCGCCGCAGCTCCGCCTCCACGCCGGTCTTCACCCAGTGCCGGGCCCGCGCGATCAGCTCCTCGCGCGCGGGTGCCCTGAAGGGGATCGGACCGCGTTGCAGGAGGGTCCAGGTCATGGCCACCGAACCGCCGTCCACCGCGCGCAGGAGCGGTGTGGTCCCGTCGGGCAGCCGCCGCAGCGGGTCGGCCCGGGCCTCCAGCAGCGCCTCGGCGACCGGTTCGTCGTACGCCGCCACGGCCAGGCACAGGACCGGGACGCCCTCCTCCTCGTCGACCGTCTCCGGATCGGCCCCGGCGTCCAGCACGGCCCGCACGGCCCCGGCGTCACCGTGTCGCACGGCCGCGACCAGTTGCCCGGCCTCCCGCGCGGCACTCTCCTGCGCAGCACTCATGCGCAACCCCCCTTTTTCAGTTTTTAAGCTTTTTCAGTTCATTCGGCTCACGTCCCCAAAACCGGGCCCGCGCGGCACATGCAGCCCGTCCGGCGACCCGGGCGCCCAGGGGGTGTCGTGCCCCCTAGGAGACACGGCCCAGCACAACCGCCCCCGGCACCGGCCCGGCAGCCACCCGCACCGCGCGGCACGCGCCGGACGCCCGCAGCGCGTCCGCCACCCCCGCGGCCGCCTCCTCGTCCCGGACGAGGAACGCCGTGGTCGGCCCGGAACCGGAGACCAGCGCGGCGAGGGCGCCCGCGGCACGCCCGGTCGCGAGGGTGCCGGCGAGCTCGGGGAAGAGGGACAGCGCGGGGGGCTGGAGATCGTTGGAGACGGCCGCGGCGAGCGCGTCGGCGTCGCCCTTGGCCAGTGCGTCGAGCAGCTCCTCGGAGGCGACGGGCTCGGGGATGTCCGTGCCCTCGCCCAGCCGGTCGAACTCGCGGAAGACCGCCGGGGTGGACAGTCCGCGGTGGGCCATGGCGAACACCCAGCGGAAGGTGCCGCCGACCACCAGCTCCTGGAGCTTCTCGCCCCGCCCGGTGCCCAGCGCCGCCCCGCCCACCAGGCTGAACGGCACGTCACTGCCCAGTTCGGCGCAGATGTCGAGCAGTTCGTCGCGGGAGGCGTTGGTGCCCCACAGCGCGTCGCAGGCCACCAGCGCGCCCGCGCCGTCCGCGCTGCCGCCCGCCATGCCCCCGGCGACCGGGATGTCCTTGGCGATGTGGATGTGCACGTCGGGACTGCGGCCGTACCGCTCGGCGAGCGCGAGGGCGGCGCGGGCGGCCAGGTTCGTACGGTCCAGGGGTACCTGGCCGGCGTCCGTCCCCGCGCAGGTGATCCGCAGCCCCTCCGGCGACGGGGTCACCGTGACCTCGTCGTACAGGCCGACCGCCAGGAAGACGTTGGCCAGGTCGTGGAAGCCGTCGGGCCGGGCGGCGCCCACCGCGAGCTGGACGTTGACCTTGGCCGGGACGCGGACGGTGACGCTCACTGGTGACCGGACTCCTGTGTCGGGGATGCGGGGGTCGTCTCCCGCTGTGACGCGGCCTCAGCGATACGCGCGAACTCCGCCACGGTGAGCGACTCACCGCGTGCCTGCGGCGAGACGCCGGCCGCGACGAGGGCGGCCTCCGCGGCGGCCGCCGACCCGGCCCAGCCGGCGAGCGCCGCCCGCAGGGTCTTGCGCCGCTGGGCGAACGCCGCGTCGACGACGGCGAAGACCTCACGCTTCGTGGCCCCCGTCCTGATCGGCTCGGTTCGCCGGACCAGCGACACCAGCCCGCTGTCGACGTTGGGCGCGGGCCAGAAGACGTTGCGGCCGATGGCGCCGGCCCGCTTGACCTCGGCGTACCAGTTGGCCTTCACGGACGGCACGCCGTACACCTTCGAGCCCGGCGGGGCCGCGAGCCGGTCGGCGACCTCGGCCTGCACCATGACGAGGGTGCGCTCGATGCTCGGGAAGGTGTCGAGCATGTGCAGCAGCACGGGGACGGCGACGTTGTACGGCAGGTTCGCCACCAGCGCCGTGGGGGCGGGACCCGGCAGCTCCGTCACGTGCATCGCGTCGGAGTGGACGAGGGCGAACCGGTCGGCGCGCTCGGGCATGCGGGCCGCGACGGTCGCGGGCAGTGCCGCGGCGAGTACGTCGTCGATCTCGACGGCGGTCACGCGGTCGGCGGCCTCCAGCAACGCCAGGGTGAGGGAGCCGAGCCCCGGGCCGACCTCGACGACCACGTCGTCCGGGCGGACGTCTGCGGTGCGGACGATGCGGCGGACCGTGTTGGCGTCGATCACGAAGTTCTGGCCGCGCTGTTTGGTGGGGCGTACGCCGAGGGCTGCCGCCAGCTCACGGACGTCGGCGGGGCCCAGCAGGGCGTCGGGGGTGGGGCTGCTCACGGCACAAGGGTACGGGGCCGACGGGGGGCGCCCGTGCGGCCGGGCCGGGCCGCGCCCGGCTGGGCTGGATGGGCCGGGGTGGGCTGGATGGGCGTGTTGGGATGTTGGGATGGATGGGCTTGGCTTGGCCGCCAGGGTGCCCGGGGCCCTACCCGTGCAACCGCTGCCCGCAGTGCGGCCAGGGACTCGCCCCCCGTTTCAGGTACAGCTTCTTCGCGCGGTACGTCTGTTCGTCCGCGGGTGCGTCCTGGGGGCGTCCGGTGCCGCCGAGGCTGTGCCAGGTGCCGTTGTCGAACTGGTAGAGGCCCCCGTACGTGCCGGAGGGGTCCACGGCGTCGGGCCGGCCGCCGGACTCGCACGCTGCGAGTCCGTGCCAGTCGAGGTGGTCGGTGCCCCGCACGGACGGCGGATGGGCCTTGGTGCCCACCCTGATCACCTGCGGCTGCGGCTCGCGCACCACCTGCGTAGCGATGCGGCGCGGCTTCTCCCGCACGCCGTTCACGGTGCGCAGGGCGTACGTGATCCGGCGCACTCCCGGCTGCCCGGCCCGATCGACCACCTCCGTGCCCCTGAACAGCGAAGGGTCGGCGACGCGCTGCACGCTGAAGGGGATCGGTTCCTCCCTGGCCTCCCGGGTGCCGGTGATCCGCAGCACGGTGACCGTCTGGCCGTCGCGCGGGAAGCTCCCCGGCGCCACGGAGGTGGTGTCCTGGCCCCGCAGGGTGATCCCGGCCTCCTCCACCGCCTCCCGCACGGTCGCCGCGTTGGTGCGGACGGTGCGGGCGCGGCCGTCCGCCATGATCGTCACCGTGCGCTCGGTGCGCACGTCGAGCGCGAGTCCGGTGCGCCCGATGGGCTGGGACCGCGAGGCCGACAGGTACGCGCCCTCCGCGCGCACCCCCAGCTGCCTGAGCGCCCCCTCCACCGTGCGTGCCGTCGTCCACACCTCGTGCCGGTGTCCGTCGAGAGTGAGCCGTACCGGCCGCCCGTAGCGCACCGCCACCTCGTCGCCGCTGGCCAGGGCCGTGCCGGGGGCGGGCGCCACCACGTCGTGCGCGCCGACGCGCACGCCCTGTTCGGCCAGCAGTTCGGTCACGTCGTCGGCGAAGGTGTGCAGCGTGCGCGGCCTGCCCTCGACGTCGAGCTCGATCGCCTTGTCCTTGGCCACGAACGCGGTGGTGCCGCCGGCGAGGAAGACCACGACCAGCGCCTGCGGCAGCAGTCGGCGCATGTTCGCCTCCGGGCGCTCCGCGTACCGGGGCCTGCGCCGTCGGGCGCCGCGCCGCCCGGCTCCGCCGGCCCGCCCGCCGGGGGCCCGCCCCTCCCCGGCCGGAGCGCCACGGCCCTGGCGGGGAAGCAGCGGCGCGGCCGCCTCGTACGCGGGCCGGTAGGTGTCCTCGTGGGCGGGCCGGTGAGTGCTCTCGTGCGCGGGCCGGTGAGTGCTCTCGTGGGCGGGCGTGTACGTGTCCTGGTGGGCGGGACCGTACGCGTTCCCGCCGACCGCCGGCCGGTACGCGTCCTCGCGGGCCGTCTCGTAGGCCGCCTGCGCCCGGTGCGTCATCTGGGCCCCGGGCGTTCCCGGGACCCCGTAGCCCAGCGTCTCGGCGTCGTGCACGTCGTCCGGGCCGCCGAGGTGCACACCGCCGGGCACGGCGTAGGGGTCGTACACCAGTGGCTGCGGGGCCGGGTGCAGGCTCGGGCCGTAGCTCCCGTACGTCTCGTACCGCGGGTTGCTCAAGACGACACGCTCCAGAGGGCCTAGGGGTCCGAGGGTCCGGATCGGGCCCCCAGAACCTAGCGGAGCCCCCGTCACTCTCCAAAGCGACGCGACCACGCAGCGTCGCCGTCGGCCCGTCCTGAACGCTTGTGAGCGTTTTCGGCCGGTTGGCGTCAGTAGTCGAAGGCGCGGGCCGTGTTCGCGGCCAGGGCCGTCGCCAGCGCGTCCTCCTCGATGCCGCGCACGGCGGCCATCGCGCGCACCGTGACCGGAACGAGATACGGGGCGTTGGGCCGTCCGCGGTACGGCGCCGGGGTCAGGAAGGGCGCGTCGGTCTCGACCAGGACCAGCTCCAGCGGGGCGACGGCGAGGGCGTCCCGCAGGTGCTGGGCGTTCTTGAAGGTGACGTTGCCCGCGAAGGACATGAAGTAGCCCGCGCGGGCGCACATCTCGGCCATCTCCGCGTCCCCGGAGTAGCAGTGGAACACCGTCCGCTCCGGGGCGCCCTCCTCCTTGAGGACGCGCAGGACGTCGGCGTGGGCGTCACGGTCGTGGATGACCAGGGCCTTGCCGTGCCGCTTGGCGATCTCGATGTGGGCGCGGAAGGACCACTCCTGTGCGGCCTTGCCCTCGGGCCCGGTGCGGAAGTAGTCGAGACCCGTCTCGCCCACGCCCCTGACCTGCGGCAACGCGGCCAGCCGGTCGATCTCGGCCAGCGCCTCGTCCAGCGCCGCGTCACCGCCCGGCTCACGCGAGCCCTGCCTCGACCATCCGTCCGGGTCGCCGTGCACGATGCGCGGGGCCTCGTTCGGGTGCAGGGCGACCGTCGCGTGGACGTTCCGGTACGCCGCGGCCGTCTCGGCGGCCCACCGGGAGCCCTTGATGTCGCAGCCGACCTGGACGACGGTGCTCACTCCGACGGACGCGGCCTTGGCGAGGCCCTCCTCGACCGTGCCGGACTGCATGTCGAGGTGGGTGTGGGAGTCGGCGACCGGTATCCGGAGCGGCTCGGGAAGCGGCGGTGCCGCGTTCTTGTCGGCGTGGGAAGGCATGCCCCGATCCTACGGAAAGGGCATGCCTTCACCGGTCCGGGCGGGCGTCGGGCGGCCCGTCACCCGGCCTTGCGCTGGAACGGGTGGAGCAGGTCGGACAGGTGCCAGTGGTGACCCGGCTGCTTCGGGGCCGGCGCCTGGCTGTCGGGCCTGGACCGCGGGGCGGACGGCGCGGGGTCCACCACGGGCCCCGCCGGGCGCTGCTGGGCGTGCAGGTGGTACTGCACCGAGGACACCTGCCCGGCCCGCATGATCCGGACCACGTGTCCGTCGCAGTTCTGGCAGGTCGGACGACTCAACGGGGACGGCACGACCCTCCCGTCCGACACGTAGCGCACGAACTCGTTGCCGTCGCCGTCGGTGTGGTGCTCTATCTCGTACGACTGCTCCCAGCCGTGCCCGCACCGCATGCAGGCGAAGGAGTAGGACTCGTTGACGACGGCGGTCGCCGCACCACGGTGGCCGTTCTGCCCTGCGATCTCACTCATGCCAGCTCCTCTTGTCCCCTGGACAAGCACCCCCGGCGCGGGGATTCCCCCCGGAATCCCTTGGGGGTGAGGGACGGGTGCGTCCCTTCACCCAGTGGACGCTTCCACCAGCGCGAACGCATCAGGCCTGTCGAGTGTTGGAGGCGATTTTGGCGTCGCTTGCCACAAGGCACCCGGACGGCCGGTCCTTGCTTTGCCTTTCATGACGCCGCTTTGCCGCCCGATGGGGCGCCCGCTCAAGCGAGATGCGACCTGCTCAGAGGGGGTATGAGCCGCGTCACGCCCCCGCGCGCTTGGCGGCCACCACCGCGTCGAACACCTCGCGTTTGGGCACCCCCGCCTCCACCGCGACCGCGGCGATGGCCTCCTTGCGGCGCTCCCCCGCCTCCTCGCGCACCCGCACCCGGCGCACCAGCTCCTCGGCGCCGACCTCCTCGGGCCCCTTCTCCGGCGCTCCCTCGACCACGACCGTGATCTCGCCGCGCACGCCCTGAGCGGCCCACGCGGCCAGTTCCGCCAGCGCGCCGCGCCGCACCTCCTCGTACGTCTTGGTCAGCTCCCGGCAGACGGCGGCCCGCCGCTCGCCGCCGAACACCTCGGCCATGGCGGCGAGCGTGTCGTCGAGCCGGTGCGGGGCCTCGAAGTAGACCAGCGTGCGCCGCTCGCCGGCGACCTCGCGCAGGCGGGAGAGCCGTTCCCCGGCCTTGCGCGGCAGGAATCCCTCGAAGCAGAACCGGTCGACGGGCAGCCCGGACAGGGCGAGCGCGGTGAGCACGGCGGACGGCCCGGGGACGGCGGTGACCCGGACGCCCTGCTCGACGGCCGCCGCGACCAGCCGGTACCCGGGGTCGGACACGGACGGCATGCCCGCGTCGGTCACGAGCAGCACCCGCGCACCGCCCAGCAGCTCCTCGACCAACTCCGGCGTACGGGCGGACTCGTTGCCCTCGAAGTACGACACGACCCGCCCCTTGGGCGTGACGCCGAGCGCCTGCGTCAGCCGGCGCAGCCGCCGCGTGTCCTCGGCGGCGACCACGTCGGCGCCCGCCAGCTCGTCGGCGAGCCGGGGCGGCGCGTCCTGGATGTCGCCGATGGGGGTGCCCGCCAAAACAAGGGTTCCAGTCACGCGCCCCATCCTCTCAAGCACGGCGCAGGGCGGACGCACGGCAGACGCATAACGTCCGGTACCGCCCATGCGCGGGACTCACACAGCACGGTTCCTTACGATGGCGCGGTGACCAGTACCGCGTCCTCCACGGACACCCGGCAGGGCCCGGCCCCGCACGACCAGCGGCCGTCGTGGCAGCAGCGGCTGCGCCGATTCGGCTACACGGCGGCGCCGGCAGGCGATGTCGGTGTCATCGACCGGCTGGTGCCGCCGTACGCGGAGCCCAGTCCACGCCTGTGGGACGTCTTCGGCGTCCCACGGACCGTCGCCGACCGCGTCGGCCGCTGGTCGGGCTGGATCGGTCCGCTGCTGGTGACGCTGATGGCCGGCGTGATGCGGTTCTGGAACCTGGGCAGCCCGAAGGCGGTGATATTCGACGAGACGTACTACGCCAAGGACGCCTGGGCGATCGTCCACCACGGCTTCGAGGTCAACTGGGACAAGAACGCCAACGACCTGATCCTGAAGACGGGCGGCCATCTCAGCATCCCGTCCGACGCGGCGTACGTCGTGCATCCGCCGGTCGGCAAGTACGTGATCGGCCTCGGCGAGCTGATGTTCGGCTTCAACCCGTTCGGCTGGCGCTTCATGACGGCGTTGCTCGGCACGCTGTCGGTCCTGATGCTGTGCCGCATCGGCCGCCGCCTGTTCCGTTCCACGTTCCTCGGCTGCCTGGCGGGCGCGCTGATGGCGGTGGACGGCCTGCACTTCGTGATGAGCCGTACCTCGCTGCTCGACGGCGTGCTGATGTTCTTCGTGCTGGCCGCGTTCGGGTGTCTGCTGATCGACCGCGACCGGGCCCGGGAGAAACTCGCCGCCGCGCTGCCGGCCGACACGGACGGCCGTGTCCGCCCCGACGCGGGCACGGCGGAGAACACCCGCCTCGGGTGGCGGCCCTGGCGCTGGGCGGCGGGCGTGCTGCTGGGCCTGGCGATCGGCACCAAGTGGAACGGCCTCTACATCCTGGCCGCCTTCTGTGTGATGGCCGTGCTGTGGGACGTGGGCGCCCGCAGGGTCGCCGGTGCCCGGCACCCGTACGCGGCCGTGCTGAAGCGGGACACGGGCATCACGTTCCTGGCCACCGTCCCGGTCGCGATCGCCGTGTACCTGATGTCCTGGATCGGCTGGATCGCGTCCCCCACGGACGGCACCGGCGGCTACTTCCGCAACTGGGCCGCCACCGACGGCAAGGGCGGCAGCTTCACCTGGCTGCCCGACTGGCTGCGCAGCCTGTGGCACTACGAGCACGAGGTCTACGAGTTCCACGTCGGCCTGTCCTCGCCGCACACCTACCAGTCCAATCCGTGGAGCTGGCTCGTCGACGGCCGCCCGGTGTCGTACTTCTACGAGTCCCCCGCACCCGGTACGGCGGGCTGCCCCTCGAACGCCGGCGGGAAGTGCGCCCGCGAGGTCCTCGCGCTCGGCACGCCGGTGCTGTGGTGGGCGGCCTGTGCGGCGCTCCTGTACGTCCTGTGGCGCTGGTTCTTCCGCCGCGACTGGCGCGCGGGCGCGATCGCCTGCGGTGTGGCGGCGGGCTACCTGCCCTGGTTCCTGTACCAGGAACGCACGATCTTCTACTTCTACGCCGTCGTCTTCGTGCCCTTCCTGTGCCTGGCGGTGGCCATGCTGGTCGGCGCGATCACCGGCCCACCCGGCTCCGGCGACACCCGCCGCGTGGCGGGGGCCACCGGGGCGGGCGTCCTGGTCCTGCTCATCGCCTGGAACTTCATCTACTTCTGGCCGCTGTACACGGGCACGGCCATCCCGATCGACTCCTGGCGGTCGCGGATGTGGCTGGACACCTGGGTCTAGCCGACGCGGCTACCGGCCGCGCCCTCGTGGTCGTGGAGCGTCCTTGTCCGGGAACAGCGGTATGGCTCAGCTCGGGCGGAGATAGGCGATCTGACTGGCGAGGGGGAGGAACTTTCCGCGATTCACATCGATCGCGTAGCGTCCTTCTCGTGCCAGATCTGCTTGGTGCACCGCCGAGCCATTTGTGGTGCTGTACAAAGAGAAAAGTATCGCATCGCCCCGAAGTGGAGAATTTCCCACGGAATCCACATGCACGATAAAAATGCCAGATGACGAACTACGTGCAGGATTGCTCCACACGGGGTAATTGGCCCTCAGCTGGGAGGAGGATTCCGGCGTGGCGAAGAGCCAGAGCGAATTCTCCGGGGGAACTCCCTCGAAATACACCCGCACATCGCAGGAGTACAGGTCACCGAGCCCATGAGCGTCTGTTTTGCAGTTGGGATTGATGCTCGCGCCCGGCGGATCGTAATCGGAAGCGGAGCGGGATTTCGTTCCTGCCAGGGGTGAACGTGTGACAAGCAGTGCGGCACAGGTGACCAGCGCGGCGCACAGCGAGACGAACAGAGTGACGCGTGCGTGCGACTTCACCTCCACGTGCAGCTTTCCGGCCGTTGCCACCCTGCTCCTGAGCGGTGCAGCAACCGCCAACCCGCCCTTTGAGTGGTGCATTCCGCCGGGAAGCAGCCCGCCGCCGACGCCGGCTTCCCCAACCGCCTTTTGCCCGGGAAAGGACTTGCGTCGCCGCAAGCGGATCGCGGTGGGGATGGTGGCCAGTAACGGGCCAAGGACAGAAGCCAGAGCAATTACCGTTTCGACGCTCACCTAGTCCACCTTTTCTTCAGTCCTGCCTCGGATCGCAAGAACAGCCCGAGAAGAACCAGGGCCACCGATATCAGAAGACACAAAACCGAGACGGTTGCAATATGTCTGGTGAAGATGGACGTCGAATTCACGCCTTGAGGGGCCGCCAGCGTCGAGGGTTTCGTTGTGGGTACTTCCGGGTGCGTTATCGTGAAATTCTGGGCCGTGAGGGCGGCGAAACCCATACACACTGCGACGAGGACGACCATGGCGGTGAGCAAGTATGTGTAGACTACTCGCTTGCCGTTGTTCAGAGCAGAGACCGTCCCTGGAATCTCTGGTGCGACGAACGCCGCAGCAATGATGAACAGGTCACCGCGTTCGCAGATCTCGGACCACTTGTCGGCGGATGGCAGGTTGAGTATGGTCAGCCATACGGGGGCTGCACCAAAACAGAAAGTGAAGCCGATCCAGCGGCCAATATCCTCACCCAGGCTGCTCTTTCCGGGTTCGGCATCCAGGCGTCCATCTTCGAACCGCTCAGCTTCCGATTTTTCGGATTCGGGGGCTGCAGAGAATCCGGAATTCTTCTTTCCCTCCAACACCCCTGCCCCCTGACCGTTCATGACTCGCACGGGGGCTCACCATCCCAGCTTGCGCCGGATGGTCAGCATCGTCCCCCTAGTGGTTATTCGTACCCTCTCGGTGGGCTGATTCAGCATGGGTTGACCTGAGTGGGAGGGGCGCATGGCAGCAACAGCGGCGCGTATTTTCTGAAGTTCACGCCTCGGCAGTCCCGCACGCCCTGGGTCGTGCCCGGTGCCCGAACCCAACGGACGCACCGGACGCACCGGACGCACCGGACGCACCGGACGCACTCAAGTGGGGTTGAACATGAACCGCACGCATGATCTCGCCACAGCCATGGCCGGCGGGAAGACGACTCTCACCTGCTCCTTGGTCCGTCGCTGACGGGCGGCTCACACCGAAACCACGAGCCCCGTACCGGCGGGGCGGACGACCACGAGGGCGCGGCAGATGCCGCGCCCTCGTGGTCGTTGTCATCGGTCGGCGGTTGCCCCCGGCCGCCCCGGCCGGGCCGAGCTTTACACGATCATGGTGCGACGGATAGGTGAACGTGCTTCGAGCATGGGTACGATCAGCCGCTTGAATTATCAACCTTCCATCGCACGGGAGACCTGAGTGTCATCTGCCCACAGAGGTGGGAACCACCGCCGCCGCGCCCGGATCGTGGTGCCCGCGGCTGCGAGCGCGTTGGTCGTCGGGGGGATCGGTGCCTTTCTCATGGCGCCGGCCCAGGCGACGGAGGCCCCGAAGACCACGCTGAGCGCTCACCACGTGCCGACCCAGGCCCAGTTGCGGGCCAGGATGCGCGGTGCCGAGAAGGGCAAGCGCCTCACCACGGTCGCCGCGGGGCCGGCCGCCTCGGCCGCCAAGCGGACGGCGCCGAACTCGCCGGCGGCCGCGCCGTCGGCCACCGCCACCACTTCGCCGACTCCGTCGGCCACCTCCTCCACCGCCCCCTCCAGGACCGTCGTACCGCAGATCATCGGCGGCCAGACGGCGAACTTCTCCGCGGCGCCCTGGATGGTGCAGCTGTGGTACTCCGACCCCGCCACCGGGGACGGGTTCTTCTGCGGCGGCACGCTCGTGGCGCCGGCGAAGGTCCTCACCGCGGCCCACTGCGTGGCCGGCCAGGACTGGGCCGACAACGGCGTCGTCGTCTCCGGCAGCGCCCAGCTGCCGAGCTTCGACAGCAGCGGCAACGTCACCAGCATGAACGGCGGCACGGCCAACGGCGTGCTGCACCAGTGGAGCCACCCGTCCTTCGACTCGACGACGATCGACAACGACGTCGCCGTGCTGACCCTGGACAGGCCCGTGGCGGGCAAGACGCTGCCGATCACCTCCGCGACCGACACCGCGTCGTACACGGCGGGCACGACGGCCACCATCTACGGCTGGGGCCGGACCAGTTCCACCAGCAACGACATCTCGCAGATGCTCCAGACGGCGACGGTGCCGGTCAACGCCGACTCGACCTGCACGGGCTTCTACAGCGGCGACTTCATCTCCGGCCACATGACCTGTGCCGGCAACCCGGCATCCGGCTCCGACAGCGGAACGGTGGCGACCTGCAACGGCGACTCCGGCGGTCCGCTGGTGGTCGGCGGCAGGGTCGTCGGCGTGGTCTCCTGGGGCGTTCAGGACTGCGTCGCGCAGGGGTCGTACAGCGTCTTCAGCAAGGTCAGCACCTACGCCACCACCATCGCCCCGCGGCTGGACGACACCGACCTGAACGGTGACGGCAGGGCGGACATGTTCGCCGGCACCTCGGGCGGTTCGGCCTACGAGTACGACTCGACGGGGACCGGCTTCGCCGGCCGGCAGTCGCTGGGCACCGGCTGGTCCGGGCTCAACCTGGTCCGCCAGGCCGACCTGAACCGCAGCGGCATCCAGGGCTTCCTGCTGCGCACCACGGGCGGCTCCCTGATCTGGCGGCACATCGACACGGCCACCGACAGCATCGTGGACACCACCATCGGCGGCGGCTGGAACACGATGAAGGTCGTGACGCTGCCCGGCGACGTCAACGGTGACGGCTACTGCGACCTGGTCGCGGTGGACACCAGCGGCAACCAGTGGCTGTACCCCGGCAACGGCAAGGGCTGGTTCGGCACCCGGACCAAGATCGGCTACGGCTGGAACATCTACGGCGGCAACGTCTACGGCCACGGTGACTTCACCCACGACGGCCACTCGGACCTGCTGGCCCAGGACAGCTCCGGCAACCTGTGGCTGTACAAGGGCACCGGCAGTGCGACGACGCCGTTCGCGTCCCGGGTCAAGATCGGCTACGGCTACCACTACACGGCGTACGACACCATCGGCGACGTCACCGGTGACGGCAACGCCGACCTGGTCACCCGCGACAGCTCCGGCAACCTGTGGCTGTACAAGGGCACCGGCTCGGCCACCGCGCCGCTGAGCGCCCGCGTCAAGGTCGGTTACGGCTACAACATCTACAGCCTCTTCGGCTGATCCGGCCGGGCCTGCCGAACAGGTCCGTACTCCGGCGACGGGCCGGTCCGCACAAACCCCGACCGGGGCGAGCGCGGGCCGGCCCGTCGCGGCTCCACCCTCCCGTTGTTCACATAGGCGGCCGAACGCCTGGCCTGGGCCAACCCGCTGATCTCTGTTCGGACAACATCCGAAAACACACCTCACAGTTGTCCCCCTGGTCACTTACAGTGCGTGAGGACTCAACCGGGGATACGGGGAAACGGGGAGGGAAGCGGTATGCGCAAGGGGGTGAAGGCCTCCGTCGTCGGCGGTGTGTTCGCCGTCCTGGTGGGCGGGGCCGGGTACGGGGCGTTCAACGTGGTGGCGGCACTGCACGACCCCGACGGGGCGGCGGCCGTGAAGACCGGTCCGCCGAGCGCGGACGAGGTGAAGGAGACCTCGGCGAAGTTCTTCGCGGCCTGGGAGCAGGGCCGGGCGACCACGGCGGCGTCGTACACCAACTTCCCCGGGGAGGCCGGGGCGCTGCTGACGGCCTACGGGCGCGACGCCCACATCACCGGTGTGAAGGTCACGCCCGGGGCGGCCTCCGGCGCCACCGTGCCCTTCTCCGTGCGGGCGACGGTGTCCTACGGCGGCCGGTCCGAGCCGCTGGCCTACCGCAGCACGCTCACCGTCGTGCGCGGCGCCAGCACACACCGTCCGCTGGTCGACTGGCAGCCGTCCGTCGTCCACCCGCAGCTGAAGAAGGGCGACACGCTCGTCACCGGCGAGTCGGCCGCCGCGCCGATCGAGGCCGTGGACCGCGACGGGACCGTCCTGACCAAGGACAAGTACCCCTCCCTCGGGCCGATCCTGGACGAGCTGCGCGCCAAGTACGGTGACGAGGCGGGCGGTTCGCCCTCGATCGAGCTCAGCATCCGGCACGCGGGCACGAACGCCGCCGAGACCCCGCTGATCACCCTGGCCAAGGGCAGGGCGGGCAGGCTGCGTACGACCCTCAGCGCGAAGGCCCAGGCGGCGGCCGAGCGGGCGGTGCAGCAGTACACCGAGTCGTCCGTCGTCGCCGTGAAGGCGTCCACCGGTGAGGTGCTGGCGGTCGCCAACCACCGCAACGACGGCTTCAACGCGGCCTTCCTCGGCCGGCTCGCGCCCGGCTCGACCATGAAGATCATCAGCGCCGCCACCCTCATCGACAACGGGATCACCACGGCCAACGGATCCGCGCCCTGCACTCCGGACGCGATGTGGGAGGGCCAGACCTTCCACAACCTCAAGGGCATGACGCCGAACCGGCAGGCGACGCTCTCCGAAAGCTTCGCGCGCTCCTGCAACACGGCCTTCATCAAGTTCACGGACAACGTGAAGGTGGAGTCCCTGACCGAGGAGGCCGAGAAACGCTTCGGCCTCGGCCAGGACAACTGGAAGGTCGGCATCCCGTCCTTCGACGGCTCGGTCCCCGCCTCCGGCGGGCCCGACAAGGCGGCCAACCTGATCGGCCAGGGCCAGGTGCAGATGTGCCCGCTGAACATGGCGTCGGTCACGGCGACCGCGATGACCGGCGTCTTCCGGCAGCCGGTCATCGTCGCGCAGACGCTCGACGACCGCCAACTGGCCCGGGCCAAGGGCCTGTCGGCGACCACGACCGCCCAGCTGCGGCAGATGATGAGCCGCACCGCCACCACCGGCACCGGTGCCGCCGTCATGTCCGGGCTGACCGGCAGCATCGGCGCGAAGACCGGTTCCGCCGAGGTCGACGGGCAGGCCAAGTCCAACAGCTGGTTCACCGGTTACCGCAATGACGTGGCCGCCGCCGCCATGACCCAGGAAGGCGGCCACGGCGGCGACGCGGCGGGCCCGATCGTGGCCGCGGTGCTGCGCGCGGGCGGCTGACACCGGCGGCGTGGGGGGTGAAACCGGCCACAGGCGATGACACCGGCCACGGGCGGCTGACACCCGCCAAAAGGGCCGTCGCCACCGGTCAGGACGCACTTTTCGGTCCACGCGACGGACGTCCGCGGGCGAAACGAATCGCCGGAGTGTTTGTCGCAGCTTGGCTACGGTCGGGTGGCTGATGTCACCCCCGCACATCGGGACCCTAGGGTGGTTGCCGTCGTTTTGGATCGTGAGGGCAACGAGGGCAACGGGAGCAACGAGGGCGGCGGGGGCCCCTGGGGATTCGCGGAGGAACGGAAGGCCGTGGGCAAGAGAAGGCGCGTCGCCGAGCGACGGAAGACGAGACCCGCCGTGATCGGCGGGGTGATCGCCGTGGTCGTCGGCGGCGCCGGACTCGGCGCCTACGCGTTCTACGGCGGCTCCGCGGGCGATGACCACGCGCACACGGTGTCCTCGGCCGGCGACCACAAGGCGGTGAAGACCGGCCCGCTGTCGGCGACCGAGGTGCGGACCACCGCGGAGCGGTTCCTGACGGCCTGGGGGCAGGGGAGGACGAGCGCGGCGGCGGCCGCGACGAACGGCTCCACGGCCGCCACCGCCCTGCTCACGGGCTACTCCAAGGACGCCCACGTCAAGAACGTCACGCTCACCCCCGGCACGCCCACCGGTGCCAGGGTCCCCTTCTCCGTGCGCGCGACCGTGTCGTACCGGAACCTGAGCAGGCCGCTGGCGTACGACAGCGCGCTGACCGTCGTGCGCCGTGCCGCGGACGGCGAGCCGGTCGTCCAGTGGCACGCCTCGGTCGTCCACCCCGAACTCGAGGACGGCGACACCCTCGTCACGGGCGAGTCCGGCACACCGCCGGTGAAGGCACTGGACCGGGACGGCGGCGAGCTGACCACCGCCCGGTACCCGTCGATGGGCGCCGTGCTGGACGGGCTGCGCGAGAAGTACGGCAGGACGGCGGGCGGCAGGGCCGGCATCGAGCTGCGGGTGGTGCGCGGCAAGGCGTCGCAGAAGGCGGAGCTCTCCGACAAGACGCTCGTGGAGCTGAGCAAGGGCACGCCGGGCACGGTGCGCACCACGCTGAGTCCGGCCCTCCAGGCCGCGGCCGAACGCCAGGTGGCCAAGCAGAAGCAGGCCTCGGTGGTGGTGATGCGCCCCTCGACCGGCGAGATCCTCGCCGTGGCCAACACCAACCACGGCTTCAACACGGCGTTCCAGGGCTCCCTCGCCCCCGGCTCCACGATGAAGGTCATCACCTCGTCGTTGCTCCTCGACAAGGGGCTGGCGGCGGCCGACAAGCCGCATCCGTGCCCGAAGACCTTCACCTACGGCGGCTGGAAGTTCCACAACGACGACGACTTCGAGATCAAGAACGGCACGTTCAAGGCGAGCTTCGCCCGCTCCTGCAACACGGCCTTCATCAGCCAGGCGAAGAAGCTGACGAACACCGACCTGACCCAGCAGGCCCAGCAGGTGTTCGGCCTGTCGAGGGACAACTGGTCGATCGGCGTCCCGTCCTTCGACGGGGCGGTGCCCGTGCAGAGCGCGGCCCAGATGGCCGCCTCGCTCATCGGCCAGGGCGGGGTGCGCATGAACCCGCTGAACATGGCCTCGGTCTCCGCGACGGTCAAGTCCGGCGTCTTCCACCAGCCGTACCTGGTGTCCCCGTCGGTCGACCACCGCAAGCTGGCCACGGCCTCCCGCACGATGTCCGCGTCCACGCTGTCCCAGCTGCGCGAGGTGATGCAGTACACCGCGGCCTACGGCACCGCCGCCCAGGCCATGGCCGGTCTCGGCCCGGACTACGGCGCGAAGACGGGCTCCGCCGAGGTCGACGGCCAGCAGAAGCCGAACGGCTGGTTCACCGCGTACCGCGGTGACCTCGCGGCTGCGGGCGTCGTCCAGGCGGGCGGTCACGGTGGCGACACGGCGGGCCCGATCGTGGCGTCGCTGCTCAAGCTGGGGGGCTGAGGCTCAGCGCTGCCCACCGGGTCCTCAGAGCTGCCCCACCGGCTCCTTGGCCGCGGCCAGATAGGTCAGCTGCAGGAACCTGATCAGCCTCTTGGTCTCGAACTGGACGACCGAGACGCCCTGTGGGGAGTGGAACTCGACCACGGCCTGCACCCGGCCGCACGGCCACACCCGCACCTCGCCGGTGCCGGTCGGGGCGCGCAGGCCCTGTTCCAGCAGCGAGCGCGGAAAGGTCCACTCGTAGGGCCCGGGGAGGCGGACCCGCACCGAGCCGGGGTCCTCCTCGGCGTCGTAGCGGAGGATGACGGGCACGGCAGCGTTGTCATCCCATATGTCGTGGTCAGTGAGTATGTGGACTCGTGCGTACTGTTCGACTACCGACATCGGACGACCCCTCACGCTGGGCGACCTATGCGAAAGCTTGGAATCCGCTTTCCCTCCAGAGTCGCACATCTTTCCGGCTACGCCCGTCGACGGCGGATGTCGCACACCAGTGCACGAGCACCTCGCTCTTGCAAGTCGTTCGCAACAAGCCCCTAATATTGAACGGTGCACGTACCTGACGGATTCATCGACGCACCCACCTCCGCCGCCACCGGCCTCGTCGCGGCCGGCGCACTCGCCGTCAGCCTGCGCGGTGCGCGCCGGGAGCTCGACGAGCGGACGGCCCCGCTGGCCGGGCTCGTGGCGGCCTTCATCTTCGCGGTGCAGATGCTGAACTTCCCCGTCGCGGCCGGGACCAGCGGGCATCTCCTCGGCGGGGCACTCGCCGCGATACTCGTCGGACCCTTCACCGGGGTCCTGTGCGTCTCGGTCGTGCTGCTCATGCAGGGCATCCTCTTCGCCGACGGGGGCCTGACCGCGCTCGGTGTCAACATCACCGACATGGCGATCGTCACGACGGTCGTGGCCTACGCCGTCTTCCGCGGCCTGGTGAAGGTGCTGCCGCGCCGGCGGCGCTCGGTCACGGTCGCCTCGTTCACCGCCGCCCTGGTCTCCGTCCCGGCCGCCGCCGTCGTCTTCACCCTCGTCTACGCGGTCGGCGGCACCACGGACGTGCCGATCGGCAAGGTCGCCACCGCCATGATCGGCGTCCACGTCCTCATCGGCATCGGCGAGGCGGCGATCACCGCGCTCACCGTCGGCGCCGTCATCGCCGTACGACCGGACCTGGTGTACGGCGCGCGCGGCCTGCGACAGCGGCTGAAGCTGCGGGTGGACGGCGAACTCGTCGACGCTCCGGACGCCCCGGCGCCGGTCGCCGCGCGCACCTCCCGCCGCACACTGTGGCTCACCGGCCTGGCCACCTCCCTCGTCCTGGCCGGCTTCGTCAGCTTCTACGCCTCCGCGAGCCCGGACGGCCTGGCCAAGGTCGCGCACGACCAGGGCATCGACAAGAAGGAGGAGCGGCACGCGTCCGCCGACTCCCCACTCGCCGGCTACGGCGTCAAGGACGTCTCCGACGCCCGGCTGTCGGGCGGTCTCGCGGGGGTGATCGGGGTCGGCGCCACCGTCGTCGCGGGCAGCACGGTGTTCTGGGTGGTCCGCAGGCGCCGTAGCGCATCCGAGCCGTCGCCGTCCCGGGTCGCCTGACATGGGAGCGGGTCACGCGCACCGGCTCTACCGGCACGGGCACTCCCCCGTGCACGCCCTGCCGCCGCACACCAAGCTCGCCGCGGCCTTCGCCTTCGTGGTGGTCGTGGTGTCGACACCGCGCGAGGCGATGTGGGCGTTCGGGCTGTACGCCGTGCTGCTCGCCGGTGTCGCGTACGCGGCCCGGGTGCCCGCCGCCTTCCTGCTCCGGCGGCTGCTGATCGAGGTGCCGTTCGTCGCCTTCGCCGTGCTCATGCCCTTCGTGGCCGAGGGCGAGCGCGTCCACGTTCTCGGGCTGTCCCTGAGCGTGAACGGGCTGTGGGGCGCCTGGAACGTGCTCGCCAAGGGCACTCTCGGCGTCGCCGCCTCCGTCCTGCTCGCCGCCACCACCGAGCTGCGCGAGCTCCTCCTCGGCCTGCAGCGGCTGCGGCTGCCGCCGCTGCTCGTGCAGATCGCGTCCTTCATGATCCGCTACGGCGACGTCATCACCGACGAGATGCGGCGGATGCGGATCGCGCGGGAGTCGCGCGGTTTCGAGGCCAGGGGGATCCGGCACTGGGGGGTCCTGGCCAAGTCGGCGGGCGCCCTGTTCATCCGCTCCTACGAGCGCGGCGAGCGCGTCCACCTGGCCATGGTGAGCCGTGGCTACGCCGGTTCGATGCCGGTCATCGACGAGGTGACCGCGTCGCGGGCGCAGTGGTCGTACGCCCTCACCCTCCCCTGCGCCGCCCTCGTCGTCTGTCTGCTGGGATGGGTCCTGTGACTACTGCTTCCCTCGAGGTCTCCGGCCTCGCCTTCGCCTACCCCGACGGCCACCAGGCGCTGTTCGGCGTGGACTTCGAGATCGGGCGCGGGGAGCGGGTCGCCCTGCTCGGCCCGAACGGCGCGGGCAAGACGACGCTCGTGCTGCACCTCAACGGCATCCTGAGCGGTGGGGCGGGCACGGTGACGGTGGCCGGGCTGCCGGTCGGCAGGAGGCACATGGCCGAGATCCGGCAGAAGGTCGGCATCGTCTTCCAGGACCCGGACGACCAGTTGTTCATGCCGACCGTGCGGGAGGACGTGGCGTTCGGGCCGGCGGCGGCCGGGCTGAAGGGCACCGCGCTCCAGGAGCGGGTGGACCGGGCGCTCGCCCGGGTCGGCATGGCGGAGTTCAGGGACCGCCCGCCGCATCACCTCTCCTTCGGCCAGCGCCGCCGGGTTGCCGTGGCGACGGTCCTCGCGATGGAGCCGGAGATCCTGGTCCTGGACGAGCCGTCGTCCAACCTGGACCCGGCGTCCCGTCGCGAACTGGCGGACATCCTGCGCTCGTTGGACGTGACGGTCCTCATGGTCACGCACGATCTGCCGTACGCGCTGGAGCTGTGCCCGCGCTCGCTGATCCTGAGCGACGGCGTGATCGCGGCGGACGGCCCGACCGGCGCACTGCTCTCCGACGACGCGCTGATGCGCGCCCACCGTCTGGAGCTGCCCTTCGGCTTCGACCCGCGGTCCGTGACGCGTACTCCGACGCCAGGCGCGGCAACGTCGATGTAACGATCGTGCGTGACTGGTCCAGCACAGGAATCGCAGGCAGGTCGGCCGTGTTGCACCCGCTGTCGTAGGTGAGCTGGGACCAGACAGACCAGACCCAGATGGACCAGGCAGAGCAGACAGAGCAGACAGAGCAGACGGAGAGGAACGCGGACGTGGACGTGCACGGCGCAGTCGCCGAGGGCTTCGAGCCGGTCGGGGAAGCGTTCGCGAAGAACTTCCAGGTGCTCGGCGACCGGGGCGCGGCGGTGGCCGTGTACCGGGACGGACACAAGGTCGTCGACCTGTGGGGCGGTACGAAGGACGTCGACGGCGCGGCCTCCTCGGCCCCGTGGGAGCAGGGAACCGCCCAGATCGTGCGCTCGGCGACCAAGGGCGTCGCCGCCGCCGCCGTCCTGCTGCTGCACCAGCGCGGCGAGCTGGACCTCGACGCGCCGGTGGGCGCGTACTGGCCGGAGTACAAGGCGGCGGGCAAGGAGCAGACGCGCGTCCGCGACCTGCTCGCGCACCGCGCGGGCGTGCCGGTGCTGGACCGGCCACTGACGCCGGAGCAGGCCGCCGATCCGCTGCTGGGCGCCGGGGCCGTGGCCGCCCAGGCCCCGGTGTGGGAGCCGGGCACGGACCACGGCTACCACGCCCAGACGTACAGCTGGCTCACGGGTGAGCTGGTCCGGCGGGTCACGGGCCGCTCGATCGGCGAGTGGATCGCGGACGAGATCGCCGGGCCGGTCGGCGCGGACCTGTGGGTCGGGCTGCCCAAGCGCGCGAGCGGCCGGGTGGGCCGGGTCGGGCAGGCCGAGGCCCCGGCGTCCGCGGGCGGGCTGAAGACGCGCCCCAAGCGGTCCGTCGCCCAGGCGTACACCGACCCGGAGTCGCTGACCCGGCGGGCGTTCGCCGCGATCAGCCCGCTGCCCGACGAGAACGACCCCGCCTACCGCGCCGCGGTCCTGCCCGCCTCCAACGGCATCGCGACGGCCGACGGCCTGGCCCGCTTCTACGCCTCGCTCATCGGTGAGGTCGAGGGCGGCAGGCGGCTGTTCACGCCGGCGACCATGGAGCTGGCCCGCGCCGAGCACTCCGCCGGGCCGGACCGGGTCCTGGTGGTGCACACGCGGTTCGGCCTCGGCTACATGCTGCACGGCAGTGCGTCCCCCCTCCTCGGCGCGGGCTCCTTCGGCCACCCGGGCCGCGGCGGCGCCCTCGGGTTCGCCGACCCGGAGTCGGGCATCGCCTTCGGCTACGTCACCAACGGTTTCCGCACGAGCGTGACGGCCGACCCGAGGGCGCAGGCACTGCTCCGGGCGCTGCGGGCGTCCCTGGGCTAGGGGGTGTCGTTCGGGTCACCCCGGGTCCGCGGGGATTTGACGACACCCCCCGGGCCCCTTCGCCGAACTCCCGTCGTACGCCCGGAGGGCGGGCCGTGCCCGCGCCGTCGGCGGAACAGGGCTCAGACGTGGATGGGGTGCGAGGCGCGCCCCGACGCCTGGTCGATCTCCTCGTGTGCCTTGGTCAACAGCGACATGGCGATGTCGTTGAGGGCACGCGCCGCCGCGATCTCCTCGCCCACCCGCGGCTGATTGGAGTCGGTGCGGTGCCGGCTGGCCCGTCCGCGCCCCCGCACCTCGCTCCCGTCGGGCAGCCGGACCAGTGCCGCCGCCCGCGTGTGCTGATCGTCCTCCTCGAACTCCATCTCGACGTGCCATCCCACAGTGTTGTGCATCATGACGATCACCTCCGGAACACCTGCTTCCAGGGTGCGCCTCGGAAGCCGGGCGCGCACCCATTGGGGGCACGGTCCGGCGGCCACCTGTGGGCCCGTCAACCCGAGTGCATCATCAGCCCGATGCCGACCACCAGGAGCCCCGCCGCCGCGATGCGCGGCGCCCCGAACCGCTCCTTGAAGGACACCGCGCCGATCGCCGCGCCGGCGATGATCGATGTCACATCCTGCTCATACAGTGTTACCGTGCGTCGATCCAAGTTAGCCAACGCCACTGTCACACCGGGCGAGCCCGAAGCGATCTACTGCCGCATCTCCCATGCCAAGGACGAGGATCAGACCGGAGTCGACCGGCAGGAACGCATCTGCCGGGACATCGCCGAACGGCTTCAGCTCCGTGTCGAGTCGACCCACATCTACGTGGACAACAACCGTTCGGCGTGGCAGCGCAACCGGAAGAGGCCGGGGTGGGAGGCGATGCTGAAGGCGATGGGGAACGGGGAGATCCTTCCGGACGGGAACGCAGTGGGTCCACCTGCCGGAGAAGTACGGCAACTGGCGAGGCGTCTACAACCGACTGCGGATGTGGGCCGTCGAGGCGTCGTCTGCGACCGGGACGGGCTGCTTGCGCGCTCGGGAAAGACCTGCCCGCTCTGCGGGGAGCCGCTGCGCGAGGTCCCCGACATCATCGACGAACTGACCGAGACCGTCATCGACGACGGCGGCGAGGTCCGGCACATCGAGCCGGAGACGGAACTTCGCGCGCACCAGGCCGGGGCACTGCTGCGCTTCGAACTTCCCCCGCAGTAGGCCGGCGCGGGAATAGTCCGCCGGATCCTTTGACCACCTCGCATAATCGGAGTAATCATTGTAAATAGGACCGGTCAACCACGACAGGGCTCCCTCGCGGAGTACCTGTCGGGCACCGGCCAGGTCCCCGGCGACTTCTGAGATACGAGTAGTTGGTTGATCGGAAATTTCCGGGGACCGCCTGTGTGCACGATGCCCTCACGCCCGGATCGACGACCCGGGCCCACCCCGCAGACCCTTAGGAAGCCTCCCGTACCGGGCCGAGGAGTCGCGCGAGTCGCGCAGCACTCTTTCACGCCTCACCGCCCTTCGCGTGCGCCGCCGGGCCGCCGTGCACGGGCGTGACCGCGTCGGCCCGGAAGCTGACGCCGTGCCGGTCGCCCATCGACCACATGAACGCCGTCAGCCCGGTGGCCTTGACGATCTGCCCTTCCTCCATGCCCTTCGGCTGACTGCTCACGGCGATCTCGATGACGGAGATCCGTCGCCCGTCCTGCCGCACAGGCACCGGCCTGACCATCGCGGCGTACACGGTCGTCGACGGGCTCGGGGTACGCGCCTCGGGCGGCGAGGGTCCGGGGCGCCATGCCGGTGGCTGCGGCGGCCTCGGCCGCGGTGTGCGTCGGATCCGGGAAGCGCCGGATGCGGGCGCGCAGCGGGTCGAGTCCCGCCTCTTGCAGGGCCTCGGCGAAACGGGGGTGTGCGGCGAGGTCGCCTCCGGGTTCCCCGGGCTCCTCGGCGTCGCGGGCGGCTGTCGTCATGCAGGGCACGCTAGTGCCCCGGGCACGCGACGGGTTGTCGCCGGTCAGGCCGGCAAAGAGGGCCGGTGAGGGTGCGCCGTCCCCACGGCACCCTCACCGGCCGGTCCTCATGTCACGGGCGTGACGTCACACCCGCACCAGCTCCCGGTCCCCGTCCGGATCCGCGTTCCCGGGCTGGTGGGTGCGCAGGCCCTCGCCCTCCACGTCCACGTTGGGCAGGGCGCGGTCCAGCCACCTCGGCAGCCACCAGGCCCTGCGGCCCAGCAGGGCCAGGACGGCCGGGACGAGCGCCATGCGGACGATGAAGGCGTCGAAGAAGACCGCGATCGCCAGGCCGAAGCCGATCATCTTGATCATGGCCTCGCTGGAGCCGATGAAGCCGGAGAAGACGGCGATCATGATGACGGCCGCGGCCGTGACCACCCGGGCGCCGTGCCGGAAGCCGGTCACGATGGCCTGGCTCGGCTTCTCGCCGTGGACGTAGGCCTCACGCATGCGGGTCACCAGGAACACCTCGTAGTCCATGGCGAGGCCGAAGACGACACCCACCATGAAGATCGGCATCATCGACATGACCGGGCCGGTCTCCGCCACGCCCATCAGGCCGGACAGCCAGCCCCACTGGAAGACCGCGACCACCGCGCCCAGCGCGGCCATCACCGACAGCAGGAAGCCGAGCGCCGCCTTCAGCGGGACGAGGATCGAGCGGAACACCACGATCAGCAGCAGGAAGGCCAGTCCGACCACCAGTGCCAGGTACGGGAACAGGGCGTCGTTCAGCTTCTGGGAGACGTCGATGTTCATCGCCGTGGTGCCGGTGACGAGCACCTTCGCGTCGGTGTCCGCCGTGATGCCGTCGCCCGCGTCGCGGATCGCGTGCACCAGGTCCTCGGTCGTCGCCGAGGACGGCTTGGAGTCGGGGACCACCGTGATGACCGCGGTGTCGCCGGCCTTGTTGTAGGTCGCCGGGGTCACCGTGACCACGTCCTCGAGGCCCTTGACGTCGTCGGTGACCTTGGTGACGGCGCCCTTCGGGTTCCCGCTCGCCTTCGCGTCGACGACCAGCATCAGCGGGCCGTTGAAGCCCGGCCCGAAGCCCTGCGACAGCAGGTCGTAGGCCCGGCGCTGGGTCGTGGACACCGGCTGGGAGCCGTCGTCCGGCAGGCCCAGTTGCAGCGACGACGCCGGGACGGCCGCGGCGCCCAGGCCGATCACGCCGAGCAGCAGCACCGCGATCGGACGGCGCACGACGAAGCTCGACCAGCGCGTGCCCATGTTGGGCTTCGCCGTGCCCGACGCGGTCTCGCGGGCCGCCCGGCGGCCGCCCAGGAACCGGCTCTTCTCGCCCGCCGGCTTGACCTTCCGGCCCGCGTAACCCAGCAGCGCCGGGATCATGGTCAGCGCGATGAGGACCGCGATGACGACCGTGCCGGCCGCCGCGACGCCCATCTTCGTCAGCATCGGGATGTTGACGACGGACAGACCGACCAGGGCGATCACGACCGTCAGGCCCGCGAAGACCACGGCCGAGCCCGCCGTGCCGACGGCGCGACCGGCCGCCTCCTCGCGTTCGCGGCCCTCGGCCAGTTCCGCGCGGTAGCGGGAGACGATGAACAGCGCGTAGTCGATGCCGACCGCAAGACCGATCATCATCGCGAGAGTGGATGTCGTCGAGCCCAGGTCCAGGGCGTTCGACAGTGCCGTGATGGTCGACACGCCGATGCCCACGCCGACCAGCGCGGTCAGCAGCGGGAGCCCGGCCGCGACCAGGGAGCCGAAGGTGATGACGAGGACGACCGCGGCGACGGCGATGCCGATGACCTCGGTGGCCCCGGTCTCGGGCACCGCGGTGAGCGCGTCACCGCCGACCTCGACGGTCAGCCCGGCGTCCCGCGCGTGCTGCGCGGCCTGCTTCAGGGCGTCCTTGGAGGCGTCCTTCAGCTCCATGCCGGAGACCTTGTACTTCACCTGCGAGTAGGCGATCGTGCCGTCCTTGCTCACGGCGTGCGCGGTGAACGGGTCGGCGGCGGAGGTGACTTCGGAGCCGCTCCTGAGCTCCGTGACGGTCCTCCTCACCGTCGCCTTGTAGGCAGCTTCGGTGATCTTCTCGCCGGCGGGCGCCTTGAAGACGACCCGCGCGGTCGCCCCGCCGGCGTTCATGCCGGGGAAGCGCTGGTCCAGCAGGTCGAAGGCCTTCTGCGCCTCGGTGCCGGGGACGGAGAAGGAGGAGGAGCCCGCGGCGGGCGCCGAGGCGGCGCCCACACCGGCGAGCGTGAGCAGCGCCACCCAGATCAGGGCGACGAAGTGCCGTCGCCGGAAGGCGAGTCGGCCGGCTTTGTACAGGAACGTGGCCACGTGGGCGTACTCCCGGTCAGGTCGTTGGGTTGTTCGGGGCAGGGGTGATCAGCCCGACGACGTGAGCGGGGACGTCAGGTGGTGGGCTTGTCGGGGGACGTGTCAGTGGGTCGGTGCGCCGAGGGCGGGGAGGACCACGGCGTCGATGTACGAGGTGAGGAAGGCCCGGGTCGGCGGCTGGTCCTCGATCAGCGCGCGGGTGGCGAACCCGCCGACCATCATGTGCACGACGAAGTCGAGCGCGGGGCAGTCCGGACGGACCTCGCCCCGGTCGACGGCGCGTTGCAGCACGCGGCCGAACTCAGCCATCTCCGGTTCGATGAGCTGCTCCCGGAACACCTGCCTGAGGTCCGGGTTGGTGTGCATCGCCATGGCCAGGCCCCGCATGAGGGCGGAGTTCTGCTCCATGACGCAGTCGTCCTCGCGGGACACCAGGGCGTGCAGGTCGCCCCGGAGCGACCCGGTGTCTATCTCGCCGACCGCACCGGGCTTGGTGTGCCGCATGGCCCGCACGACCAGTTCGGGCTTGCCGCCCCACTGGCGGTAGAGCGTGGCCTTGCTGGACCGGGTGCGGGCGGCCACGGCGTCCATCGTCAGGGCGTCGTAGCCGACTTCGCGGAGCAGGTCGAGTACGGCGCCGTACAGCTCCGCCTCACGTTCGGGCGTGATACGGCTGCGGCGCGCGGTCGCGACGTCGGTCATCTGTGCCGCCTCCCTCCGAACTCCACTGCGAACGACACGGTCTCGTACATGACGAATGTAGCGCAGCCCTAAGCGAAACGAAACTGTTTCGTACGTGTGCTGGGTCACGCCTGTCGGTTTTCCATAAGTTGCTCCGGTCCATCCCCCGGCGAAGCATGGGGCAGGTGAGCTATCTGCGCCTGCCGCACCTCAGCGGCGACCTGCTGTGCTTCGTGGCGGAGGACGACCTCTGGCTGGCGCCGCTCGACGGAGCGGGCCGCGCCTGGCGGCTCACCGTGGACCGCACCAAGGCCGGCCACCCCCGCTTCTCACCCGACGGCAGCCACATCGCGTACACGAGCTGGCGCAGCCTGGAACCGGAGATCCACCTGATCCCCGTGGACGGCGGACCGGGCCGGCAACTGACCTACTGGGGCAGTTCGGACACGCGGGTGTGCGGCTGGAACCCGCCCGACGAGCACGGCCGCGCCGACATCCTCGCCGTCGCCTCCCACGGCGAGCCCTTCTCGTACTTCACGTGGGCCTACAAGGTGTCCACCGACGGCGACCCCGGCCGCAAGCTGCCCTGGGGGCCGGTCTCCGACATCCAGGTCGCCGACCTCGACGGCGAGCACAAGACCCTGCTGCTGACCGGCACACCGCCCCACGAGCCGGCCTCCTGGAAGCGCTACCGGGGCGGCGCCATGGGCCGGCTGTGGCTGCACGGGAAGCGGCTGCTCGCCGACATCGGCGGCCATCTGCACTCCCCCATGTTCGTCGCCGGACGCATCGCGTTCCTCTCCGACCACGAGGGCATCGGCAACCTCTACTCGTGCGCCTGCGACGGGTCCGACCTGCGCCGCCACACCGACCACGACGCCTTCTACGCACGGCACGCCGCCAGCGACGGCACGCGGGTGGTGTACCAGTGCGCGGGCGACCTGTGGATCGTCGACGACCTGGCACCCGACTCGGTCCCGCGCCGGCTGGACGTGCGGCTGAGCGGTGCCCGGGCGGGCCGCCGTCCCTACCAGGTGCCGGCCGCCCAGCACATCGACGGCATCTCGGTCGACGAGACGGGCCGGGCGAGCGCCGTCGTCGTCCGCGGCTCGCTGCACTGGCTGACCCACCGGGACGGCCCGGCGCGCACCCTGGTCGACACCCCGGGCGTGCGGATCCGCCTGCCCGAGATGCTCGGTGCCAGCGGGCAGGTCGCCTACGTCACGGACGCCGAGGGCGAGGACGCGGTGGAGATCTCCTACCTGCCCCGCGCCACCGGCGACCGCCCGCCCCGGCGGCTCGCCTCCGGCGAACTGGGCCGCGTGCTGGAGATGGTCTCCGACCCCGAGGGCGAACGGCTGGCGCTGGCGGCGCACGACGGACGGCTGCTGCTGCTCGACGTGACGGAGGAGGCGGGGGCGGCGTCCGCCGGGGCCGCGGAAGCCGCGGAAGTCGCCGAAGCCGCCGAAGTCGCCGAAGCGGCGGGCGATGGCGCCGACAACTCCGGTGACTCCGACGGTGCCGGTGACTCGGACGACTCCGGTGAGCGGGTCGTCGAGCTCGTCCGGTCTGTCAACGGGCCCGTGCGGGACCTCACCTTCTCCCCGGACGGGGCGTGGCTGACCTGGTCGCACCCCGGGATCGGCCGCAGCCTCAGGCAGATCAAGATGGCCCGCATAAAGGACCGTCTGGTCGTCGACGTCACCAACGGCCGCTTCGAGGACGAGAACCCGGTGTTCACCCGGGACGGCCGGTATCTGGCCTTCCTGTCCTGGCGGGGCTTCGACCCGGTGTACGACGTACACACCGGCGACCTGTCGTTCCCGCTCGGCTGCAAGCCCTACCTGGTCCCGCTCTCCTCCGCGACCCCCTCCCCGTTCGCCCTGAACCCGGAGGGCCGTCCGGCCGCCGGCGGGCTCGACCCGATCGAGGACGAGGACACCGGCGAGGGCGGCGCGGTGACCGTGGAGGTGGAGGGCCTGGAGAACCGGGTGACGCCGTTCCCGGTCACCGCCTCGAAGTACTCGGCGCTGCACCCGGTCGCGGGCGGCGGTCTGGTCTGGCTGCGCTGGCCGATCTCGGGCGCGCTGGGCGAGACGTTCGTCAACCCGGACGACACCACCGGCCGGCCGACCCTGGAGTACTTCAACATCACCAAGGCGAAGAAGTCCGAACTCGTCGGCCACCTCGACTGGTTCGCGGTGAGCGGCGACGGCACCCGGCTGGTCGTCGTGGACGAGGGCGACCTGCGCGGGGTGCCGTCCACCGAACTCGGGGACAGCGACACCACGACCTGGATCGACACGCGCCGGATCCTGCACGTGGTCGACCCGGCCGCCGAATGGCGCCAGGCGTACGAGGAGGCGGGCCGGCTGACCCGCGCCTACTTCTGGGAGCCCGGCATGTGCGGCATCGACTGGGACGGGGTGCTCGCGCAGTACCGGCCGCTGGTCGATCGGGTCGCCTCGCCCGACGAGTTCGGCGACCTGCTGCGCGAGGTCCTCGGCGAACTGGGCACCTCCCACGCGTATGTCGCCGCCTCCCGCCGCAACGAGGGGCCGGCCCACTACCAGCGCTGGCAGGGCCTGCTGGGCGCGAACCTGGTCCACCGCGACAACGGGTGGGTGGTCAAGCGCATCCTGCCCGGTGACTCCTCCGACTCCAAGGCCCGCTCGCCGCTGGCCGGCACCGGCATCCGTCAGGGAGCCGTCCTGACCCATGTGGACGGCCGCCCGGTGGATCCGGTGGCCGGCCCGTATCCGCTGCTGGCGGGCTCGGGCGGTACGACGGTGGAGCTGACCTTCGCGCCGCCGGACGGCGACGGACCGCCACGCCGGGTCGCCGTCGTGCCGTTGATCGACGAGCGGCCGCTGCGCTACCAGGACTGGGTCGCCAAACGCCGGGCGGTCGTGCACGAGGCGAGCGACGACCGGTGCGGCTATCTCCACATCCCGGACATGGGCGGCTCGGGCTGGGCCCAGTTCAACCGGGATCTGCGCATGGAGGTGTCCCGGCCCTCGCTGCTGGTCGACGTGCGCGGCAACGCGGGCGGCCACATCAGCGAGCTGGTCGTGGAGAAGCTGACGCGGAAGATCCTGGGCTGGGACCTGACCCGCAACGCGCAGCCGGTGTCGTACACCTCCAACGCGCCCCGGGGACCCGTCGTCGCCCTCGCCGACGAGGCGACCTCCTCCGACGGCGACATGATCACGGCGGCGTTCAAACTGCTGGGGCTGGGGCCGGTGGTGGGCCAGCGCACCTGGGGCGGAGTCGTCGGCATGACCGGCCGCCACCGCCTGGGCGACGGCACGGTCATCACGGTGCCGATGAACGCGGCCTGGTTCGACGCCTACGGCTGGTCCGTCGAGAACCACGGCGTCGACCCCGACCTGGAGATCCCCCGCACCCCCCTGGACTGGGCCGAGGGCCGCCACGCCCAACTCCTCGACGCCGTCCACCTGGCGCTGGAGCGCCTGAAGACCAACCCCCCGGCGACCCCGCCGGACTACCGCGACGTCCCGGACCGCTCCCGCCCCAAGCTGCCGCCCCGCCCGGGACAGCCGTAGCGGCGCGAACACCCGGACAGCCGCGGCAACGCGTGGCCGCGGCTGTCCGTCCGAACGTGCAACGCAAACGTGGGGCGCCCCGGAAGACAGGGCACCCCACGCTTTCAAGGCCCAGGCCGAGCGCGGCGGCTAGGCGTCGTAGTCCTGGTTGAAGCGGTCCTCCATCTCGTCCCGCGTGTCGTCGATGTCCTGACGGGCACGGTCACGCTGCTGGGACGAACGCTCACGCTGCTGCGACGAACGCTGGCCGGCCTTCTCCCGGGACTCGCCGGTCTTGTCGTTGGCCTGCTGCTGCCGCTGCCCGGCCTGGTCCTGGAACTTGTCCTTCATGCCCATGTGGTTTCACTCCCGTTGTGGGTGAGGGGAATCGGGCTCGACCAGATTCACACGGGCGGTGACCGTACGCATGTCGATCAGTCACGGTACGTAGTGCTGCGCTGTTCGTCGGCCGCGCCACCGGCGCCGACCAGGCCCGTACGCATCCCGGTCAACCGGTCCGCGAACCGCCGCATCTCCCGCTGGCCCACGGTCCCGACGATCCCCGGCAGATACCCGCGTACGCCCTGCATCCCGCGCAGCCACCACTGCCCGTACACATGGCTCGACCGGCGCTCGATCCCGGCCACGATCCGGTCGACGGCCGGTCCGAGCGGATAGGTCTTGTTGGACGGCCACGGCAGCCGCTGCCTCAACTCCCGCATGACGTCGTCCTGATCGGCGCCGCGCACCATGTCGGTGTCGGTCCACGACAGATAGCCGACCCCGACGCGTACGCCCGTGTGGCCGACTTCGGCCCGCAGGCTGTGCGCGTACGCCTCCACACCGGACTTGGAGGCGCAGTAGGCGGTCATCATCGGCGCCGGGGTGATCGCGGCCAGCGAGGCGATCTGCAGCAGGTACCCCCGGCTCTTGGTGAGCGCCGGCAGGAACGCCCGGCCGGTCACCGCGGACCCGATGAGGTTGACCTCGATCACCCGCCGCCAGGGCTCCGGGTCGGAGTCGGCGAACGGACCGCCAGTCGCCACACCCGCGTTGGCGACGACGATGTCCACCTTCCCGAAGCGTTCCCCGACCTCCGTCGCGACCCGGGTCATCGCCTCGTGGTCGGTGACGTCGGCGTGCCAGTGGGCGCCGTCGCCGTGCAGCCGCTGGGTGACCTGCTTGAGCTCGTCCGGCTCCAGTCCGACCAGCGCCAGCTTGGCACCGCGCGCGGAGAGTTTGCGCGCGAGCAGTTCGCCGACGCCCCGCGCGGCCCCGGTGACGACCGCGACCTGCCCCTCCAGGCTCACCCTGCTCATGCGCCCTCCTTGATCCGGGCCTCGCTGCCCGCGTCGGCCCGTACGTATGTGGTGACCAGTTCCCTGATCTTCCCGGTGACCAGCTCGGGCGCCTCCACCGGCGTCATGTGACCGAGCCCTGGCAGCTCCGTCAGACCGACGCACTCCGGGAGCGCGGCGGCCAGGGCCCGTGCGTGCACCGGCGGGGTCAGCCGGTCGGCCGTGCCCGCGACGACCGCGGTCGGCACCCGCAACTCCCGTACGCCGTGGTCGAGATCGAGCAGGTCCAGCACCTTCGACCAGGTGTGCCGCACCCGGCGCGGACAGGCGTGCACGATCCGCGCGCAGGCCTCGACCATGTGCGGGGCCGAACCGGCGCCCATCGTGGCGTACTTGAGGATCCGCCGGGCGAGCGGGGTGACCGGCCCGAGCGGCGCCCGGGAGCCGAGGATGTGCCGGGTCAGCCAGGTCCGCAGCGGACCGGCCGGGATCGGTACCACGGTCGACTCGGCGACCAGCCGTGAACTGCCGGTGCTGCACAGCAGGACGGCCGCCGCGTGCTGAAGGAAGGCCGGCCGGGACGACGCGGCCATCACCGTCATCCCGCCCATGGAGTGGCCGGCGATCACCGCCTTCTCACCCGGCGCGAGCGTCGCCGCGAGCACGGCCTCCAGGTCGTCGGCGAGCGCGTCCGTGCCGCACGCCGAACTCGCGGGGCTGCGTCCGTGGCCGCGCTGGTCGTAGGCGATGACGCGGTGGTCGGCGGCCAGGTCCCGGATCTGCGCGGCCCAGAAGGCGGTGGAGCAGGTCCAGCCGTGGGCGAGGACGACGGCCGGGGCCGCCGCGTCGTCGGGTCCGTGCACCTCGACGTGCAGCCGGGCACCGTCGGCCGAGACGACGGTCAGTTCGCGGGTGGGGGCCACAGGGGCGTACGCCCCCAAGGGCACGTGCGTCGGACGGCTCACGCGTCGATCTCCCTCGGCTCCCTCGGCTCCCTGGGCTCCATCGGCTCCACGGGCTCCATCGGCTCCACGGGCTGCTGTGCCGGAGCCCTGCCGGTGGTCTTCCGGGGCGCGCGCACAAGCGTGTACTCCGCAAGGTCCACCCGGCGGGTCGCCCGCCGGAACTCCGTGGTCGTACCGGGCCAGATGGTGGTGTTGCGGCCGCTCGCGTCCAGGTACCAGCTGGTGCAGCCGCCGGTGTTCCACACCGTGCGCTTCATGCGCTCCTGCACCGTGCGGTTCCAGGCGCGCACGGCGCCCGGGCGGGCGTCCAGGGCGGCGCGCCCACCGAGGACGTCCAGCTGCCGCAGGAAGTCGGCCAGGTAGTTCAGCTGGGCCTCGATCATCAGGATCATCGACGAGTTGCCGAGGCCGGTGTTGGGCCCGATGATCGTCATCAGGTTCGGGAACCCGGCTGCCGTGGCCCCGCGCAGCGCCTCCATCCCGTTCTTCCAGGACTCGGCGAGCGTCCTGCCGTCGGCGCCGACGACCCGCTCGGCGATCGGCATGTCGGTGACGCGGAACCCGGTGCCGAAGACGATCGCGTCGGCCTCGGCCTCGCTGCCGTCGGCGGCGATCAGGGTCGAGCCGCGCACCTCGGTGAGTCCGCTCGCGACCACCTCCACATTGGGCTGCGCGAGCGCCGGGTAGTAGGTGCTGGACAGCAGGATCCGCTTGCAGCCGATGCGGTAGTCGGGGGTGAGCCTGGCGCGCAGGGCCGGGTCCTTGATGGCCCGGGCCATGTTGCGCCTGGCCAACTGCTCGACGAAACCCAGCTCGCCCGGGCGCTTGGTGAACGCCTGGACCTGCAACTCCCTGATGCCCCACAGCAGTCCGCGGCGCAGCTGCGCGGTGAGGGGCAGCGCCCGGTGCAGCCCGCGCTCCAGAGGGCTGATGGCGCGGTCGACGCGGGGCATCACCCACGGCGGGGTGCGCTGGAAGAGGGTGAGCCGTGAGACCTCGGGCTGGATGGACGGCACGATCTGGATGGCCGAGGCGCCGGTGCCGACCATGGCCACCCGCTTTCCGCGCAGGTCGTAGTCGTGGTCCCAGCGGGCCGAGTGGAACACCTTTCCGGGGAAGGAGTCCAGGCCGGGGATGTCCGGGATCTTCGGGTCCGACAGCGGCCCGGTCGCGGACACGACGACGTCGGCCGAGAGGTTCCCGCCGGTCGTCTCGATGTCCCAGCGCAGCTGCTCCGCGTCCCAGGTCATCCGCTTGACCTCGGAGTTGAGGCGGATGTGCGGGCGGAGCCGGAACACGTCCGTGACGTGCTCCAGGTAGGCCCGGATGTGCTCCTGCCCGGAGAAGGTGCGCGGCCAGTCGGGGTTGGGCGCGAACGAGAAGGAGTACAGGTGGGACGGCACGTCACAGGCGCACCCGGGATAGCTGTTGTCGCGCCAGGTGCCGCCGACGCTGTCCGCCCGTTCCAGGACGACGAAGTCGGTGATCCCCTCCCGGCGCAGCCGGACGGCAGCACCCAGCCCGCCGAACCCGGACCCGATCACCGCCACCCGTACGTGCTCGTGCTCGGCCATTCACGCCCCTCCATGCCTCGCGCAGCTCTCGGCGACTCGGCCGACCGCCCTGCTCGACTCTGCCAGTGAACACTGGCGCAATGGGGAGAGTAGAGGAGCTGCGTACCGATCGGTAGGGGGCGTGCAAGGCCGATTTGCATCAGCGGCCGCCGCCGCGGCCGGCGGCGCCACACCATAGGCTTCCCACGTGGCAGAAGACGGTGGGCGACGCGAGTACCGCATGGAGGAGCTGGCCCGGCTGGCCGGCATCACAGTGCGCACCCTGCGCTTCTACCGCGAGCGCAAGCTGATCCCGCCGCCCCGCCGCGAGGGCCGCATCGCCTGGTACGACGACCACCACCTGGCCCGCCTGCGCACCATCTCGGCTCTGCTCGAACGCGGCCACACCCTGAACGGCATCGCCGAACTGGCGGAGGCCTTCGACCACGGCCGGGACGTCGGCGACCTGCTCGGACTCGGTGCCCCCACCGAGGAGACCCCGGTCCGCCTCACCCCCGAGCAACTCGCCGACCACTTCGCGGGGGAGGTCACCGCGGAGAACCTGGCGGCCGCCATGGACCTCGGCTACCTCGGCACCGACGGCGACGAGATCGTCCACATCAGCCGCCGCCTGCTGGACGTGTCCGCCGCCCTGGTCCGCGAGGGCATCCCGCTCGCCGAGGTCCTCGCGGCCGGCAAACGCGTGCGCGAACACGCCGACGCCCTGGCCGAGCTGTTCACCGACCTGATCATGCGCCACGGCCCCGAGGACGACGTCCAGCGCCTGCGCCCCCTGGCCCGCAGCGTGGTGGAGGCGGAACTGTCCCTGGCGATGGACCGGCGGTTGCGCAAGCAGGGGCCCGGGTAACGTCCCCTGCGTCGCGTGTACGTGCGCCGTGCCCCGGCCTCCGGGTGAAGAAGAGGGCGGGTGCTCCGGCCACGGAGGGGGCTCTGCGCGGGCCCGGTGCTCAGGACGGCGGCAACTACGAGGGAGGGGACGGACCGTGTCCGAGGGGGAGCCGGTCACCCACGAGGAGGCGACCAGGCACGCCTGGCAGGTGCACGCCGTCCTCACCGAGTGGACACGCACCGCCGACGCCAAGGCGTCCTTCGCCCTGGCCCTGGAGTCCGCGGTGCTCGGCGGCGTGGCCGCCCTGTGGAGTTCCGGACACCGGTTCGGGAACCCGTCGGGCCCGCTGCCGCGCACGCTGCTGTGGACGGGACTGGTCCTGCTCGGGCTGTCCGCCCTGCTCGCGGTGCTCGCCGTACTGCCCCGCCACGAAGGGGAGGGCCGGGTGCGCTCCCCGCACCCCGACGACTTCGTCTTCTACGGGCACATACGCCACTGCGGCCCCGAGGAACTCGCCGACCGCCTCTCCCGGCACCGTCCGCTGCCCGCGCTGGCCCGGCAGCTGGTCGTCATGAGCCGCATCCTGTGGGTCAAGCAGCGGCTGGTGCGGCAGTCACTGCTCACGGCGGTCGGCGGCTGTCTCCTGCTCGCCTGCGCGGCCCTCACCGGCTGACCGCGTGACCGAGGCGGGGAGAACCGGAGAGCGGGAGAACGGGAGAACGTCCATGGGTGCGGAATTCCAGGTCGGCGGCCCGATCGGACACGGGCCCGGCAGGACTCCGTTCTGGGACCTGCTGGACGCTTCCGCCCGGGCGGCCCTGCGGGAGGCGGGCCGTGTCACCTCGTACGCGGCGCGGACACACCTGCTGCGGCAGGACGACCTCACCGACCACCTCCTGGTGGTGGGCCGCGGCTGCGTCAAGGTGACCGCCCTGTCCGCGGGCGGCTACCAGGCGGTGCTCGCGCTGCGCAACCCCGGTGACCTGCTCGGCGAGCAGGCGGGCCTGGACGGGGGACCCCGCTCGGCGACGCTCACCGCGCTCACCCCGGTAAGGGCCCTGGTGATCCCGGCGGAGGCGTTCCGGGCGGCGGCCCGCGACCATCCGGTCATCACGGGCTCCGTCCACCAGGTGCTGTCCGCCCGCCTGCGGGACGCCGACCGGCAGCGCACCGCGGCGGGCGCCGACGCCCTGGCCGCACGGCTCGCCGGCCTGCTGCTGGACCTGGCCGCCGCCTACGGCCGGCGCCATGCCTCCGGTGCCGTGGACATCGGACTTCCGCTGTCCCAGGACGACTTCGCCGGCCTGGTGCTCGGCTCGCGCAGAACCGTCAGCCGCGTTCTGGAGCAGTGGCGCACCGACGGCTGGGTCACCACCGGCCGCACCCACCTCACCCTGGACAACCCCGACGCGCTGAAGCGGGTCCGCGAGGGCGGTCCCACGGCCGGGCGGGGATGAGGCAGGGGACACGGGAGGAGCCGTGCGGCCGTACGCCTCACAGGTCCGTCCACACCCGCGTGCCCAGGCCGAACTCCTGCGCGAGCGGGTTCCACACGGCCACGAAGTCCTGCTTCGCCGCCGTGGCCTGATTGCTGGCGGTGGACGCGTCCTGCCACGCACTCGCCCCGGCGACACTGCCCGACGAGCAGCTCCCGGACACCTCGTCGACCACCCGGGCGTAGGCCTGATCGGCCTCCTTCGAGCTCTGCCAGGCGCTGCGCAGCTCCGACACGAGACCGCCGGGGAGCTGGTCGGTGCTCAGCTCGTCCAGCTTGTCGAGCAGGCTCGTCCGCGCGTCGGCCGCGTCGGAGAACACCTGCCGGGCCTGGTCCAGCCCGCTGCACCGCATCATCGACTGCACGGCGTCGGCGACACCGCTCCGTCGGCCTGCGTTCTCGGACAGCAGCGTGTTCAGCGCCGCGGCCTGCTCCTCCCGCGTGCCGGGCGTGTGCACCGAGGTCCGGCCCGTGCTGCCGCTGCCACCGCTGCCGCTGTCGGAGCCGTGACCGCGCCAGGCCAGCCAGGCCACCAGGGCGATGACGATCAAGGCGATCCAGATCGCCACCTGGGCGGCCCCGTTGGACGACTTGCGCTGCGGGCTGCCCGGCGACTGGGTGTACGGGGGCACGGCCGCGCCGGGTCGGGTCCCGCCCGCGGCCGCTCCGGCCCGCACCCGGGCGGCCGTCGGCACCCCGGCAGCCGCGTTCGCGGTGACCGTCTGCGCCCCGGCCGTCCGGGAAGCACCGGCCGTCCGGGCGGCGCCGGCCGTCCGGGTGGCGCCGGCCGTCCGGCCCGCCGTCGGCCAGGTGGTGGGCGCGTGGTCGACGGCCCGGCGCAGCGGATCGAGCCATTCGGAGAGGGCCGGCCGGTCCGACGGCGTCCGGCTCAGCCCCCGCGCGGCCAGGTCGCCCACGGTCGCGTCCATGCGCGCGAGCGCGGCCGGGTCCTGCCCGTGCTGCTCGTGCAGGAAGAGCCGCACCGCCAGCAGCGCGAACTTGTAGGTGTCCCCCTGCCTGGTCTCCGGCGCCTCGCCCTCGGGCAGCTTCCACCCGAGCGTCTGCACGGGCCGCAGCGCCCAGTCGCCCCCGACGCCCATGGCGTCGCAGTCGATGAGGAAGCAGCCGGGCCGCTGCCCGGACAGCGAGAACAGCAGGTTCTTCGGCGACAGGTCACCGGCCACGACGCCCAGTGCGTGCATGCGCTCCAGCGTGTCGGCCAGGGCGAGCAGCAGACCGAAGGTCTGCCGGGGAGACACCTCCCCGACGGTCCTGGCCACGAAGTCCTGCGGATTCAGCAGGAACTCGAAGCCCCGGGCCTTCCGCTCGCCCGAGGGCACGGTGAGGAAGAAATCGTCCGGGATCTGCCGCATCAGGAAGCCGCAGACGTCCCCTCGCTCGGTCACCAGTGCCGCGGGCCAGGCCGTGTTCCGCGCCAGCCACTCCCCTGTCGCGGTGGGCCGGCCGGGCAGGAAGGCGACCATCCGCTCCAGGGCGTCGACCCTCAACTGCCCCCGCACCTGCGGCTTGTACTCCTTGAACGCCACCGGCCAGGTCTTGTTGATCAGCCGCTTCTCGACCTCCCACACCCTGCCCTGGCCCCCGTCACCCAGGGCGCGGCCCAGGACCAGGTCGGCCCGCGGGATCCGCAGAGCCGCGGACCCGGTCACCGCGGCCCCCGCAACCGGTGCCGCGGCCAGACCGCGAGGAGCGTACGGTCGTCGTCGAACGTCTCCCGTGAGAAGTCCAGCAGGTGGGCCAGGGTCCAGGGTTCCGGCGGTGGAGTCGTCAGGCCCGAGGCGAAGAGCTCCCCCACCACACCGGTGCCGTCGCCGAGCGGGACACCGAAACCGTCCGTGCCGACCAGCAGCACCGCGTCCGCGGGCAGGGTGTACGAAATCGGCCGGGAACCGGACGACAGGCGCGGCAACGCGACCACCGCGGTGCTGGAGATCTCCTCGGAGCCCCCGTCCCCGTCGCCCAGCAACGGCGAGTACTGGCCGCGGTGCAGGCACCAGGCCGAGGAGTCCCCGGCGCGCACCAGCGTGACGTGGGTCCGGCCGTCCTCGGCCGGCGCCACCGTGCCCGCGACCAGGGTCGTCGCCAGGGTCCTGGCCGCCTCGGCCCGGTCGTGCTCCCCCGGTTCCCGGCCCCGCGCGACCCGCATGAGCAACTGGTAGGCGGCGGCCTGCAGGACCCGGGACCAGTCGGGCCCCTGCCGGTCCTGGTCCAGCTGGACCAGCAGGTCGTTGACCGCCGTGCGGCAGGCCAGCGCGGCGCCCACGTGGGACTGGGGTGCCGCCGAGACGCCGTCGGCCACGGCGAAGACGACCGTGCCGGTCGGCTCGTGCCAGGTGACGACCACGTCGTCCTGCCGGGGCAGCCCGCCGAAACGGTGCTGGTCCCCGCGCACGGAGGCCATGCGCACCGTCAGGTGCGGGGTCGACCACCCGTCGTAGATCGTGTCCGGACGGTAGGGGTCGGCCGGCGGCGGCTTCGGTTCCAGGCGCGCGGCGGGTGTGCCCAGCACGATCCGCTGCCACCGGTCGGTCTCCTGCGGGGCGGTCGGCGCGGGCGGGCCGTACCGCTGCTGCTGCGCGCCCGGTTCCGCGGGCGGTGCCGCGTGCCGGGGGCCCGGGGTCCGGTGCGTCGGCGCGCCCGGCTGCACCGGCGGGGCACCCCGCGGGTCGCGCACCACGGGGAGTCCGGCGTCGGGCCGCGACGCCGGGTCCGGGCCGGCGTACTCGGGGACGGTGTACTGCGGCACCTCGTACCCGGGGACGGCGTAGTCGGGGACGACGTACGGAGCCGCCGGGGGCGGTGGTGGGGACGCCCCGGGACCGCCCGGTGCCGCGGGCGGGTTCGCGGGCCGGGGCGGGGCCCCGCCCGTGGAGCCGGGCGGGCCGGACGGCGCGGGATTCGGCCGCGCCTCGCCGCGCCGGGGCCCGCCGTAGCGCGGCTCACCGTGCCGGGGGTCGCCCTGCCGGGGCTCGCCGTACCTCGGCTCACCGTGCCGGGACTCGCCGTACCTCGGCTCACCGTGCCGGGACTCGCCGTACCTCGGCTCACCGTGCCGGGGCTCGCCATACCCCGCCTCGCCGTAGCGCGGCTCACCTTGCCGGGGCTGGTCGTAGCGGGGCTGGTCCGGTCGTGCGTCCGGCGGTGGGGGTGTGCCCGGTGCGTGGGAGGACGGTCCGGGGTCGCCCTGCGGATGTGGCTCCGGGTGGGGCGGGGACGCGGCCGGGTCGGCCGGCCGCGTCTCTTCCGGCTGATCCGTTCCCCGGCCCTTGCCCCGGCGGAACAGCGAGCGCTTGTCCACCGTCAGACCTCGTCGATCGCGAGCCGGAAGCCCTCCGGCTTCTCCACCACGAGCTCGGGCTGCCCGGACGCCATGGCGTTGCCCGACTCCACCACGCTCTTGGTGAGCGCCGTGAAGAACTTGGCGATCGAGTCGCCGAGTTGGGACCCGGGGATCGACATGAACGCGAACTCCTGCCGGGTCGCTACCGACAGGATGGTCTGGGCCTGGGCCTCGCCGATACCGAACGCGATGATGTTCGGCGCCGCGCCCGTGACGGACCGGTCGGTGAGCCGCCGATGCGTCTGACGCCACTCCTCACCACAGGTCGGCTGCCCGTCGCTGAGGAAGAAGACCGCGGGGCGGTGGACCCGGTAGCCCTGGGACTTCAGCGTCCGCACGTCCTGCGGAATGCGCTCCAGCAGCGCCTGGAACGCCGCGTCGTAGTTCGTGCCGCCGCCCGCCGACAGCCGCGGCAGCTCGTTCTCGCTTCTGAGATCGGCCAGAATCAGCCGTTCGGCCACCCTGTTGGCGAAGCCGAGCACGGAGAACCGCACCTTGGCCGCCGCCATCGGCTCGCCCAGCAGCGCGACATGCAGCGACTTCATTCCCTCGTTCAGGTCGCCGACGTACCCCGCCATCGACCCCGACTCGTCCGCAAGGACGTACACCGGCAGCAGCTGCCCCAGCGTCTCGGCCATCCCCGTTCTCCCCTCTTACTGCTCGACCGCGACGGGCCTGAGGCCCTGTGGGCACTCCAGTCGCAGTTCCATCCGACCGGCGAGCGCACTCCGCCCCAGGTGCAGCAGCGTCTGCTGCACCAGCACGGAGAACTGCACCGCCGACTGAGCCAGGTCCGCGCCCTCCACGGCGACGACACCCAGTTCGGGCCGCGTGGCCATCCGCTGCACCGCCCGGACCCGGCCCTCGCCGATGCCGCAGGCCACGATGTGCGGAAAGTAGTGGTGCGCCATCAACTCGGCGCGCGCCGCGGGCCATTCGGCGTCGTCCTCGGCCTGGCCCACGGCAAGGAAGAAGACCACCGGCCGCAGCACCCGCGGCACCTGTTGCTTGAGCCGCTCGGTCTCCAGCGGTACGAGATTGTGCAGCCGCCGCAGCACCGGCCGGTAGCGGCAGCCGGGGGCCGTGCTCAGCCCGGGTACGCCGGTGCGCCAGGACACCTCGGTGAGCGGCAGCACCACATCGGCGCCGTCCGCGTACGTGATCACCGACAGCCGTACGGCCGCGGCCACGTCGGGGCTGTTGGCCAGCAGCGTCTGCACCGAGCGCAAGGCGTTGCCCAGGTCGGTGATGCAGCCGGCCGCGGCCGTCGAGGTGTCCAGGACCACGTAGACCGGGACGAGTCCGCTCGGCGGCGCGGCCACGGGGGCGGGGGTGCTGCCACCCCACTGCACGGGCGCGTCGCCCTGTACGGCCGCCGGCGGGGCCCCCGAGAAGTCCGGGCCCCGCGGTGCCGTGCCCGTGACGAAGGACGCGGCCTGGCCGGCGTCGGGGCGTTCGAGCACGCCGGCGATCCCGGTGCCGGAGGCACTCGGGCCGAGCACGCCCTGGCGCAGCCCCGGCAGGTCGACCTCGCGCACCACGCCCTGCTCGATCAGGTACTTGACCATCGCGGCGTGCCGCTCGTCGCGCAGCTCGTGCTGGGTGGCCTCGGCCTCCCTGACCCGCGCCAGCAGTTCCAGCGCGTGCACGGTCTCGTCGGGGTGACGGACCAGGTGCTCCCGGATGAGGCTCTCGAAGTCGAGCCGGGTGCCGCTCAGTACGGCGCGCTCCGCCTCCTGCCGGCGTCTGCGGCCCTCGGCCCTGATGTCCTCGACGTACTCGTCGGACCGGGCCTCGCCCACCCTCGCCTCGTGGGCGTGCACGCTCAGCCGGGCCCGCCGCTGCGCCTCGGCCAGTTCCTGGATGTGGCGGGCGGCCGCGTCGTCGGGCTCCATCTGGACCTTGCAGTGGTAGATGGTGACGCCCTCGGGCAGCCGTATCTCCCCGGCCAGCTCCTGGTTGATCCGCAGCTGCGCCGCCATGGCCTCGGTGATGGCGAACTGCGCGGCGCACAGCCGGATCCGGTCCGTGAGATAGCCGTAGACGACGGGCAGCGCGTCCCGCACGTTCTTGGCCACCACCAGTGCCGGGTCGTGCACCCGGAAGCCGACGTCGATCGTCGCCCGGAACCGGTGGCCGCCGTCCTTGCAGGTCAGCGGAGTCCGGGTGACGGCGGCCTGGCGCCGGTGGTCGCTGAGGTCGACGACGTGGCAGGGACGGCCCCCGCCGAACCAGCGCTGGCCGAACGTACGGACGGTCTCCACCTCGAAGGGGCGGCCCTCCACCGGATAGACGATCGCGACCGCGGGCGGCAGGTCGGGCAGGTCGCCCACCCGGCCGCGGGCGATCACCCGGTCGTTGAGGATGAGGGAGACGGTCATTTCACACCCTTTCCAGGTCGAGCTGCGCATGCACCACTGCGGCCGTCAGCGGCAGTTGGACGATCCGGTCCGGGCGGATCCAGGAGTCGGCGCAGCCGCGCAGGATCCGGCCCGAGCGCGTGTCCTGGTGGGCGATGGCTCCGACCAGCAGGCGGAACATCTCCCTCAGCTCGGAGTCCCGCTCGGCCAGCTTCGCCCAGCCGCCGATGACCTGTTCCGCCTCGTCGTGGAAGAAGGACTCGTTCAGCGCGCCGCGCCACAACCGGACGAAGGGATCGCGCAGTTCGTGCCGCCAGTGGGCCAGGTGCAGCAGTGTGGGCCACTCGGGCACCGTGGCGTCGGCCCCCGCGTCCTTGAGGTCCTTCGTCTCGACGACCACCTGGGCGGCGACGATCAGGAAGGCGAGCAGCGCCGCACGGCCGGAGCGGTGCTCTTCGGACTTCGCCCGCAGAACGGACAGCACGGATCCGGTCACGTCGGCGTCGTCGGCCACGAGATCGGCCAGCGCACAGCCCACGGCCACCGCCACGGTCACGCTGTCGACGGCGAACAGGCGGGCCAGTTCCTCGACGGGCCGGTCCGACACCGCCCCCAGGCCGTGCACCCGGGCGGCGGCCGCCTGGGCCACGGGCCGTTCCTCCGCGTACCACCCCTGCACGAGCGCGGTCGCCTGCTCGCGCACCCACGGGTTCTGGCAGGCGACGGAGAGCGCGTAGGCCACCGCGGTGCGGCGCAGCGCGCTGTCGCTGTGCGCCCAGGGCCCCAGGACCCGGCGCTCGATGTGCCGGTAGGACTCGGCGGCCAGCACCCCGAGCCCGGAGGCCGCCGCGTACACACGCACCTGCTCCGAAGGGTGGACCACCAACTCGCCCAGCCAGTCGAGCAGTTCTTCCTGGATCCCGTACTGGGTCCAGGCGTGCAGGATGACCCGGCGCGCGTAGTCGGGGTCCTTGTACTCCAGGATCGTGCCGGGCTCCCCGCCGGGCTTGCCGCGCTCCCTGGCGCGCAGTCGGGGCAACTGCCGGCGCAGCGGCGTCTCGAAGGGGTCCTTGGAGCGTACGACGCGCCCGTCGGGCCCGGTGGACCGCAGGTACGGGCCGTCGTCCTCGAGCCGGTCGCGCAGGGAGCGCGCGGCCTGGGCCACGTCCTCCTGCGGCAGCCCGTTGAGCACGGCGAGGGCGAGCGCGAAGCTGCGTGCCCCGGGGTCCGGCAGGCCCTCGGCCCAGATCTCGAAGTCCTCCGCCTCCAGCCGGGCCCGGTGTTCGCGCAGCCGGTCCAGGTCGATGCTGCCGTGCAGGTCGTACTGTTCGCTCAGGGCGGCGGCGAGATCGCCGGCCTGCCGGCAGGCCGGGAGGCCGCCGAGCAGCTCGGTGATGACGTCCCGCACGTCCTCGCGGGCCAGCAGCCGGTCGGCGTCGCGCTCCCCGAGCCGCCAGCGCAGGTGCGCGCGGACGACCTCCAGGGGCTGCGGGGCGTCCCTCAGGTCCTTCACGCCGGCCAGCAGTTCGCCGTCGGTCAGCTCGCCCGTCGTCGCCGTGACCACCATCCAGGCGTCCGCCTGCGAGAGCGCGGCCTGCACCTTGTCGTAGGTCTCCCGGCCGAGATTGGCGATGTCGTCGGGCCGCTCCAGCAGGAATCCGGCGCCGCGCTCGATGACCCCGCCGTCGTTCTCCAACTGCTCGGCCAGGGAGGCGAAGTCGACTCCGCTGTCCAGATGATAGAGGGTGCCCCGGCAGGCCCCGAGCAGCAGCCGTACGGCCATCGCCGACTTGCCGTACCCCGCGGTGCCGCGCAGGATCAGCACCCGCTGGCGGGCGAGCGCCTCCCGGGCGTCGGACAGGGCGGCGGGGGCGCAGTAGGCGAACCGGACACGTTCGGCGATGAGCGGGGACAACGCGCGCAACTTCCGTCTCCGGCCGCCCAGCAGCACCACGTACTTGTCCCCGCCGACCATGTCGCCCTCGACGTTGGCGACGGCGTTCTGCAGGTGGCCCCGGCGCTGGGATCCCTGGCCCAGCTGGCCGGTCGCCTCGTAGGACTCGGCGCCGGGGCCGGACTGCGGCGCCTGCTGCTGGGCGGCCGCCTCCTCCGCGGCGGCGGGGGACTTGGATCCTTGGGGCGCGCCGTCGGGGGCGTCCTTGGCCTGTTCCGGGCCGGGACCCGGGGCGGGCGGATTGGGCGCGTTGCCCGCTCCGCCCGCCGCGGGTCCCCCCGACCCGGCCGCCGGCCGGCTCCCCCCTGGATCACCGGCGGCCGGGGACCCTCCGGCCGCGACTGCCGTCACGGCCGCACGCTCCCGGTGGTGTGGACGGTGACGTGTTTGTCCCCGGCGACCTGGTCGCCCTGCACGGTCTGGGCGTGCTGCGTGACGGAGGGACGGGCGGCCGCGGCGTTCGGGCCGCCTCCGTGAACCGGGGCGTTGGCGCTGCCTCCGCGAGCCGCGGCGTCCGCGCCGCTTCCGTGAGCGGGGGTGTCCGCGCCGCTTCCGTGAGCGGGAGCGGCCGGCCGGTCCTCGTGAGCCGGGGCGCAGGCCTGCCCGTCCTGGCCGGCCGGTGGCCCGCCGTCACCCGGGTGGGCCGGGGCCGGAGCGTCCGGCGGCCCTGCGGGGGCCGCGGGCGGCAGGCCCGGAGGGGCCGGGTATCCGGGGACGGTGATCCAGCTGCTGATCGTCTCGCCGTGCTTGGTGGTGAAGTCGCAGGGCAGGTAGGCGGCGGGGTCGATGCCGCGGTGACCGTGTCTGATCACGCCCGCGTACACCTCGGCGGAGACGGCGAACACCATCCGCGCCGAGGGGGCGGCGGTCAGCACGTCCCGCAGGGGCTGGGCGTCCACCAGGCGGCAGGCCGTGTTGACCGCGTCGCCCGACCAGCCGTGGTCGTCGCGCGCCGCGAGCCCCTGGTGCAGGGCCGCACGCAGCCGCACGGCGTGCTCCGCGTTCGACTCCTGCGCGTACTCGCCGAGTTCCACGTCCAGTTCGCGCACCAGGGGCCCGGCGAGCAGGACCGGAGACACGGACGACCTGACGAGCATCAGCACCCCGTCGCCCCGGTCCTCGGACACCGTGTCCGCCTCCGCGAGGCCGGCCCGCTCCACGGCTCCGGCGAGAACGCGGTACATCGCGGCCCGGACCCGCCGTTGCACGGGGTCGCGGCGCGAACTGAAGTTCTCGACGTCCAGCACCAGGATCCAGTGATGCGTGGCCTCTTCCGCCATGAGCGGACCTCCCCCGTGCTCCCCGCGAACATGCTGCCGACCGATCAGCCCCTCCAGTACAAGGCATGCGGGGAAGACCGGTCCACGCCATTTGGCGCATTCGCGGAATTGGCCGGAAAGGGCCTACAACAAACGTTCGGGGTTGCCAAGCGCCGCTCTCACTCTCATCCGCGACGCCTCAACTCACCGCACAGACGGCGCCACCGAACACGGACGACATGGGAAGGACCGGGTCGCGGCGCACAACGGCGGCAGCGTACGCGGTCGCCGGGTGCTGCGGCCACGGCGTACACCCGTCACCCAGTGCGCGGTCACGGCGCACGGCGGCCGCGAAGGGCGCGGCAATCCCGGAGTGCGCGGTCCCGGAGTGCGCGGTCCCGGAGCGCGCGGCCCCGGAGCGCGCGGCCCCGGAGCGCGCGGCCCCGAGTGCGGCGACCGCGGCAGGCGACGAGGCCGGGGGGCGGCCCGGGGCTACCGGAGCCGGAGGTCGTAGACCACGGTCACCGGCGCGTGGTCCGACCAGCGCTCGGCGTGCGTGGCCGCGCGCTCGACGTACCCCTTGACCGCCCTGGCCGCGAGGCCGGGCGTGGCCATCTGGTAGTCGATGCGCCAGCCGCTGTCGTTGTCGAAGGCCCGCCCTCGGTACGACCACCACGTGTACGGCCCGTCGACGTCCGGGTGCAGGGCGCGGACGACGTCGACGTAGCCGCCCACGGCCGGGGCGAGGACCCCGCCGAGCCACTCGCGTTCCTCGGGCAGGAAGCCGGAGTTCTTCGTGTTGGCGCGCCAGTTCTTCAGGTCGGCCTGCTGGTGGGCGATGTTCCAGTCGCCGCAGACGAGGACCTCGCGGCCCTCGGCCGCGCAGCGCTCGCGCAGTTCCTTGAGGTGGGCGAGGAACTCACCCATGAAGCGGAGCTTCTCGTCCTGCCGCTCGGTGCCGACCTCGCCGGAGGGCAGGTACAGGCTGGCCACCGTGACGCCGGGCAGGTCGGCCTCGACGTACCGCCCGGCGGCGTCGAACTCGGCCGACCCGAAGCCGACCTGGACGCGGTCGGGCTCGCGGCGCGTGTAGAGGGAGACGCCGGCCCGGCCCTTGGCGGCGGCCGGGGCGTGCACGACGTGCCAGCCGTCGGGCGTGCGCACGTGCTCGGGCAGCTGGTGCGGCTCGGCACGCACCTCCTGCAGGCAGAGCACGTCGGCGGAGGTGTCCGCCAGCCACTCCACGAAGCCCTTCTTCGCGGCGGCACGCAGCCCGTTCACATTGGCAGACGTCACAGTGAGCACCCGGGCACCTTACCTGCACACTGGACGGGAACTTCTCCGTCCGACCGGGGTCCCACCCGTCACTGCATTGCTATACGGTTCACCACATGAACATCCGCCCTGTGCCCTTCGACCACCCCGATGCCGTCAAGCTCAACGACCAGGTTCAGGCCGAGTACCACCTGCGCTACGGCGACGGCGGCGACGCCACCCTCCTGGATCCGGCGGACTTCAGGCCGCCGAACGGCGTCTACCTGATCGCGTACGACGAGAACGGCGCCCCCGTGGCCACCGGTGGCTGGCGCAGCCAGGACAGGAACGACGAGGGCAACGAGGACGGGGACGCCGAGCTCAAGCGCATGTACGTGGTCGAGGAGATGCGCGGCCGCGGCCTGGCCCGGTGGCTGCTGGCCGCGCTGGAGGAGGACGCCCGCGCCGCGGGCCGGGTCCGCATGGTCCTGGAGACGGGCACCAAGCAGCCGGAGGCCATAGCCCTGTACACCTCCAGCGGCTACGAGCCGTGCACCAAGTTCGGCTACTACCGCCTCTACGAGGAGAGCCGGTGCTTCGCCAAGAAGCTGTAGCCAAACATGTCGAAGCCCCCGTCAGTTGTCCCGACGGGGGCTTCGAGCTGCGTGGACCTGAGGGGATTTGAACCCCTGGCCCCCTCGATGCGAACGAGGTGCGCTACCGGACTGCGCCACAGGCCCTTGCAACGAGTGAAACTCTAGCATCCCCGTCCGGGTGGTTGGAAATCCGTTCCCGGGCTGGTCAGCGGCGGGCTCTGAGGCGGCGTCCGCAGGGCTCGCGGGACTACTCGTTGGCCGCCCGGGGCCGGTCCCCGTCCTCGTACTGATCGAACAGCGGCGTCCGGCCGCGCTCGCGCGAGCGGCGGGCCGAGGCGGCGCGCCGGGCGTCGCTCCGGTCGCCCGCGGCCGGCCGGTCCTCCGCGCCCGGGTGCGACGGCGGCTCCGCCGCCGCCCCGTCCCGCGCGGCGGCGGCCGGCTCCTGCTCCGGCACGGCGGCGCTGGACCGTGCCGAGCTCCAGGCGTCCGGTGCCCCGAGGTCCACGTCGGAGGTGGCCCGCGGAGCGACCGGCGCGGTCACGTACGTCGGCAGCGGCACCGGCACCGGGTCCCAGCTGTCGCCGTGCCCGGGACGGCGCTGCCGCTCGCGCTGCTGATCGACCCACTCGGCGTGGTCGGTCTGCTCCACCAGGGCGCGCCGGTCGGCGGCGAGCGCGGACAGCCCCGGGTCCGACTCCGTCTCGGGTACCGCGTCCGGCGCGTAAGCGGCGGGGTCCGCCGGGGCACGGCGGCGCGGTGGGCGCTCGCCTTCGCGCAGCCGCTGCGCGGCGGCCTCGGCACGGCGGCGGTCCATGTGGAAGGCGAAGCGACGGCGCTCCTGGGCCCGCAGATAGGCGATGTACGCGCTGAGCAGCACGGCCGGTACGCCCGGTGCCCACAGGAACGCGAGGCCGCCGACGGCCGCGACGATCGCCCCCAGGGTGAAGGTGAGGAAGAGCATGACGGTGGTGCGCCTGCGGCGCGCGAGCACCTTCGAGCGCTGGGCGCGCGCCGCGGCCGCCTCTGCGCCGGGCGCACGCCGGGCGGCGGGCACCCGCTTGCGCTCCGGTGGCACGGGGGGCTCGGCGGACCCGGACGCCGGGGCCGGGACCCTCGCCGCCGGCCTGCCCGCCGGGTCGCCCACCGCCTCCGGCCGGTCCGGTGCCGGAGCCCGGTCGGGCACCTGGTCCCGGTCCTGCGCCTGGGCCGGTACCCGCTCGCGCACCTGCGGACGGGTCGGCGGCACGGCGAAGGCCCGGACGTCCACCGAGTCGGTGACGACGTCCGGTTCCCCGGCGTCCGGCTCCCCCTCCTCGGCGGAGCGCGCCCGCAGGTCCCTGGCGTACCGGCGCTCCATTCCCGCCCGTCCGGACAGCAACCGGATGGCCGTGCTGAAGCGTTCCGTCGGACGGGCCTCATTCAGCTCGTCCTGCCTACGGAGCCACATCGGCACCAAGTAGGCGGCCCAGGCCCCGACAATGACTGCGTAGATGAGGCCGCTGCTGCTCACGCCTCACACGGTAGAGGGGTTTGCGTGAGGCCATCTGCCAATTGGGCCGGTGTGTCGCACGATCTGGCTGATATTTCGAACTTTTTTTGTGACCCATGCGATCAGCAGGCCGTCAAGGTTGCGAATTCAATGCACCCGAGACGATCACGCGCAGATGCGTGGCCGCCAATTTCGAACATGTATTCAATTTCCGGGCTGCGCGGGATTCCCGCCGGTGTTCTGCCGGTCGCGGGTGCCGCCGTACTCGGTGGCGGCCGGGTCCGGCTGGGCGGAGGGCGTGCTGCGCGCCCGCTGCGCCCGCGTCCGCCGCCAGCGGCTCAGCAGGCCGTCCGGCACCTCCTCCGCGGTGAGCGCGAAGACCAGGTGATCGCGCCAGGCCCCGTCGATGTGCAGATAACGCGGCCTGAGGCCCTCCTCGCGGAATCCGAGTTTCTCCACGACCCGGCGGCTCGGCCGGTTCTCCGGGCGAATGCAGACCTCGATGCGGTGCAGTCCGACCGTGCGGAAACAGTGGTCCACGACGAGCGCCACGGCCGTCGGCATGACCCCGCGGCCGGCCACCGCCTGGTCCACCCAGTAACCGATGTGCCCGGAGCACATCGAGCCCCAGGTGATCCCGGCGACCGTCAACTGTCCGACCACCTGGCCCTCGTACTCGATGACGAACGGCAGCATCCGGCCCGCGTGCGCCTCGGAGCGCAGGTACCGGACCATCTGGCGGTAGGTCGGCCGGTGCGCGATCGGACCGGTCGGCGTGGGCGGCGGAATGGTCGCCTCCCAGGGCCTGAGCCAGTCCCGGTTGCGCCGGTTCACCTCGCGCCAGACGCGCTGGTCGCGCAGCCTTATCGGCCGGAGGACGACATCGCCCTCCGCGAGCACGACGGGCCAGGATGGGCTGTTCAGCTCGCACCCCCACGTCTGGAGTGGTCCTCGCCGACGTGCGCCGTCGCGTCGCCGGGCCCGGGGTGGTCGCCGCCCCGGAGCTGGTCGACGGCGTGCGTCAACAAGGGCTCCAGGACGGCCAGTCCGTCCCGTACCCCGCCGGTGGAGCCCGGCAGGTTCACGATCAGCGTCCGTGCGGCCACGCCGGCCAGCCCCCGGGAGAGCGCGGCGGTCGGCACCTTCTGCAGTCCGAACGCCCTGATGGCCTCCGCAATGCCCGGCACCTCGCGGTCGATCACGCGGCGGGTCGCCTCGGGGGTGCGGTCGGTGGGTGAGATGCCGGTGCCGCCGGTGGTGACAACGACGTCGTACCCGGCCCCGACCGCGGCACGCAGCGCGGCCTCCACCGGGTCGCCGTCGGGGACGACCTGGGGCCCGTCGACGGCGAACCCGCAGCGCCTGAGTCCGTCGGCGATCAGCGGACCGCCCTTGTCCGCGTAGACGCCCGCGGCGGCCCGGTTGGACGCGGTCACCACGAGCGCGCGGTAGGGCGCGCCCGGCGCGCCGCCGATCGAGTCGTCCCGTGTCACGTCCGGCTCCAGTCGCCCGACTTGCCGCCCGTCTTCTCCTCCACCCGTACGTCCGTGATGACCGCCCCCTTGTCGACCGCCTTCACCATGTCGATCACGGTGAGCGCGGCGACGGAGACCGCGGTGAGCGCCTCCATCTCCACGCCCGTGCGGTCCGTCGTCTTCACGGTGGCGAGGATCTCCACGGCGTCGTCCGCGACCGACAGATCCAGTTTCACACCCGACAGCGACAGCGGGTGGCACAGCGGGATCAGGTCCGGGGTGCGCTTGGCGCCCATGATGCCCGCGATCCGCGCGGTGGCGAGGGCGTCGCCCTTCGGGACCCCTTCCCCGCGCAGCAGCTCGACCACGCGGGGGGAGACCAGGACGCGGCCGCTGGCGCGGGCGGTGCGCGCGGTCACGTCCTTGCCGGATACGTCGACCATGCGGGCCGCGCCCGCGTCGTCGAGGTGCGTCAGTCGGTCCTGCGTACTCATGGTGTGGCGCTCCCGGTCCGGGGGCCCGTCGCGGTGCGGCGCACGGGCCTGCTGTGCGCGACACGGTACCGCCAACCAGGGGCGCTCAGCCGAGCAGGACCACCTCGACCTCGGTGCCCGGCTCGACGGACTCGGCGCCCTCGGGGACGACGATCAGCGCGTCGGCGTGCGCGAGGGCCGCGACCAGATGGGATCCGGCGCCGCCGACGGGCGTCACCTCACCGTCGGCGTACTTCCCGCGCAGGAACTGCCGGCGCCCCTTCGGCGAGCTCAGCGCCTTGTCCGCGACCAGGGCCGCCCGGGCCCTCGGGCGGTGGAGGTCCGCCAGGCCCATCAGGGCGCGGATGGCGGGGCGGACGAACAGTTCGAAGGAGACGTACGAGGAGACCGGGTTGCCGGGCAGGGCCAGCAGCGGGATGTGGTCGGGGCCGACGACGCCGAAGCCCTGGGGCTTGCCGGGCTGCATGGCGAGCTTGCGGAACTCCACGCCGCTGCCCGCCTCGTCCTCGTCGCCGACGTGCGACAGCGCCTCCTTGACGACGTCGTACGCCCCGACGCTCACTCCGCCGGTGGTGACCATCAGGTCGGCCCGGACCAGCTGGTCCTCGATGGTGGACCGCAGGGTCTCCGCGTCGTCGGCGACCGCGCCCACCCGGTAGGCGATCGCGCCGGCGTCCCGGGCGGCCGCGGTCAGCGCGAAGCTGTTGGAGTCGTAGATCTGGCCCCGGCCGAGCTGCTCGTCCGGCTGGACCAGCTCGCTGCCGGTGGACAGCACCACCACACGCGGGCGCGGGCGCACCCGGACCGTGCCGCGCCCGATCGCGGCGAGCAGCGCGATCTGCGGTGGCCCGAGGACGGTCCCGGCCTCGAGGGCGCGGTCGCCGGCCCGCACGTCGCTGCCCTCGGCCCGCACATGCGCGCGTGCCTCGGCCGGCCGGTGCACGCGCACGTGCCCACTGGCGCCCTCCGGGGACAGGCTGCGGGCGCGCATCCCGCTGACCGGGCCCTCGCCGAGGCCGCCGTCCGTCCACTCCACCGGGACGACGGTCTCCGCGCCCGGCGGCAGCGGGGCGCCGGTCATGATGCGGACGGCCTGCCCCGGCCCCACCCGGACCGCATGGGCCGCACCGGCCGCGACGTCCCCGACGACCTCGAGGACGGCCGGGAACTCCTCGCTCGCGCCCGCGACGTCCGTGACCCGCACCGCGTACCCGTCCATGGAGCTGTTGTCGAACGGCGGCAGGGAGACCGGCACCGTGACGTCGTCGACCAGGACGCAGCCCTGGGCGTCGAGCAGGTTCAGCTCGATGGGTTCCAGGGGGTGGACGGTGGTGAGGATGTCCTCCAGGTGCTCGTCCACCGACCACAGGTGGTCCGGGTCGGCGGTGCGGGTCACGGCGCTGCTCAACGTCGTTACATCTCCTCGGCTACGTACTTCTGAAGCCAGGTCCGGAAGTCCGGGCCCAAGTCTTCACGTTCGCACGCGAGTCTGACAATGGCACGCAGGTAGTCGCCACGGTCACCGGTGTCATAGCGGCGGCCCTTGAAGACGACGCCGTGCACCGGGCCGCCGGTCCTCTCCTCGGCGGTGGTCGCCGAGGCGTGCGCCTGCGCGAGTTGCTGCAGGGCGTCGGTGAGCTGGATCTCGCCGCCGCGGCCCGGCTCGGTGGTGCGCAGGATGCCGAAGATGTGCGGGTCGAGGACGTACCGGCCGATGATGGCGTAGTTCGAGGGGGCCTCCGCCGCGTCCGGCTTCTCGACCAGGCCGGTCACCTGGACGACGTCGCTGTCCTCGGTGGTCGCCACGGCCGCGCAGCCGTAGAGGTGGATCTGCTCGGGCGCGACCTCCATGAGCGCGACGACGCTCCCGCCGTACTGCTCCTGGACCTCGATCATCCGCCGGAGCAGCGGGTCGCGCGGGTCGATCAGGTCGTCGCCGAGGAGGACGGCGAAGGGCTCGTGGCCGACGTGCGGGGCCGCGCAGAGCACGGCGTGTCCCAGACCTCTGGGGTCGCCCTGGCGGACGTAGTGCATGGTCGCGAGGTCGCTGGACTCCCTGACCTTGGCGAGCCGCTTGCCGTCGCCCTTCTTCTCCAGGGCCGACTCCAGCTCGTAGTTACGGTCGAAGTGGTCCTCCAGAGGCCGTTTGTTGCGGCCCGTGACCATGAGGACGTCGTCCAGACCCGCGGCGACGGCCTCCTCGACCACGTACTGGATCGCCGGCTTGTCCACGACCGGCAGCATCTCCTTGGGAGTGGCCTTGGTGGCCGGCAGGAACCGGGTGCCCAAGCCTGCTGCGGGGATGACAGCCTTGCTGATCCGGAAGTGCGACTGAGTCATGAACGCAACCCTATCCGTTGCCTTTGCGGTGAATCTGTCACTCCGGTTAATTGGGCTATGGGCGTGTATACGGGCACATACAGCACATACAGCACATACCGAAGGAAACGGAACGACCTTGAGTCACATCGGACGCGCGGCCGAGCCTGACAAGCGGATGTTGCGGCGAGGCTTCCTCGCGGTGAGGAACAGGTTGACCGTGGACGACGTGCGGGAGGCCGCGACCGCGCTCGCCGAGCGCGCCCTGGGGCTGCCCGAGCTGGCACGGGCACGCACGGTCGCCGCGTACGTCTCCGTCGAGAGCGAACCGGGAACGCTCGCCCTGCTCGACGCGCTGCACGCGCGGGGCGTGCGCGTCCTGCTCCCGGTACTGCTGCCGGACCACGACCTGGACTGGGGCGCGTACACCGGGGAGGGCTCCCTCGGACGCGTGCAACACGGCGGGAAAATGGCGCTGTTCGAACCCATCGGCGAGCATCTCGGCCCGGACGCGGTGACGGCCGCCGACGTCGTTCTGCTGCCGGGGCTCGCCGTGGATGCGCGCGGCATGCGGCTGGGGCGCGGCGGCGGGTCGTACGACCGGGTCCTGGCGCGGCTGGCGGACGCGGGCGCACATCCCGCGCTCGTGATGCTCCTGTACGACTCCGAGGTCGTCGAACGGGTGCCTGAGGAACCGCACGACCGGCCGGTGCACGTGGTGGTGACGCCGTCGGGGGTGCGCCGCTTCACGGACCACCCGGACGACGGCTGACCTCGCGGTCATGCGCCGAAGGGCCCTGCACGCGCGCGTGCAGGGCCCTTCGGCAAAGGTGCGGTCGGCCCGCTCAGGGCTTCAGGACCAGCGTGTCGCTCGTGCTCTTGTCGACCGCGTTCGCCGAGAAGGACCACGACAGCAGCTCGCCCTTGGCCCACATGTCCGTCTGGTCCGTGTAGTGGGCGCTGAAGGCGTGCCCGGAGGCACCCGTCAGGTTGATCCACCTGGACTTGTCGAGGTCGGCGAGGTTGACCACCATCCGCATCGAGGGCACCCACACGACGCCGTACCCGCCTGCGGCGTTCCACCCCGAGGCGTTGACCGTGGCCTCACCGCCGCTGAGCTTCCAGGGGCCGCGGTTGAGGACGTACTTCAGGAAGCCCGGCCCGTCGGTGCCCAGGGTCTGGTTCTTCAGGAACAGCCGGTGCAGGCGGCCCCAGCTCCAGGTGTCGATGTCCTTGCCGAGCTTGGCGGTCAGCTCCCAGCGCGCGTCGATCATGGCGCGCTTGAACAGCTCGTCCCGGTTGTCGGCCTTGGGCCGGGTGCCCGAGGCCGGCGTCTTCCACCAGTCGCTGTCCGGCTGGTCCACGAGGGTGCGGACCACCTCGAACCAGCGGTCGCCGCCGTCCGGCTGGGCCTGGTCGGCGTCCCGCTCACCGCACTCGCGCACCGGCTTGGCCTCGTCCACCGGGCCGGTGTTGTCGGCGGGTGCGACCCACAGGCACTGCCCCTTGACGCGCAGTTCCTTGGGCAGCTTGTTGCCGAAGGCCAGCTTGAGGATGTTGCGCCAGACCGCGTTGAAGTAGGCGGCCGCCGCCGAGTCGGCGTCCTGGGTGTAGTCCCACCCCTCGAGCAGCTTCTGCGCCTGGCGGACGTCCTTGTCCCCGATGTCGATCTTCAGCAGCTTGGGCACGAGCAGCTTGGCGATCTCGCTGCTGCTGTCCAGCTGCATCTGGCGCAGGTCCTCGGTGGAGATCTTGCCGCCGCCGTCGATCTTCGACTGGATCAGGTCGGTGATCCGCTGGCTGCGGGTGCCGTAGCCCCAGTCCGTGGTGAGCGTGTAGGGGTACTTGTCCGGGTCGACGACGGCCTGGTTGGCGGTGACGATGTAGCCGCGCTTGGGGTTGTACTCGTAGGGCAGCTCGTCCTGCTTGAGGTAACCGGTCCAGTCGTACCTGGAGTCCCAGCCCGGGGCCGGGACTGAACCGTCGTCGTTCTTCGCGCGCGCGGGGATGCGGCCCGGCAGCGTGTAACCGATGTTGTCGCCGGTGTCGGCGTAGATCAGGTTCTGCGAGGGCACGTCGAAGAGCGCGGCCGCGGCGCGGAAGTCGCTCCAGTTCTTCGCCCTGTCGATGGCGAAGACGGAGTCCATGGTGGTGCCCGGCTCCAGCGCGGTCCACTTCAGGGCGATGGCGTAGCCGTCGCCGCGGTCCGGCGCCGCGCTGTTCACCTGGGCCTTCTTGCCGACCTTCACGAGCTCGTCGTCGCGGTCGGACAGCAGGGGGCCGTTGTTGGTCTCACGGACGACGATCGTCTTGGACGCGCCGCCGGTGACCTTGATGGTCTCCTCGCGGCTCTTGAAGGGCACGGTCTTGTTGTCACGCAGATAGCCGTCACCGCTGAGCTTCTCCAGGTACAGATCGGTGACGTCGACCCCGGAATTGGTCATGCCCCAGGCGATGGTCTGGTTGTGGCCGATCACCACGCCCGGCATGCCCGCGAAGGTGTAGCCGGTCACGTCGTACGGGCACGAGCTGGAGACGGCGCGGCAGTGCAGGCCCATCTGGTACCAGACCGACGGCAGCGAGGCCGACAGATGCGGGTCGTTGGCCAGGAGCGGCTTGCCGGTGATGGTGTACTTCCCGGCCACCACCCAGGAGTTGGAGCCGATGCCGTTGCCGTTCACGCCGACGGCCGTGGGCAGGTTCTCCATGACGTCGTGCAGGCCCATCAGCTGACCCTGCAGGCCCGAGCCGGAACCGGTCGAGCCGGATCCGCCGGTCGCGCCCGTCGTACGGGTCGTCCCCTTGGTGCCCCTGGTGCCGGTCGTCCCCGTCGAGGTGCCGGTGGATCCGGTGGATCCCGTCGTGCCCGCCGAGGTGCCGGTGCCGCTCGAGCCGCCGCTCGCCTCGAACGACTTGGTGAGCGCGCTGTACTGGCCCTCCGTGATTATCGCCTTGTTGCGGCTGTACGGGTAGTCGGGGTACAGGTCCTTGATCTGCTTGGGGCCGAGGCGGCTGGCCATCAGGGCGCGGTCGATCTCGTCCTGCATGTTGCCGCGCAGGTCCCAGGCCATCGCCTTCAGCCAGGAGACGGAGTCGACGGGTGTCCACTCGGTCGGCTTGTAGTCGTTGGTGAAGCCCAGGGCCGCGTACTCCAGGGAGATGTCCTCGGCGTCCTTGCCCTTGAGGTAGGCGTTGACCCCCTTGGCGTACGCCTGGAGGTACTTCTTGGTGGAGGCAGACAGCTTCTTGTCGTACTCCTCCTGGGCGACCCGGTCCCAGCCCAGGGTGCGCAGGAACTCGTCGTTCTTGACCTGGCTCGCGCCGAACATCTCCGACAGGCGCCCGGAGGTCATGTGCCGGCGCACGTCCATCTCGTAGAACCGGTCCTGCGCCTGGACGAAGCCCTGCGCCATGAACAGGTCCTCGGGGGACGCCGCGTAGATCTGCGGGATGCCGTTGCCGTCGCGCTTGACGTCCACCGGCCCCGACAGGCCCTCGAGCGTGATGGAACCCTTGGTCTGGGGGAACGAGGCGCGGACCGTGCTGATGGACCAGTACGCCCCGTAGGCGATACCGCCGATGATGGCCAGAACCAGAACGAGCACGACCAGTCGGGCTTTTCGCCCCTTCTTCCTGCCGGACTTGCCGGGCTGCTGACCCGATGACGCGGTGGTGTTGGGGGGCATCGCTGTCCTTGCTGTCCTAACGCGAGCGGCAGGCGGTACTGGAGTGCTGGAGCAACCATAGGCGCAGGGCCCGGTACCCCTTGACGCGGAGTCGGGTTCAGGCGGGGACGGACGTTCGATCTTGCCCCCTCAAGCGTCAAGAAAGCGTCAAGAGTTAGGTAAGGTAACGAAGTACTTGGGTTCGGCCTGCCGCAGCCCCGGGTCTTGTACGTGCGCTTTCGTGCCTGCCGCACGCAAGCCAGAGAAGGGAACCGCCGCTGACTATTCATCATCTCGACCAGCTTCTGCTCGTCTGCTCGATCGTCCTGCTCGTGGCCGTGGCAGCGGTCCGGATCTCCTCGCGCAGCGGGCTCCCCAGCCTGCTCGTCTACCTGGGGATCGGCGTCGTCATGGGCCAGGACGGCGTCGGCGGCATCCACTTCAACAACACCGAACTGACCCAGGTCATCGGATACGCGGCCCTGGTCGTGATCCTGGCCGAGGGCGGTCTCGGCACGAAGTGGAAGGAGGTGGGGCCGGTCCTGCCGGCCGCCGCCACACTGGCGCTGGTCGGGGTCGCGGTGAGCGTGGGGATCACGGCGGCGGGCGCCCACTACCTCATCGGGCTGGACTGGCGGCCGGCGCTCATCATCGGGGCGGTCGTGTCCTCGACGGACGCGGCGGCCGTCTTCTCGGTGCTGCGCCGCGTGCCCCTCCCCGCGCGCGTGACGGGCACGCTGGAGGCGGAGTCCGGCTTCAACGACGCCCCGGTGGTCATCCTCGTCCTCGCCTTCACCAAGGCGGGCCCCTTCGAACACTGGTACGTACTGGTGGGCACCATAGCCCTGGAGCTGGCCATCGGCGCGGCCATCGGCGTCGCGGTGGGCTGGCTCGGCTCATGGGGGCTCAGGCACGTGGCGCTCCCCGCCTCCGGCCTCTACCCCATCGCCGTCATGGCGATCGCCGTGGCCGCCTACGCCGCCGGCGCGCTGGCGCACGGCAGCGGCTTCCTGGCCGTCTACCTGGCCTCGGTGGTGCTCGGCAACGCGAAGCTGCCGCACTGGCCCGCCACGCGCGGCTTCGCCGAAGGGGTCGGCTGGATCGCCCAGATCGGCATGTTCGTCCTGCTCGGCCTGCTGGTCACCCCGCACGACCTGGGCGACGACGTGTGGCCCGCGCTCGTCATCGGCCTGGTGCTGACCATGGTGGCGCGGCCGCTGAGCGTGGTGGCCAGCCTGACGCCGTTCCGCGTGCCGTGGCAGGAGCAGGCCCTGATGTCCTGGGCCGGGCTGCGCGGCGCCGTGCCCATCATCCTGGCGACGATCCCCATGGTGAACGGCGTCGACGCGAGCCGGCGCATCTTCAACATCGTCTTCGTACTGGTCGTCGTCTACACCCTGGTCCAGGGTCCGACCCTGCCGTGGCTCGCCCGCTGGCTGGACCTGGGCGAGGGCCCCGAGGCCGCCGACCTCGGCATCGAGTCCGCGCCCCTGGAGCGACTGCGCGGCCATCTGCTGTCCGTGACCATCCCGGAGGGATCGCGGATGCACGGCGTGGAGGTCAATGAGCTGCGGCTGCCCGCCGGGTCGGCCGTCACCCTCGTCGTCCGCGAAGGAAAATCGTTTGTGCCGCTTCCCGCGACCGTCCTGCGACGCGGCGACGAGCTGCTCGTGGTGGCCACCGATCCGGTCCGGGAGGCGGCGGAGAAGCGGCTGCGCGCGGTCGGCCGGGGCGGAAAGCTGGCGAGTTGGCTGGGCACCGACGGCGCCGGGGCGGGCGGCCGTCATTAGCCGTCATCAGCCGTCATCAGCCGTCATCAGCCGTCATCAGTCGACATCAGCCGACGTAAAGACCACGTTTCGCACGATTCACACCCCCCGTAATCGCAGGCGAACGCCGGAGAGTATGCCGATCTTCACAGGTGCACGCGCCAATCCCCCTGTACGATGAAGGCGCACTTTGATCGAACCAACTCTGCCTGACGCAGAGCTGGCGCGACCGTATGGCGGCCAGTCGCCCCCCGCAGTGGGCGCCGGTATCTACCGCAGTCCGCGCAAGAGGACAGCTCTCGGCGCCCGGACCCTCGACGGGGCCCGCGCTACCAGGCGGCAGAAAGGCACGGGCCGTGGGATCCACGGTCACCACCGACGAACCGGCGAAGACCTCGACGGCTTCCTCCCGCCCGGGATACGGGCAGCTGCTGCGCACCCGCGGCGCCTGGACGTTCCTGCTCCCCGGCTTCACGGCGCGCCAGCCGTTCGCGATGCTCACCCTCTCCATCGTGCTGCTCGTACAGCACACCACCGGCTCCTACGGCGCGGCCGGCGCCACCGCGGCCGTCACCGGTGTCTCCATGGCGCTGTTCGCGCCGTACAGCGGCCGGCTCGCCGACCGCTACGGACAGCGCGCCGTACTCGTCCCCGGCGTCCTGGTGCACACCCTTGCGGCCCTGACCCTGACGGCGCTCGCCCTGGCGCACGCCCCCCTGTGGGTCCTGTTCGCGGCGGCCGTACCGACCGGCGCCTCCGTGCCGCAGATCGGGCCCATGGTGCGCGCCCGCTGGGGCGTGACGCTCAAGGACTCACCGCTGATGACCACCGCGGCGGCCTTCGAGTCCGTCACGGACGAGCTGACCTTCGTCGTCGGCCCGCTGCTGGCCACCGCCCTGTGCACCGCCGTCGCCCCGGCCGCGGGTCTGGTCACCGAGGCCGCGCTGACCCTGGTCGGCGGCCTGCTCTTCGCCGCGCAGAAGCGCACCCAGCCGTCCGTCTCGGCCGACCGGCACGCGCGCGTGGAGCACGCCTCCGCCCTGCGCGTCCCCGGGGTGCGCGTGCTGGTGGTGACCTTCCTGGGCATCGGCTCCGTCTTCGGCGGCATGCAGGTCTCGCTGGCCGCCTTCACCGAGTCGATCGGCGAGCCGGGCCTCAACGGCGTCCTGTACGGGACCTTCGCCGCGGGCAACATGCTCTCCGGCGTCGTCTGCGGCGCCCTCGCCTGGAAGGTCGCCCCGCAGCGCCGTCTGGTCCTCGGCTACACGGCCCTGGCGCTGGCCGCCTCCGCCCTGTGGACCGCCCACTCGGTGCTGCTGCTGGCCGCGCTCGGCCTCCTGGTCGGCATGTGCATCGCGCCCGCGCTGATCACCGGCTACACGCTGGTCGAGAGCCTGGTCCCGGCCGGCGCCCGCACCGAGGCCTTCACCTGGCTCACGGGCGCGGTCGCGCTCGGCCAGGCGGCCGCCGTCACCGTCGCCGGGCAGCTGGAGGACCACCTCTGGGGCGGCGCCGGGTTCCTGGTGCCGATGGCCGGCACGGTGCTCGCCCTCGTGACCCTGGTGACCCTGCGGTCGCGGCTGACGGCCCGGCCGCGCAGCCGCACGGTCGCACGTGGCGTCGGTCACCGCGCCCCTGTGACAGTGGACTGATCCCAAGGAATACGTCACTATGGACCGTCGTTAGCACTCATTGAGTGAGAGTGCCAGGAGGAAGACAGTGCCGACCTATCAGTACCAGTGCACCGAGTGCGGCGAGGGCCTTGAGGCGGTGCAGAAGTTCACCGATGACGCCCTGACCGAGTGCCCCAGCTGTGGTGGCCGCCTGAAGAAGGTGTTCTCCGCGGTCGGCATTGTCTTCAAGGGCTCCGGCTTCTACCGCAACGACAGCCGCGGCTCCTCGTCCAGCAGCAGCCCGGCCTCTTCGTCGGCGACGTCGTCGAAGTCGTCGAGCTCCTCCTCGTCGTCGTCCGACTCCTCGGGCTCGAAGAGCTCGTCGTCCACGAGCTCGGCCGGCAGCTCCGCCGCCTGACCTTCCTTCCGCGGGGACCCTGCCGTCGTACTCCGGCAGGGTCTTCGGCGTTTCCGCGAGGGCACCCTTCGCTCGCCCCGTGGCAGCCGTATTCGCTGCCTCGCCGCGGTGGGTTCTTCTCTTTCCGCTGTGCGTTCTTCTCTTTCCGCTGCGGGTTCTTCGGCCCGTCCGCGGGCGGCTAGTGTGCTGGCCATGGCGAACGCAGAGATCGGTGTAATCGGCGGTTCCGGCTTCTACTCGTTCCTCGACGACGTGACCGAGATCCAGGTGGACACGCCGTACGGGTCGCCCAGCGACTCCCTCTTCCTCGGCGAGGTCGCCGGGCGGCGGGTCGCCTTCCTGCCCCGGCACGGCCGCGGCCACCACCTCCCGCCGCACCGCATCAACTACCGGGCCAACCTGTGGGCACTGCGCTCCGTGGGCGTGCGCCAGGTACTCGGCCCCTGCGCCGTGGGCGGCCTGCGACCCGAGTACGGGCCGGGCACGCTGCTCGTGCCGGACCAGTTCGTCGACCGTACGAAGTCCCGGGTGCAGACCTACTTCGACGGGCTGCCGCTGCCCGACGGCACCGTGCCGAACGTGGTGCACGTCTCGCTGGCCGACCCCTACTGCCCCACCGGACGGGCGGCCGCGCTCAAGGCGGCCCGCGGCCGGAACTGGGAACCCGTCGACGGCGGCACACTCGCCGTGGTGGAGGGGCCGCGCTTCTCGACACGTGCCGAATCGTTGTGGCACCAGGCACAGGGCTGGGCGGTGGTGGGCATGACCGGCCATCCCGAGGCGGCGCTCGCCCGGGAACTGGAGCTGTGCTACACCTCGCTCACGCTGGTCACCGACCTCGACGCGGGCGCCGAGACCGGCGAGGGCGTCTCGCACGAGGAGGTCCTGCAGGTGTTCGCGGCCAACGTGGAACGGCTGCGGGGCGTGCTCTTCGACGCGGTGGCCGCGCTGCCGACGGCCGAGGAGCGGGACTGCCTGTGCGCGAACGCGCTCGGCGGGATGGATCCGGGGTTCCCGCTGCCGTAACGGGCTGCGGCGGGGGATCCGGAGTGCCCACTGCCGTAACGGGCTGCGGCAAGGATCCGGAGTTGGCGTTGCCGTAGCGGCTGCGGCAGGGGCGGAAATTGCCGTTCGGGTGAGGGAGTTTTCCACAACCCGTCGGTAATGCACGGGCTCCGGCGGGCGCCGCCGCGAGGCGTCATCGTGGCATCGCAAGCCGATTCCACGCCGCAGGTGGTGATTCCCGTGTCCCTGTCCTCCCGCTCTCCGTCCTTCTCCCCCAGCTCTTCGCCGGTCTCTTCTCCCTCACCGGCGCCTCCCAGTCCCCTTTCGTGTCCACCGCTTTCGTGTCCACCGCCCATTTCGTCTCCGCCCGGGGCGGACGCGCCCGCCACCTGCCAGGTGCCGCACTTCGCGCCGGTGCGGGTGCGCGGCGGCCGGGGCCGGCTGCGTCGGCTCCTGCGGCACAGGAAGCGGGCCGTGGCGGCCGGGCTCGCCGTCACCGCGGCCGCCCTGGTGGCGGCGGGCCCGCGGGACGCGCCGGATGCGCCGCGCGGCGGCCGGGCCCGCGGGCATCCGCCGACGGCCGACCCGGCGCGGGAACGCCACGGCACGGACGGCGTGGACCTGGTGACCGCGCCCGTGCGGATCGCCGACGCGGCGACGGTCCGGCTGCTGCGGCCCGGCGACCGGGTCGACGTCATCGCGGCACAGGATCCGGCCGTGGGCGGTGAGGCCCGCGTCGTCGCGCGCGGAGCACGGGTGACCAAGGTGCCGGAGGCCGTGGACGACACGGCGGGGAGCGGGGCACTGGTCGCGCTCTCGGTGCCGCGCTCGACCGCGGCGCGCCTGGCCGGGGCGAGCGCGACGGCCAGGCTGGCGGTGACGCTGTGGTGAGCCGTAGGTTGCGGAGCTGTTTGTTCCACAACATGTACGACCGAGGAGGACCCCGCAGTGAGCGAGAAGAAGGACCCGAGCCTCTGGCACGGCTTCAAGGCCTTCCTGATGCGCGGGAACGTCGTCGATCTGGCAGTCGCGGTGGTGGTCGGCGCCGCCTTCAGCAACATCGTCAACTCGGTGGTGAAAGGTTTGATCAACCCCGTCGTCGGGGCGATCGGCACCAAGAACCTCGACCACTACAGCTCGTGCCTGAGCGCGCCGTGCAAGGGCGACCAGGGCATCCAGATATTTTGGGGTTCGGTACTCGGCGCCACTCTCCAGTTCCTGATCACCGCGGCGGTGGTCTACTTCCTGATGGTCCTGCCGATGGCCAGGTTCCTGGCACGTCAGGAGGCCCGCAGGAAGGCGAGGGAGGGCACCAACGAGGTCGCCCAGGTGACCGAGCTGGAGGTGCTCGAGCAGATCCGCGACGAGCTGGTCGCCCAGCGGAGCGGGGAACGCAGCGGACGGTAGCGTCGAACGGCGCGGCCACCGCCGGGTGGCACCGCGGGCTTCAGAGGTGGTGGGGCGGCTTCTCGTCGAGGAAGCGCTTCAGGTCGGAGGCGCTCTCGCCGTCCGTGCGCTCGCCCCACCCGCGGTCGGTGTCGTCCGTGGACTGCTGGTTCAGCGGGTCGTCGAAGATCAGTGCGCTCTTCGGGTCGCGCGGTTCGGGGGCGGTACTCATGACCCCAGGGTACGGTCCGCCGCCGACGCCACCGTCCCGGGCATTTCCGGCGGCTTTCTGCTGTGCTGGGAGCCATGACGTCCAGTTCCCAGCCGGGGCCCGGCTCCCCGGGCCCCGGGCCGGCCTCCCGCCCCCTGCGCCCACTGACCGCACGACGGCGCCACGAGGCGCACCGGGTCGCCTCGCCGCTGGAGCTCTTCTTCGACCTGTGCTTCGTGGTGGCCGTGGCGCAGGCGGGCGTGCAGCTGGTGCATGCCGTTGCGGAGGGGCATGCGGGCCACGGCATCCTGAACTACGCGATGCTGTTCTTCGCCATCTGGTGGGCCTGGATGAACTTCACCTGGTTCGCCTCGGCGTACGACAACGACGACGTGCTGTACCGGGTCGTCACCCTGGTGCAGATCGCCGGAGTGCTGGTGCTGGCCGCCGGGGTGTCCCAGGCGTTCGAGGGCCACGACTTCTTCGCGGTGTGGCTCGGCTACGTGATCATGCGGCTGGCGATGGCGTCCCAGTGGCTGCGGGTCGCGCGCTCGGCCGAGGGCCCGGAGAGGCGTATGGCCGTGCGGTACGCGGGCGGTGTGCTGCTGTGCCAGGTCGGCTGGCTGGGGCTGCTGCTCCTGCCGGCGTCCGCCCGGATGTGGGTGTTCCTGGTGATGGCGGCCGCGGAGCTGTGCGTGCCTCCGTACGCGGAGAAGGCGCGCGCCACCTCCTGGCATCCGCACCACATCGCCGAGCGGTACGGGCTGTTCACGCTGATCGTGCTGGGCGAAACCGTCTCGGCGGCGACGATCGCCGTGAAGTCGGGCATGGACGAGCACGAGGCGCTGGCCGAACTGCTGCCGATCGCGGCGGGCGGTCTGCTGATCGTCTTCTCGGCCTGGTGGATCTACTTCGTGGTGCCGATCCACGGGCATCTGCGCTCCAACCGGCAGGCGTTCCTGTGGGGATACGGCCACTACGTGATCTTCGCCGCCGTGGCGGCGATCGGCGCGGGCCTGGAGGTGGCCGTCGAGCAGGTCGTCGGCAAGACGCACCTGTCCACCCTGGCCGCCTCGGCCGCGGTGACCCTCCCGACGGCGCTGTATCTGCTCACCGTCTGGGCGTTGCACGCGCGGCACTTCAAGGCGGGCGCAGTCCAGCAGCTGGTGCTGCCCACGACCGCTCTGCTGGTGATCTGCTGCACCTTCCTGGGCGGCTGGTCGGTCCTCGTCTCAGGCCTGGTCTCGGCGCTCTCGGTGGCGGCCGGGGTGACGCTGGCCGCACGCACGGCAGCCCGGGAGAGCGGGGAGCAGGCCGCGGCGCCGGTCACCTGAGCGGCTGGGCCGGTCCGTGTCTGAGTGGGGTCCAGGGGGTGTCGTTTGGATCACCCCGGCCTGGCGGACCGGGAGAGACTGGGGCCCATGACAGTCGACGCATTGACGGACGTGGCCGGTGTGCGGGTGGGGCATGCGACGCGCACGGGCGGTGGTTGGCTCACCGGCACCACGGTCGTGCTGGCGCCGGAGGGCGGCGCCGTGGCGGCCGTGGACGTGCGCGGCGGCGGGCCGGGCACCAAGGAGACCGACGCGCTCGACCCGCGCAACCTGGTGGGGAAGGTCGAGGCGGTCGTGCTGACCGGGGGCAGCGCCTACGGGCTGGACGCGGCAGCCGGTGTGATGGCCTGGCTGGAGGAGCGGGGGCGCGGGGTGCGCGTCGGACCCGATCCCTCGCACGTCGTGCCGGTGGTGCCCGCGGCCTGCGTCTTCGACCTGGGCCGGGGCGGCGATTTCCGGGCCCGGCCGGACGCGGCCACCGGGCGCGCCGCGGTCGAGGCCGCCGCCGCGAGCGAACCGGGTGACCCGGTGGGTGAAGGGTGTGTCGGCGCCGGGACGGGGGCGGCCGTGGGGCGGCTCAAGGGCGGGGTCGGCACGGCGAGCACGGTGCTCGACTCGGGGATCACGGTGGCGGCGCTGGTGGTGGCCAACGCGGCGGGTTCGGCCATGGATCCGGAAACGGGTGTGCTGTACGGGGAGTTGTTCCACGGGCGGGTGCGGTATCCGGACGCGCGGGTCCACGAGGCAGCTCGGCGGCGGGTGTCCGAGGCCGCCGCGCGGAACACACCGCCCCCGCTGAACACCACGCTCGCGGTGGTCGCCACGGACGCGGACCTGTCCAAGGCGCAGGCGCAGAAGCTGGCCGGGACGGCGCACGACGGCATCGCGCGCGCCGTGCGGCCGGTGCACCTGCTCAACGACGGCGACACGGTGTTCGCACTGGCCACCGGGTCCACCCCGCTCGACCACGGCCAACCGCTCGCGCTGAACGACCTCCTCGCGGCGGGCGCGGACCTGGTGACCCGCGCCATCGTGCGGGCCGTACGCGCCGCCGAGTCGGTGGACGGACCGGGCGGAGTGTGGCCGGCCTACGAGGAGTTGTACGGGAACCGGTAGCGGCGGGCCCGGCCGCGCTCGGCGGCGGTGCCGTGCACCGCGTGCCCGGCCGTACATCGCCGGGCCGGTCGCGCCCCGCCGGGCCGACCGCACCCGGCCGGACCGACCATGCACCATCACACCGGCCACGCACCACCGGACCGGCCACGCACCACCGGACCGGCCACGCACCACCGGACCGACCGCACCCCACCGGACCGGCGCGCCCCACCGGACCGGCGCACCCCACCGGACCGGCGCACCCCACCGGACCGGCGCACCCCACCGGACCGGCGCACCCCACCGGACCGGCGCACCCCACCGGACCGGCGCACCCCACCGGACCGGCGCGCCCCACCGGACCGGCCGTCGGCGCAATGTCTCGCGCGGTCCGCGATTGTCCCGGTTCTGTCACGTGACGGCACCCGGCGGGGACGGAGGGAACCCCGGGGGCAGGCGGTCCCCTCCTTACTCACGTACTGCAGCGGACCACGCACATCACACGAACCTGGAGCAGCCCGTGACAACGCCGGACATAGCAGCGCGGCGCGTACTGGGGGCCTGTGCCGCCCTGATGGTCGGCACCCTCACCCTGACCGGATGTGGCGGCAACGCCAACGCCGACGCCGGCAAGGGCGACGGCAAGGACGCCACCAAGACGTCGACCGCGAAGATCGTCATCTCGGCCAAGGACGGCTCGACGGACGCCTCGATCAACGCGACCGGCGTGAAGGTCAGTGACGGCAGGCTGACCCAGGTGAAGATGACCGTGGCCGGGTCGGGGCAGGCCGTGGCGGGTTCCGTCTCGGCGGACGGCACCAGCTGGAAGCCGACCGAGCACCTGGAGCGCGGGACGAAGTACCAGATCTCGGCGACCGCGAAGGACCCCGACGGGCGCCCGGCCGCCGCCAACTCCATCTTCACGACCGTCACGACGGCGAACAGCTTCATCGGCACGTACACGCCGGACGACGGCTCGACGGTGGGTGTCGGCATGCCGGTGTCGTTCACGTTCGACAAGGCGATCAGCGACAAGAAGGCCGTGCAGTCGCACATCACGGTCACCTCCAGCAGCGGGCAGAAGGTGGTCGGGCACTGGTTCGGGCCGCAGCGGCTCGACTTCAGGCCCGAGGACTACTGGAAGGCCGGTTCGAAGGTCACGATGAAGATCGACCTCGACGGCGTCCAGGGCGCGAACGGCGCCTACGGCGTGCAGAAGAAGACCGTGACCTTCACCGTCGGCCGCTCGCAGGTCTCCACGGTCGACGTCAGCACGCAGATCATGACGGTCGTGCGCGACGGCCAGACGCTCAAGACGGTACCGATCTCGTCGGGCAGCCCGGAGCACACCACCTACAACGGGCAAATGGTGATCGCCGAGAAGTTCATGCAGACGCGCATGAACGGCTCGACGGTCGGCTTCGGCGGGGAGTACGACATCGCGGACGTGCCGCACGCGATGCGACTGACCTCGTCCGGCACCTTCATCCACGGCAACTACTGGTACAACAAGGGCAACCCGCCCTTCGGTCGCGAGGGCACCAGCCACGGCTGCGTCGGACTGGCGGATGTCCAGGGCGCGCAGGGCGACACCAGCGCCAAGTGGTTCTTCGACAACTCGCTCGTCGGGGACGTGGTGGTCGTCAAGCACTCCCCCGACAAGACCGTCGCCCCGGACAACGGGCTCAATGGCTGGAACATGTCATGGAGCGAGTGGCTCGCCGGAAGTGCTGCCTGATCGGCAACCCGCCACTGGCCAGCGGTTTCTGACAGACCGGCGGGCCGCGCGGGAACTTTCCGCGCGGCCCGGCAGTTTTCCCGGCGTACGTTTTCTCGGTTCCCGGACATGATGTCCGACCGAGGGGCTACGGTATGCACCCACAAGGTGACATGCAGCAACGCCGGGAGAAACCTTGAGCGTTCCGTACGAGACGGCAGCGTACGAGCCACGCGAGTCGCCCGAGTCTCCGGAGGAGCACCTCGCGCGACTCCTCGGCCGCGCGCTGAACTCCTTCGAGCTGCCCGACGAGACGATACGGCAGCTCGACTGCGCACTGGCGTACGACGGTTCGCTGTACTCCGCGCACCACAGCGCGGGCCTGCACCGCGAGACGTACCGCCACACGTGGCTGCTCGCGGACGGCGCGGCGCTCACCCTCTGGGAGCTCGTCCACAACACCGTGCCCGGCGGCGAGCCGCAGCACGAGGTGTACGTCGACGAGGAGGAGCTGCGCACCGCCACCGCCCGGCTGCCGCTCCCACCGGACGCCCCGGAGTTCGAACTGCCGGTGCTGGTGCAGCTGTCACCGGTGCCCGAGCCGCGGCACGCGTACACCCCCGACGACTCCGCCGATCACGCGCGCCGTCTGCTGCGGCGGGCGGAGAACCCGGACCGGCCGGGCGCGGACCTCGCCTCCCTGCTGGCGACCTCCTGCGCCCACCAGATCACCCAGGCCTTCGGGCGGCCGCGCCGCGCGGGCCGCGCGCCCGGCCTGTGCTTCTCGCTCTACGAGCACGCGTTCCTGCTCCGCGACGGCATGGAGATCTCCCTGTGGGAGGTCGAGCACACGGCGACTCCGGACGGACGCCACATGTGCGAGGTGTACGCAACGGAGGACGCGGCCCGGGACGCGATGGAGCGTCGGGCGGCGCAGATCTCGTAGGGCGCGACCGGCGGGCCGGGGGTGAACGGCGCTCCGGCGGGGTGCCGCGCCGCACGGGCGGCCGGGCAGGCTCAGTTGCCGTCGTCCAGCTGCCGTACCAGGCCCGCGAACGCGTCCCTCTCCGCCGGGGTCAGTTCGACGAACTCCCGCCGCGGGCCGGACCCCGGCTGGGGCGGCACGGCCGGCAGGCTGGGAGCGGGTGCGGGGCGCCACCGGGCCGTCTCGAAGCGGACCCGGCGCCGGATGCGGGCCAGGCCTATCATGCAGGCGACGGTCAGCGCGGCGGGGAAGGCCACACCCATCCACATGAAGGTCGAGACGTGCTCAGGCATGTGTTCCAGTAGACACCAGGGCCCGGGACTTCAGCCCGGACCGTGATGTATCTCGCATGTGCCGTGAACAACTCACAGCACCCCAAAGGGACAAGGCGTCGGCCGCGGCCCGTAGCCGATGGTTTCACGGCCGACGCCGTGGGCTTCGCTGGCGATGCCGTGGGCATCGGGGCCGACGCCGTGGTTCACGCGGCCACCGGTTGCCTGCGCTCCCCCGTCGCGCCCTGCGCGCTTCCATCCGCCCCCTGAGCCGCCCCCGGCGCGGGCTTGCGCAGCGTCTTGAGTGCGACCACCAGGACCGTCGTCACGCACACACCGGCCGCGATGGCGATCAGGTAGAGGAACGGGTTGCCGATCAGCGGGACCACGAAGATGCCGCCGTGCGGGGCACGCAGCGTGGCGCCGAAGGCCATCGACAGGGCGCCGGTGACCGCGCCGCCCACCATGGAGGCCGGGATGACGCGCAGCGGGTCGGCCGCCGCGAACGGGATCGCGCCCTCGGAGATGAAGGAGGCGCCCAGCACCCAGGCGGCCTTGCCGTTCTCGCGCTCGGTCTGCGTGAACAGCCTGCCGCGCACGGTCGTGGCCAGGGCCATCGCCAGCGGCGGAACCATGCCCGCCGCCATCACCGCGGCCATGATCTTCATCGCGGACCCACTCGGGCTCGCGACCGCGATGCCGGCGGTGGCGAAGGTGTACGCGACCTTGTTGACCGGGCCACCGAGGTCGAAGCACATCATCAGGCCGAGCAGCGCGCCGAGCAGGATGGCGTTGGCGCCGGAGAGGCTGTTCAGCCAGTGGGTCATGCCCTTCTGCGCCGATGCGATGGGCTTGCCGATCACCACGAACATCAGGAACCCGACGATCGCCGAGGAGATCAGCGGGATCACCACCACCGGCATGATGCCGCGCAGCGCCTGCGGAATGTTGAGCCGCTGGATCGCCATCACCACGCCACCGGCGATCAGACCGGCCGCCAGACCGCCGAGGAAACCGGCGTTGATGGTGAGGGCGATCGAGCCGCCCACGAAGCCGGGCACGAGGCCGGGGCGGTCCGCCATGCCGTAGGCGATGTAACCGGCCAGGACCGGGACCAGGAAGGCGAAGGACACCAGGCCGATCTGGAAGAGCAGCGCGGCCCAGCTGTCGGCCTGGGTCCACACGAAGTGGTGCATCACCGACGGCGCCTTGTTGATCTTGTAGCCGCCGATGGCGAAGCCGACGGCGATCAGCAGACCGCCCGCGGCCACGAACGGGACCATGTAACTGACGCCGGACATCAGCCACTTGCGCAGCTTGGTGCCGTAGCCCTCGCCCGCTTCGCCGGCCCGCTCGACCGGGGTACCGCCACCGGCCGCGGCCGACGCGGCCACCTCACCGCGCGCGGCCTTCTCCCGCACCTCGGCGATCAGCTCGCCGGGACGGTTGATGCCCGCCTTCACTCCGACGTCGACGGTCGGCTTGCCGGCGAAGCGGTCCTTGTCCCGTACGGGGACGTCGTGCGCGAGGATCACGCCGTCGGCCGCCGCGACCACGGCCGGGTCGAGCCGGGTGAAGCCGGCCGAGCCCTGCGTCTCGACGGCGACCTCGATGCCCGCCTCACGGCCCGCGTTCTCCAGGGACTCGGCCGCCATGTAGGTGTGGGCGATGCCGGTCGGGCAGGAGGTGACGACAACGATCCGGAACGGTTGTCCACCGCCGGACTCGCCGGAGATGGCGCCGGGCACCGGGGCGGATCCGCCCGCGATGGCGCCCGGCGCCGGGGCCGCGCTGCCCGCTGCGGCGCCGGCGGAGGCCGCCCCCGGCGCCGCAGCGGTGTCCTCGACGGTGCCCGCGGCCGCCTTCGCACCGGCAGAAGCGCCGGCGCCGTGCGCGGCCGCCGGCTTCACGCCCGCGGCCGCACTCTTCGCGCCCTTGGACGCCGTCGCGTCGGGCGAGGCGCCGTCTGCCGCCGGGGCCTGCTCCCCGCGGATCAGCGCCGCCGCGGCCGCCGCGTCGTCCGCCGACCGCAGTGCGGAGGTGAACTCGGCATTCATCAACTGCCGGGCCAGCGACGAAAGGATCGTCAGGTGGACGTCGTCGGCGCCGGCCGGCGCGGCGATCAGGAAGATCAGGTCGGCGGGGCCGTCCGGCGCGCCGAAGTCGATGCCGGCGGCGCTGCGCCCGAAGGCGAGCGTCGGCTCGGTCACGTGCTCGCTGCGGCAGTGCGGGATGCCGATGCCGCCGTCCAGTCCGGTCGGCATCTGGGCCTCGCGGGCCGCGACGTCGGCGAGGAAGCCCGCCAGGTCGGTCACCCGGCCCAGGGCCACCATGCGCTCGGCGAGGGCGCGCGCCGCCGTTTCCTTGGTGTCGGCGGACAGGTCGAGGTCGACCAGGTCCGCGGTGATCATGTTGCTCATCGCGGGCTCCAATGCACGCGTATCGCCCGGGGAGTGGAGTGGGCGGGAGTGGGGAGGGGGGTGCTGTGCGGGGTTGCGGGGGGTGCAGGGGTGGCGGCGAGTAACGGGGAGCCTTGCCACGTCCGGGCCCAAGCCGCCGTACGGCACCTCGTGCGGGCGCTCATGACACCGGCTCCTTGAGTATGCGGTCCACCGGCACCCGGGCCATGACCGTCACCGCGGCCGGATCGAGGTCGACGGGCGTCGGCATGACACTGCCCGGCAGCCGGACGGCGGCCGCGCCGTGCGCGACGGCGGAGGCGAGGGCCTCCGGGCCGCTGCCGCCCGCGATCAGGAAGCCGGCCAGCGAGGAGTCGCCCGCACCGACGTTGCTGCGGACGGTGTCGACGGGCGCGCTGCCGAACCAGGCGCCCGCACCGTCCACGAGCAGCTGACCGTCGGCGCCCAGGCTCGCGAGCACGGCTCGCGCACCCAGCTCCCGCAGCTCCTCGGCCGCCTTCACCGCGTCGCCCACCGTCGCCAGCGGGCGCCCGACGGCCTGAGCGAGTTCCTCGGCGTTCGGCTTCACCACGTCCGGGCCCTCGCGCAGCGCCTCGAGGAGTGCGGGCCCGGACGTGTCGAGGGCGATCCGTACGCCGGCACCGTGCGCCCTCGCGACCAGGTCGGCGTACCAGGAGGGGGCGAGGCCCCGCGGCAGACTGCCGCAGCACGCGATCCAGTCCGCGCCCCGCGACTGCCGCCGCACGGTGTCCAGGAGCAACTCCTGCTCCTCGGCCGAAAGTTCGGGGCCCGGTGCGTTGATCTTCGTCAGGACGCCGGCGGACTCGGCGAGCGCGATGTTGGATCGGGTGTCCCCGGCGACCGGGACGGGCGCCACCTCGATCCCCTGCCGGTCGAGCAGGTTCGCGACGAGCGCGCCCGGCGCCCCGCCGAGGGGCAGCACCGCGACCGTGCGCCGCCCGGCGGCCGCGACGGCGCGCGAGACGTTCACGCCCTTGCCGCCCGGGTCCACGCGTTCTCCGGTGGCGCGGACGACCTCGCCACGGTCGAGCGACGGGACCTCGTAGGTGCGGTCCAGCGAGGGGTTCGGGGTGACGGTGAGGATCATGCGCGCACTACTTCCGTGCCGCCGCGCTCGATGGCGGCGGCGTCTTCGGGGTTCAACCCGCTGTCGGTGATCAGCAGGTCCACGTCGTTCAGGCCGCCGAAGCGGGCGAAGTGCTCCTGGCCGTGCTTGGTGGAGTCGGCGAGCAGCACCACGCGGCGGGCGGCGGCGATCGCCGCGCGCTTCACCGCTGCCTCGGCGAGGTCGGGGGTGGTCAGACCGTGCTCGGCGGAGAAGCCGTTGGCGGCGACGAACAGCACGTCGGCGCGGATCTCGCCGTACGCGCGCAGCGCCCAGGCGTCCACGGCGGCGCGCGTACGGTGCCGCACACGCCCGCCGACGAGGTGCAGCTGGATGCCCGGGTGGTCCGCGAGGCGGGCGGCGATGGGCAGGCTGTGCGTGACGACGGTGAGCGAGGCCTCCAGCGGGACGGCCCCGGCCAGACGGGCGACCGTCGTGCCGGCGTCGAGGATCACCGCCCCCTCGGTCGGCAACTCCATGAGGGCCGCCTTGGCGATGCGGTCCTTCTCGTCGGCCGAGCTGGACTCGCGTTCGGCGAGGTCCGGCTCGAAGTCGAGCCGGCCGGCCGGGATCGCGCCGCCGTGCACGCGCCGCACCAGGCCGGCCCGGTCGAGGGCCTTCAGGTCGCGGCGAATCGTCTCCGCGGTCACCTGGAACTCCTCGGCGAGCGACACGACGTCCACCCGGCCGCCGTCACGGGCGAGCCGAAGGATCTCCTGCTGCCGCTCCGGTGCGTACATGTCCGTTTGCCTCCGACCGATGCCCGACTGTGTGGTTTCTCTTCGAGGCTACGTCCGGATATCCGGAAAGTAAACAGGTTCGGGCGTAATCGGGCGCGAACAGACTTCCTGCGTGGATGAGGCGGGTGCGGTGGGTGCGGTGGGTCCAGCTCACAGCCGCAGGGCCCGGCGCCTCGATCGGCTCCGGGCCCTGCGGTGGTTCGTACTCAGCCGACGGGTTCGGGTTCCAGGGTCTGCGCCGGGATCTGCTCCTCGGCCTCCTCCACCTGCGGCGCCGACCGCTTCGGCAGGGCGGCCATCAGGACGAAGATGACGCCCATCACCGCGGCCACCCACACCAGCGCGTGCTGGAAGGCGCGTACGAAGGCGGGCCCCACCTCGGCCGGGGTCAGCCGGTCGCCGATCACACCGAAGAACACCACCGACACCAGACCGAGACCCAGCGCGTTGCCCATCTGCTGCACGGTGTTGATCAGACCGGAGGCCGAACCCGCGTGCTCGCGCGGCACCTCCGACAGCACCGCGTCCGTCAGCGGGGCGACGATCAGGCCCATGCCCACCCCCATCACGACCAGCGGAAGCGCCATCTGCCAGGAGGCGATGCGCAGCCCGTACCGCTCGGACTCCCAGACGTAGAGCAGTACGCCGACCATCATCACCAGGGCGCCCGCCTGGAGCACCTTGCGGCCGAAGCGCGGAACCAGCTTCTGCACCGACATTCCGGCCGCGGTGGACACGGCGATCGAGAACGGGACACCGGTCAGACCGGCCCGCAGCGGGCTCCAGCCCAGGCCTATCTGCATGTACAGCGTCCAGACGAGGAAGAAGATGCCCAACGCGACCCCGAAGACCGTCTGCACCGCGATGCCCGCCGCGAAGCTCTTGACCCGGAACAGGGACAGTTCGACGAGCGGGGAGCCGTCCCGTGCCGTCTTCCGCTTCTCGTACGCCACCAGGGCCGCGAAGACCACGAGCGAGCCCGCCATCGACGCGTCTCCCCACAGCGGCCAGCCCAGCTCGCGGCCGCGGGTCAGCGGGTAGAGCAGCATCAGCAGGCCCAGCGTGACGAGGGCGACGCCCACCAGGTCCAGCTTCAGCGCCCGCGGAGCCCTGGACTCGGTGATGAACCGCCTGCCGAGGAGCAGGGCCGCGATGCCGACCGGCAGGTTGATCAGGAAGATCGGGCGCCACTGGAGTCCGAACAGGTTCCACTCGGTGAGCAGCGCGCCGAGCAGCGGACCCGAGACCGCGCCCAGGCCGACGATCGCGCCGAACAGGCCGAAGACCTTGCCGCGTTCGTGCGCCGGGAAGGTGGCGTGCACGATCGACAGGACCTGCGGGACCATCATCGCCGCCATGCCGCCCTGGAGAATCCGGGAGGCGACCAGCATCTCCGGGTTGGCGGCGAAGCCGCACAGGGCGGAGGCAAGGGTGAAGCCGCCGATGCCGACGAGGAACAGCCGCTTGCGGCCGTGGATGTCACCGAGGCGGCCGCCGGTGATCAGGCCGGCGGCGAAGGCGAGGGCGTAACCCGCGGTGATCCACTGGATCTGGCTGAAGGAGGCACCGGCGTCCTGCTGGATGGAGGGGATCGCGATGTTGACGATCGTGACGTCCACCAGGTCCATGAAGGCCGCGGTCATCACGATCGCCAGGGCGAACCAGCGGCGGCGGTCGGTTGCGTGCTTGCCCTCGGCGGGGCCCGTGGTGTCACTGGCGCCTGCGGTGTCGGTGGTGCCTGTCGTGTCAGTGGTGCCTGTGGGCTCTGGCGGCTGGGGCATATGAGGGGTCTCGCGGGAGGTCATGGTTCGACAGTAGGACCGCATTAGGTCAGATCATGTCCTAGTTCTACGGCATCCTCGGAGCCATGACGACGGACACTCCGGCACGGCTGCTGCAGCTTCTCTCGCTTCTTCAGACGCCCCGTGAATGGCCCGGTGGTGAACTGGCCGAGCGGCTCGGGGTGTCGCGCCGCACGGTGCGGCGGGACGTGGAGCGGCTTCGCGAACTGGGCTATCCCGTGCAGGCGAGCAAGGGCGCCGACGGCGGGTACCGGCTGGTCGCCGGGAAGGCGATGCCACCGCTCGTGCTCGACGACGAGGAGGCGGTGGCGATCGCGGTCGGGCTGCGGGCCGGAGCCGGGCACGCGGTCGAGGGGGTGGACGAGGCGTCGGTGCGGGCGCTGGCCAAACTGGAGCAGGTGCTGCCGGCGCGGCTGCGGCACCGGGTCTCCACGCTGCAGGCCGCGACGACGCCGCTCACCAGCGGGGACGGGGCGAGCATCGCTCCCGAGACGCTGACCGTGATGGCGTCCACCGTGGCGGGGCAGGAGCGGCTGCGGTTCGGGTACCGGGCCGCGGACGGGTCCAAGACGCGACGGCTGACCGAGCCGTACCGGCTGGTGTCGACCGGGCGGCGCTGGTATCTCGTCGCCTACGACCTCGATCGCGGGGACTGGCGGACGTTCCGGGTGGACCGGGTGAGCGAGCCCTTCGCCACCGGGGCGCGGTTCGCTCCGCGGGAGCTGCCCACGGGGAGCGCGGCGGAGTATCTGCGGCGGTCGATGTACTGGAGGCAGGACACGTACGCGGTCACCGTGACGTTCGCGGAGTCCGCCGAGGTGGTCGCGGAGCGGTTGCCGGCCTGGCTCGGTGCGCCGGAGTCCCTCGGTGAGCGCTCGTGCCGACTGCGGGCCGCGGTGGGGGACTCGGTGGAGTGGCTCGCGGTGCGGCTCGCGACGCTGGGGGTCGAGTTCACCGTGCAGGAGCCGGCGGAACTCGTGGAGTGCGTACGGGAGATGGGAGCACGGCTGAGCCGGGCGGGTGGTGGTGCCTCCGGCGGTTGAGCCGGGTGCGGTGCGCCATCTTTGTGGCGCACCATTCCCTCCAGCCCCACACGAACGCCCACCGCACACAACTGCTGCCGTCAGGTCAATCCGTGTTCTCAGGGCTCCAGCGAAAGCCGCTGAGGGAGTTCAGGTTGTGCAGGGCCAGTGCGGCTGGGCCGTGGGGGCCGTCGGCGGGGGCGTTTCCGGTTGCCCAGGTCTCCAGGGCTACTCGGACGGCCGCGCAGGCCACGGCGGCGGCGAAGCGTAGTTGGGGCGTGTCGGCAACGTTGTCGGGTTCCGTGGCCGTCCTGGCGGCCAGCACCTGCGCCAGGGTCCGTTCCGACGCCTGGCACACCTGCGCCCACACCTTGCGCACCGCCGGGTTCGTGTCCGCCAGGCGGATGAGGGTGCGTACCCACTGCCAGGAGGAGGCCGAGACGCCGGCGCCGGGGGTGAGCGTGTAGCGGACCGCGTGTTCCAGGGCCTTGGGGACGGAGAGGCCGGCGGGGGCCTCGCGGACCGCCTCGGCCCAGCGCTGGGCGCCCGCCGCGTAGAGCGGGGAGACGGCCTCCTCCTTGGTGGCGAAGTAGCGGTAGAAGGTGCGCGGGGCGATGCCGGCCGCCTGGGCGATGTCCTCGGCGCGGGTGGCGCGCAGGCCCTGGGTCACGAAGAGGTGGGCCGCCGCGCGGGCGATGTCCATGCGGGTGGCGGCCTTGCGGCGCTCGGTCAGCGAGGTGTGGGAGGTGGGCGAGGCCGGGGTGCGGGACTGCTTGGGGTCGGGGGTGGTGCTCACCTCGGCAGGCTATGCCGGTGTGGCACAATCTGCCATCTGGCGGGCCACCCCGGGGTTCAGGTCCGGGGTGCCCCGTCTCCCCCAGTTCCCGTGGGGCACGGAGAAGAGCCGGGCCCCGGCGCCTGGGGGGTGAGGCGCCGAAGCCCGGCTGGGGAGAGTCCCGGCGCCGGGGGGGGATTGCGTCGGGACTTGGTTCACGAGGTCTCGGGGCTGGCCCCGGACGCGAACTACCGCGCCCTGAAGGTTTGTTCCCGAGGCCCTGTCGGTTGAAGCGACGGGACACGGCCATGTTTGCGCGGTCTTTCGCCACCGGGCGTACGCGGCCGCCGACGGTCGTGCGCCGCCGTCAGGCCGCCGCGTCGAAGCCGGTGTCGCGCGCCAGCTTCTTCAGCTCCAGCAGCGCGTGCTTCTCGATCTGGCGGATGCGTTCGCGTGTCAGGCCGTGCTCCTTGCCGACCTCGGTCAGCGTGCGCTCGCGGCCGTCCTCGATGCCGTAGCGCATCTTGATGATGGAGGCCGTGCGCTGGTCGAGGCGGCCGATCAGGTCGTCGAGCTCCTCGCTGCGCAGCAGGGTCAGGACCGACTGCTCCGGGGAGACCGCCGAGGTGTCCTCCAGGAGGTCGCCGAACTGGGTCTCGCCGGCGTCGTCCACCGGCATGTTCAGCGACACCGGGTCGCGGGCCCAGTCGAGGACGTCCGAGACGCGCTCCGGCGCGGAGCCGAGCTCGGCGGCGATCTCCGCGGGCTCCGGATCCCGGCCGTTCTCCCGGTTGAACTCGCGCTGGACACGGCGGATGCGGCCCAGCTCCTCCACCAGGTGGACGGGCAGGCGGATGGTGCGGGACTGGTCGGCTATCGACCGTGTGATCGCCTGCCGGATCCACCAGGTCGCGTACGTCGAGAACTTGAAGCCCTTGCGGTAGTCGAACTTCTCCACCGCGCGCACCAGACCGGCGTTGCCCTCCTGGATCAGGTCGAGCAGGGGGAGGCCACTGCGCGGGTACCGGCGGGCGACCGCCACGACCAGGCGCAGGTTGGAGCGGATGAAGACGTCCTTGGCCCGCTCCCCCTCGGCGACCAGAGCCTCCAGCTCCTCGCGGCCGGCCTCCGTCCTGGACTCCTCGTAGCCGTCGAGGATCTGCCGTGCGAACACACCCGCCTCGATGATCTGGGACAGCTCGACTTCCTTGGCGGCGTCGAGCAGCGGTGTACGTGCGATCTCGTCGAGATACATGCCGACCAGGTCGCGGTCGGCGATCTCGCCGCCATGGGCGCGAACACTGCTTGCCGCGTCGGCCGTCTCGCCGGTGGCGGACTGGCGACGGGCGACGGCACGGGTTGCCATGCGTGCTCCCTTGCGAATGGGGTCCCCCCAGGCCGTTGAGGCACTGGGGACGGTCAGCGGGTGGTCCTTGAGACGCTTGGCACTCTCTTCGGAACTCTCCTCGGGTGCCCTGCATCCGATGGAAACAACGACTGGAATCCGGACAGAATTCCCAACCCGCCCCCCAATTTTTCGATCATGCAGTACCCTGTTCCGCCGCACGGACCGCGGACGACCCGTCCGCACCTACGGAGGTGCAGGTCAGAAGGGAGCCGAGCACTCCCGCCGAGCCCTCGCGCGCCCACCGTTCACCCCGTGCGTGAGATGTGCGTCACACTGGATACCGCCACCTTCGCCGTGAGGGAGTGCCGCCGTCGACCGCTCGCCCTCACCCCTGATGACGGGTCGTACCGGCGGAAGGTTGCCGCAAACCCGGACTCCCAGGAGATTCCCAGACTCCGCACACCCAGGTCTTACGCACCGCACCCGCGGACGTCTCACCGCGGGCGCGCCCGTCTCAGCCGAACTGCACCGACCGCTTGGCCATTCCCATCCAGAAGCCGTCGATCACGGACCTCTGCGCGTCCAGCTCACCGCCGGCCTCCGCCGCGCCCATGGTCACGAACAGCGGGGCGAAGTGCTCGGTACGCGGATGGGCGTACCGGCCGGCCGGGGCCTTGTTCAGGAAGTCCAGCAGAGCGTCCCAGTCGCGGTCCTCCAGGGCGCGCCGGCCCCAGTCGTCGAACTCGGCGGACCAGCTCGGCACCCCGTTCCCGGCGTACCGCAGGGCGGACAGGTTGTGGGTGAAGAAGCCGGAGCCGACGATCAGCACGCCCTCGTCGCGCAGCGGCGCGAGCCTGCGGCCCATCTGCATCAGCCGGACCGGATCGAGGGTCGGCAGGGACATCTGCAGGACGGGGACGTCGGCCGCGGGGAACATCTCCGCCAGCGGGACGTAGGCGCCGTGGTCGAGGCCGCGGTCGGGGACGTCCTGCACCGGCAGACCCGGGGCCCGCAGCAACTTCCGTACGCTCTCGGCGAGTTCCGGGGCGCCGGGGGCGGCGTAGCGCACCTGGTAGTAGCGCTCGGGGAATCCCCAGAAGTCGTAGACCAGCGGAGCCGTCCCGGTCGCACCGAGGGCGAGCGGCGCCTCCTCCCAGTGGGCGGAGACCACGAGGACGGCCTTGGGGCGGGGCAGGCCGGCCGACCAGGCGGCCAGCTCGCCGGGCCAGACCGGGTCGTCGGCGAGCGGCGGAGCGCCGTGGCTGAGGTAGAGGGCGGGCATGCGCTCCTGGACGGCGGCGGACATGACGACGACTCCTTCCGGGGATGCTGGCGCGGTCGCGGATTGTGGCCCGGGCGCGCGAGGGTGTTACTGGACTACGGGCTCCAGGGCCACGGGTCACAGTAACGAAGTTACTTGAACTCTAAAGCTCCAGCTCATGAGCGAGCTTACGGCCAGGTTGTTTAAGTTTCAAGGAGCAGGCTCGTACAGTGGACTACATGAACACGGCACCCGCTTCCGCCCGCGACTCCGCCCCCGCCGACACGCCCCGCTGGCTGACCGCCGAGGAGCAGCGCGTGTGGCGCTCCTACCTGCACGCCACCACACTCCTGGACGATCACCTCGACCGTCAGCTGCAGCGCGACGCGGGCATGCCGCACATCTATTACGGCCTCCTCGTCCAGCTCGCGGAGGCGCCGCGCCGCAGGCTGCGGATGACCGAGCTGGCCATGAGCGCGAAGATCACCCGCTCCCGCCTCTCCCACGCCATCGCGCGCCTGGAGAAGAACGGCTGGGTCCGCCGCGAGGAATGCGCCTCGGACAAACGGGGTCAGTTCGCGGTGCTCACCGACCAGGGCTACGACGTGCTGCGGCGCGCCGCGCCCGGCCATGTGGACGCCGTACGCCAGGCGATGTTCGACCGGCTCTCCCCCGAACAGCAGAAGTCCCTCGGCGAGATCATGGAGGTCATCGCCGAGGGACTGCAGCCGAACGAAGCAGGTGCGGACCTGCCCTGGCTCCGCTGATCCGCTCGGTCAGGGAGCCGGGGCAGGCCCGGGGCGGGTGCGTACGAGGCGTCCCCACACCCCGTACGCACCGGTGGTGCGAAGCGGTACGACCTTCAGTGATCCGAAGCAGTACGCCGTACGCCGGTCAGCGGCTCAGTGGGCGACCACCGGCACCGCGATCTCGTCCTCGACACCCTCACCGGAACCGGCGACCGTGGTGGTGCCCGGCCGGCCGGCGTTGACGAAGGTCACCACGATCGCCGCGGCGAGCACCAGCATGCCGACGGCGAACCAGATGGCGTTGGTGTAGCCGTGCACCATGCCCTGCAGCTGGACCAGCTGCTGCTGGGGCTTGGAGGTGGCGGTCGCGATGTGGTCCTTGTTGTACGCGGCCGTCGCGGAGGAGGCGATGGTGTTCAGCAGGGCCGTACCGATCGCGCCGCCCACCTGCTGCGAGGTGTTGACCATCGCGGAGGCGACACCGGCGTCCCGGGGCTCGACGCCCTGGGTGGCCAGGGACATGGCGGGCATGAACGCCGTACCCATGCCGAGACCGAGCAGCAGCATCGACGGCAGTACGAGCGAGGCGTACGACGAGCCGATCTCCAGCTGGGTCAGCAGGAACATGCCGGACGCGGCGACCAGGAAGCCGGGGCCCATCAGCAGCCGGGCCGGGACGCGGGTCATCAGGCGGGTGCCGATCTGGGTCGAGCCCACCATCATGCCGACGATCATCGGCAGGAAGGCGAAGCCGGTCCTGATCGGCGAGTAGCCCTTCACGACCTGCAGGTAGTAGGTCAGGAAGAGGAAGGTGCCGAACATCGCGATGATCGCGATGCCGAGCGAGAGGTAGATGCCGCCGCGGTTGCGGTCGGTGACCACGCGCAGGGGCAGCAGCGGGGCCTTCACCTTCGCCTCGGTGAGGACGAAGGCCAGCAGGAAGACGGCCGACGCGACGAAGAGGGTGACGGTCAGGGAGTCGCCCCAGCCGTCGGACTCGGCACGGGTGAAGCCGTAGACCAGCGAGACCAGGCCGATCGTCGACAGCAGCACGCCGGGTATGTCGAGCGGGGACCGGTTGCGGGCGCCCTCCGGCTCACGGATGACGAAGTAGGCACCGGCGGCCGCGACGATCGCGAACGGGATGTTGACGAAGAACGTCCAGCGCCAGTCCAGGTACTCGGTGAGCACACCGCCGAGGATGAAGCCGACGGCGCCGCCGCCACCGGCGATCGCGCCGTAGATGCCGAACGCCTTGGCGCGCTCCTTGGCGTCGGTGAACATCACGGCGAGCAGGGAGAGCGCGGCCGGGGCGAGCATGGCGCCGAAGACACCCTGGAGGGCGCGGGCGCCGAACATCGTCGCGCCCGACGTGGCCGCGCCGCCCAGCGCCGAGGCGGCGGCGAAGCCGGTCAGGCCGATGACGAAGGCGCGCTTGCGGCCCCACAGGTCGGCCACCCGGCCGCCGAACAGCAGCAGACCGCCGAAGGCGAGGGCGTAGGCCGTGACGACCCACTGCCGGTTGCCGTCGGAGATGCCCAGGTCCTGCTGCGCCGAGGGCAGGGCGATGTTCACGATGGTGGCGTCCAGGACGACCATCAGCTGGGCGAGCGCGATGAAGACGAGCGCTTTCCACCGGTTGGCGTCGGCGGCGCCGGGAGCCTTTGAGGCTGTGTCAGACATGGGGGTACCCACTTCGGTACTTCGTGACGGAAAAGGGCGTCGTAGAACGGGAGTTGTTGACGGGAAGGACGACGTAGAACAGGAGTCGTCAGCGTAAAAAGCCGACGCGGAACAGGAGTTGTTGACGGGAAGGACGACGCGGAGCAGGAGTCGTCGGCGTAAAAAGCCGACGCGGAACAGGAGTTGTTGACGGGAAGGACGACGCGGAGCAGGGCTTGGTGACGGAAAGGGGGCCGTGGGGCTTGGTCGCGGAAAGGGGGCCGTGGAGGGCGTCGAAGAGGCGCTGCTGTCGGGTTGGACGGGTGGGGCGGGCGGAATCAATCGCTCGCCGCTGATCGCTCGGTCGCTCGCCGCGACGCCTTGCTCAGGCCTGGCGCAGATCCTCCATGGTCGCGGCCGTGCCCGGCAGGACGGATCGGGCCGGGGCCCGCAGTCCGTCCAGGAACAGCTGCAGATGACGGTGTACGAAGCGGTCGATGCTGAGGCAGCCGGTACCGGCCAGGGGCCGGCTCAGCTGGGTCACGGCCACCATCAGGTCGCCGACGCCCACGTCCGGGCGGAGCTGCCCGGCCGCCCTGGCGCGGTCCATGACCTCCTCGACGAGGTGCTCGATCCTTTCGCGCGCGGCTTCCAGGTCGGGGTGGTGCTGGTCGAAGGTGCTGGAGACCATCGGGCACAGCGCGCCGATCCGCTGGTCGGCGGCGGCGTGCACGAAGCGCTCCAGGGCCTCGAAGGCGTCGCCGGTCTCCCTGAGTGCCTGTTCCGCCGCCGCTGCTGTGCGGTCCATGACGGAGCAGACGACCTCGCGGACGAGGGCGTCGCGGTCCGGGAAGTTGCGGTACAGCGTGGCGTTGCCGACGCCGGCCCGGCGGGCGATCTCGTCCAGCGGCACCTCGGGGCCGAACTCGACGAACATCTCCCGGGCGGCGGAGACGATCCGCTCCCGGTTGCGCACGGCGTCGGCGCGGGGCCGGGTCGCCCTGCGCTGCACGGGGTCGGCGGTCGTCACGGCCTGCACGACGTACTCCTCGGAAAGTCGGTGGGACACGAACCGGGGACGTGCTCCCCGTTTCGCTCGGACACAGGGCTAAACGGGGAAACGATCCCCGGTTATTTCCCACTGCCGAAAAGAATGCATGTGAGCCCGGTCACACCCTTATGGATGGCCTGTTCCCACGATCGGTCCGCTCCAGCGCGCGCCCAACGCCCCCTCGACCCAGGGTGATCGCAAGGGTGCAGTCGGAAACCGGCGGCTGCCCGGAGCGAGAGGTCCACGCATGCAGCCGCAGCCGACCCGCCGCCGGATACCCAAGCGCCGTGCGGCCGCCCTCGCGTCCGTGACCGCCCTGACCTTCGTGGTCAGCACCTCGGCGGGGACGGGGCACCCCATGGCGGGCTCCACGGTGGCAGGGGCCGGAGCGGCGGCGCTGGCCCGCATCCTCACCCCGTGCAGGATCGGCGGCGCCCAGAGCGTGCAGATGTCGGAGGGCATACCCACCTCGGGCGGCTACGCCCGCTCCACCGGCACCGTCCACGCCCTGACCCTGATGGTCGACTTCTCCGACGCCCCCGGCCAGGGCAACGCGCTCGACCGCCTCCACGAGTTCTTCCCGCAGACCCAGGAATGGTTCCGCAACGCCTCCTACGGCCGGCTCGACTACCGCCCCGAGACCCCGATACCCCGGTGGCTGCGCATGCCCAAGCCGTTCAAGGCCTACGGCATAGAACGCGGCGCCCCCTTCGACCCCGGCTACCGGCGGCTGGTCCAGGACATCGTGGCGGCGGCCGACCCGACGGTGAACTTCCGGGACTACGACCTGCTGAATGTGCTGATGACCCCGAACGCGGGCCCGTCCGCGCTGGACACGGTGCTGTCGGTGACGTTCGCCGGCAACACCGAGGCCCCGGTCGCCGACGGCGTCCCGGTGGCGAACGCGTCCTTCGTCTACTCCCGGCAGGACGACGGCTCCGGCTCCTACGCCCGCACCGGCTACCGGGTCCTGCCCCACGAGAACGGCCACGTCTTCGGCCTGCCCGACCTGTACACCCAGGAGGGCGGGGGCGCGGTCGGCCACTGGGACATCATGAGCGAGGACTGGGGGGCCGACAACGACCTGCTCGGCTGGCACAAGTGGAAGCTCGGCTGGCTGGACCCGTCCCAGGTGAGCTGCGCGGCGAAGCCGGGCTCCACGGAGTACACACTGACCCCGCTGGAGCACGCGGGCGGCCCCAAACTGGTCTTCGTCCCTCTAGACGGCCGTACCGGGTACGCCCTGGAACTGCGCACCCAGGAGGGCAACGACGAGGCGGTGTGCCGCCCGGGCATCCTGATCTACAAGGTCGACGCGGACGTCGACACCGGCCGCGGGCCGATCACCGTCTACGACGCCCACCGCGACTCGGGCGGCTGCACGCGCAGCCCGAACGTCCAGGCCGAACTCTCCGACGCCCCATTCGCCCCGGGCGAGGCCTTCACAGACCCCAAGGCGGCCATCCGAATCGACGTGACAGCAGCCGACCTCGGGGGCACCTACAAAGTGCGGGTGACCCGGGGGTAGCCGACCCCACCACACCCCCCAACCCGAGCCATCGGCCTCGCACCCACCGCCCCACCAACATCCGCTACGCTGTCAGCGACCGGCCTTCGTAGCTCAGGGGATAGAGCACCGCTCTCCTAAAGCGGGTGTCGCAGGTTCGAATCCTGCCGGGGGCACCAGGTCAAAGGCCTCGCACCTACGGATCTCCGTAGGTGCGAGGCCTTTGACATCCACGGCGGCGAAGGTGTGGGCGCGGCCGTCGATGACCGGGCCGTCGACGCGGACCTTGCCAGCGGCGGCCTCGATGGCGTCGGGTCGATCACCGCATGCGACGGTCAGAACAGTGCCTCCGGCGGGGGATCGGCCGGCACCGGGATGGAGGGGGCGCCGTCGCCGACCGCCGGTCCGTTGTGGCGGATGCCGGGGGCTCCCATCCCGCACGCCATCGACCCAGGCAGAGCCGAGCAGACGCGGTCCATGGTGTGTGGGTCGACGGCGTACGGGATGGGAGCTGGGGGTTGAGGTTGTTTGACCGGGCCGCAGTCGTTCCGCCCACCTCGCAAGCACCCGCCCTGTACGGCCCGTATTGCCTAATGCGCTCCTTTTTCCTTGGGCTGCGCCGTAGCGGTTGCGATCAACCATGCGGCGACTAGCGTGGGTTAACGAGAGGTCTGGCACGGCGGCATACGCGATCCGTCAGATTCTCTTCACGAGGAAAGCGGCCGCAGCGTAGTCGGCGAGGCCCACGCTGCGGGGGCGGCTTCGACAGGGAGATGCTCCCCACACGTACGCGGCCAATCGTAGACCGCGCTGCACACCCTTATTGCGGCCGCGAACAGCCGCATGCGTCTGACCGCGTGCGGGCCGATCAAGAAATAGGAAGTGGAACGATCATGCGAGCACGACGTCTGAAGCACCTCTTCGCCGTTTCGGCGGCAGGCGTTCTCGTGGCCGGCGGTGCCGCGATCGGCACGGCCGGGACCGCGATCGCATCCGCTCCGACTCACGCTCCTCAGGCCTCCGTCGGCTACCACAGCGACCACGTC